>NZ_JBNIEX010000002.1:0-392646 GCF_051842325.1 Idiomarina sp. ST10R2A5 | reverse complement strand
TCGTATCAAAAATCATGGACTAATGCTGTCCTGTTGATTTTAAGAGCCCGGCTTTGGCCGGGCTTTTTTATGCCTGTTAATAATTAAGCGAAGGGTCGCTCAACTATTGACATTTGGGGCCGGAAAATTAACTATGGATGCAGATACTTAACCGATTAGTCAGTCTATTGAGAATACTCAGATACCTTTCTGTAATCGTTTTAGCTGCGATAAGTGGTACTGCCGCAGCAAAGATACCAGTGAAAGTAGCTGCTTACGATTACCCTCCTTATTTTTCAGACGTTCTTGAGACGGATCTCACACGAGAGCTCGTTAAGCTATTGAATGAGCACCAGGATAGTTATGAGTTTCAAATTCAGATTATCCCACCTACGAGTCGCTATGAGGCGCTTAGCGAAGCAGGGTGTTGCGACGTGATATTCTTTGAATCGCCACTGTGGGGTTGGGATAGACGGAACATTAATTATGAAAAGACAATTCCTCTGGTGAGTGGTAAAGAGCGTTTAGTCACTGCAAAAAAAGAGGGACGAACTCAGTCTTTCTTCGATGATTTTGAGGGAAAGATTCTGGGCGGTGTAAAAGGCTACCACTACTTGCTTGGTGGTGAGTTAATTGCCTCAGATGAAGTCAAAGAAAGGTACACCGTTTACTTAGCTGACTCACGAATTATTAACGTACGCATGGTGCTAGGTGGACGGGTTGACCTCACTATAGTGAATGATGAGTTACTATCGGCGCTTGAGGGTTCACAACAAATTAAAGTCGAAAATCTTTTACTCGCTGAAAAAGCCAGCTTTGCCTATAACTTGCATATACTTGTCGGCGAAAATAAGAGTATTACAGCAGGAAGTATCCAAAGACACTTAAGAGAGTTGGGACGAAAGGGCGAGATAGATAGCTTATTTAGACGATTCAATATGGAACGTTTTCAGACTTACCGACCCTCGACAATTCGTTAGTAAACGCTTAGACCCAAACGATTAGCAAGTTCTCTGACCATATACATGCCACGCGCACTGTTACCAAAGCTGTTTAATCTTGGGCTCCATGAACAGATAACGCCAAAGTCAGGTACAACAGCAATCATGCCGCCGCCAACCCCACTTTTTGCAGGAACGCCTACCGTAAAAGCAAACTCACCGCTTTGGTCGTACATGCCGCTGGTTGATAGCAACGCATTAATACGCTGAGAGTCCCGTTTAGACATAATTTCCTTTTTGGAAAAAGGGCAAACTCCGTCATTTGCGAGAAAAGTAAAAGAGCGAGCGAGGTTTTCGCAGGACATGGTTAATGCACATTGCCAAAAGTAATGATCAAGCAGTTCCTCAACGTCTGCATCAATATTACCAAAACTTTTCATTAAGTGAGCCAGTGCCGCATTGCGATGGCCGTGTTCTTTTTCTGACTGGTGTACAATGTTATCGGCATACACATTGTCGTTGCCGCATAAGGTACGGACTAAGCTTAAAACCGCGTTCTTACTGGCTGAATAACGACTCACCAGCACATCACTAACGACAATAGCGCCGGCATTTATCATAGGGTTACGAGGAATGCCTTTTTCCCATTCTAACTGCACTATAGAGTTAAATGCCTGGCCAGAGGGCTCCATTTTGACTCTGTCCCATAAGTCTTCGCCCAAGCGCTCCATTGCCAGCATTAGGCCGAAAATTTTTGAAATGGACTGGATGGAAAACTGCTCGTGAGTATCACCCACGTTAAATACCTCGCCATCAAGGGTGGCAAGGGTAAGTCCGCAGAGCTCCGGGTTGACCTCTGCTAATGCCGGAATGTAGTTGGCAACATGTCCTTCTGTGATCTTCATCGCTTGCTGGTGAATTTCCTCCAGCAAGCTTTTGAGATCATCAGGGGCATGTATCTGTTGCCCACCACTGACGAGATCACGCGTCAAGAGGGTGCTCCGGATGCGTTATAGTCGCCAGACGTTCTTTTAATTCATCGGATAACTTCACAGAACGCTCCTGTTGGTAATCGAAGTAGACCAAGACTGTTTTCCCTTTAGCGCAGAGCTTATCTTTTTGCCAAATTTCGCTGGTAATATCAAATGAGCTACCACCTAAGCGGCTAACATAAGTCTTAACTGTGACATGGCCACCAAAATAAATTGGAAATAAGTAGTCAACCTCAAGCCGGGCAACAATTAAGCTCTGCGTTTCGGGCGACATTTCCCCGAAGAACTCAAAAATAGGCAACCGCCCGGTTTCGATCCAGCCGGGAATAACGGTGTTATTGACGTGCCCAAGGGCATCGGTCTCATAAAATCGTACCTTAAAGTCTTCCGTTAACATACTGCGTCCTTTTTATGACTGCTTTAGCATCGGTTTCAAGAATCGCGCCGTGTGCGAGCGCTCGTTTTCACAGACGTCTTCTGGTGTGCCTTCACACAATATTTCGCCGCCGCCGGAACCGCCTTCCGGGCCTAAGTCAACAATCCAGTCAGCAGTTTTTATCACGTCCAGGTTGTGCTCAATGACAACGACTGTGTTGCCGTGGTCACGCAGACGGTGGATAACTGCCAGTAACTGCTTAATATCATGGAAATGCAGGCCTGTCGTTGGCTCATCCAGAATGTACAAGGTCTTACCGGTATCTCGCTTGGAGAGCTCACGTGACAATTTAACCCGCTGCGCTTCACCACCTGAGAGTGTGGTAGCAGACTGACCCAGACGGACATAAGATAAACCAACATCCATTAAGGTTTGAAGTTTACGTGCAATGGCCGGAACCGGATCGAAGAACTCACGTGCGTCTTCTATGGTCATATCCAATACTTCGTGGATATTCTTGCCCTTGTATTTTACTTCCAGCGTTTCGCGGTTGTAGCGCTGGCCTTTACAAATATCACAAGGGACATAAACATCCGGTAAAAAGTGCATCTCAACCTTAATAACACCGTCGCCCTGGCAGGCTTCGCAACGTCCGCCGCGAACGTTAAAGCTGAAGCGGCCCGGCTTGTAACCGCGAGCCCGTGACTCCGGAACGCCTGCGAACAGTTCACGAATGGGTGTGAAAATTCCGGTGTAAGTTGCCGGGTTAGAACGCGGTGTCCGGCCTATCGGGCTTTGGTCAATATCCACCACTTTATCCAGCAACTGCATCCCTTCAACACTTTTGTAGGGGGCTGGTTCACCGGTTGTTGCACCATTGAGTTCGCGATGCGCAATATGGAATAAAGTATTATTTATCAGCGTCGATTTGCCGGAGCCAGATACACCAGTGACACAGGTCAGTACGCCCAGCGGTAGCTTAAAATCAACGTTCTTCAAGTTATTGCCACTAGCGCCACGAATGGTGAGTCTGCGTTCATCGGGCTTGTGGCGTTGCTGCGGAACTTCTATTTCTTTTCTGCCGGACAGGTAGTCACCGGTTAGTGAGTCTTCACTCCCAACAATGTCGTCGACTTGCCCCTGAGCAATAATCTCACCACCATGGACACCCGCACCAGGACCAATATCAATAACGTGGTCTGCCTGGCGAATCGCGTCTTCATCGTGCTCAACTACAATAACGGTATTACCTAAGTCACGTAAATGCGTCAGAGTGTTTAACAGGCGTTCATTATCGCGCTGATGCAAGCCAATGCTGGGCTCATCCAGTACATACATTACGCCGACTAACCCAGCACCAATTTGGCTGGCCAGGCGAATACGCTGTGCTTCACCACCGGACAAGGTTTCTGCGCTACGCGAAAGGCTTAAATAGTTAAGTCCCACGTTCACCAAAAAACGCAGCCGGTCGTTAATTTCTTTCAGAATTTTTTCTGCTATTTGGGCGCGTTGGCCTTCCATATGCAGTTGTTGGAAAAACTCAAGTGCGTCGCCAATAGACTGTTCTACAATTTCAGGTAAAGTGGTGCCCTGAATAAACACATGACGAGCTTCTGTGCGCAAGCGCGTGCCGCCACAGCTTTTACAAGGTTGCGTTGCCACATACTTTGATAACTCGTCTCTCACTGCTTGTGACTCAGTCTCGCGATAACGGCGCTGCATATTCGGGATAATACCTTCAAAAGCGTGCGCTCTTACGACCTTGTCACCGCGGTCATTCATGTAGGTAAATTTAATTTCTTCTTTACCACTGCCGAACAGAATTTTCTCACGAATGTCGTCGGGCAATTGGTTAAAAGGCTGCGACAGTTTAAAGTCGTAGTGCTTCGCCAGCGACTGCAGCATTTGATAATAGTAGAAATTCCGTTTGTCCCAGCCGCGAATTGCGCCACCCGTTAGTGATAATTCTGCGTTAACTATGACTTTTTCCGGGTCGAAGAACTGCTCAACTCCGAGTCCGTCACAGGTTGTACAGGCACCCGCCGGGTTATTGAATGAGAACAGACGGGGTTCCAGTTCCTGCATGCTGTAGCCACAGTGAGGGCAGGCGAAATTTGCTGAGAATACATCGGCCTCGCCGTCACCTTCCATTGGCACAACCAATGCCGTTCCGCCACTGAGGTCCAACGCGGTTTCGAATGACTCGGCCAGGCGTTGTTCCATACCTTCACGAACTTTAAAGCGGTCAACCACCACCTCAATGGTGTGTTTCTTCTGGAGTTCCAGTGTTGGAGGATCGCTCAGGTCACAAATCTCACCGTCAATACGTGCACGGATAAAGCCCTGAAGAGCCAGGTTTTCCAGAACCTTTAAATGCTCGCCTTTACGGTTCTGAATAATAGGCGCCAACAACATGCGTTTCTCACCTTCCGGCGCGGCCAGCACGTTGTCGACCATTTGCGAGATGGTCTGAGCTGCAAGCGGAACATCATGTGTCGGGCAGCGTGGCTCGCCCACTCGCGCAAACATCAGGCGCAGGTAGTCATAAATTTCTGTAATGGTACCAACGGTTGAGCGTGGGTTATGTGAGGTCGACTTCTGCTCTATTGAAATTGCAGGTGACAAGCCCTCGATGCTGTCTACATCGGGTTTTTCCATCAGCGATAAAAACTGACGAGCATAGGCGGATAAGGACTCAACGTAGCGTCGCTGGCCTTCGGCATACAGCGTATCGAAAGCCAGTGACGACTTACCCGAACCGGACAACCCGGTAATCACAATAAGCTTATTGCGAGGAATCGTCAGGTTGAAATTTTTTAAGTTGTGCGTGCGTGCACCGCGTACTTCAATAGTATCCATAATTCCCGTCTGTTGTTCAGTAAATGACTGACGACAAAACGCTATTATCGCACAGTGTTAGGCATCTGGTACAATAGCAGCATCATTTATCATATTACTGACTATGAAGCAGTGAAATGACACCGCAAAAACTGAATAAAACTGAAAAAAAAGCCGCTTTAGCGCTCGCGTCTGTCTTTGGTATACGGATGCTGGGCCTGTTTTTGATCATGCCCGTGCTGGCAGTTTATGCACAGGAGTATCCAGACTATTCACCATTGTGGGTGGGTATTGCTCTTGGTGCCTACGGACTGACTCAGGCGCTTTTGCAAATTCCTTTGGGTATGTTGTCAGACAGGCTGGGTCGCAAGCCCGTTATTGTTGGCGGGCTGCTGGTTTTTGTTGCCGGAAGCGTGGTCGCGGCGCAGGCTGATACTTTATTCGGCGTGTCTGTTGGTCGAGCTCTGCAAGGCCTTGGCGCCATAGCCGCCGCAATATTAGCGCTGGCGGCTGACCTGTCACGTGACGAGCAACGGCCGAAGGTTATGGCTACCATTGGTATGTGTATTGGCTTAGCGTTTGCGGTGTCATTGGTTGCAGGACCTCTGCTGGGTGACGTTATTGGTCTTTCAGGGTTGTTTTGGTTTACGGCTGCCAGCGGTGTACTGGGCATTTTCGTACTACTGCTCAGTGTGCCGAAAGTGGTTACTACCTCTGCGCGGCGGGAATCCTTGCCGGTTTTGTCCGAGCTGGGAGACTTACTTAAACATAAACAATTGTGGTGTCTGAACAGCGGTATTTTTGTGTTGCACGCTATATTGACCGCCTGGTTTGTGACCTTGCCAACCCAGTTGCAAAATGCAGGCTTTGAAAGTCAGACCCATGCCTGGTTTTATCTACCAACCCTGGCCGCCTCAATTTTGTTTATGGTGCCGATGATCATTCACAGCTCCCGCAATAACAATTCCGTGCAGTGGCTGCGGTTTTCGATTGTGACCTTAATTGTATCTCTGCTAATTATTGGTGTGGCCGGGCAGTCCGGATGGTTGCTAGTCGCGGCCTTGGTGATTTTTTTCACCGGTTTTAATTTTATTGAGGCCAGTTTACCGTCATTACTGACCCGTATCGCGCCCGCCGGGAGTAAGGGCAGTGCCAGCGGTATCTATTCAACCGGACAGTTTTTAGGTGCCTTTGTTGGCGGTGTTGCAGGCGGTTGGGTCTTACAGAATTATCAGATATCTGGCGTTGTTGTTTTCTGTCTGATCTTGCTAGTATGTTGGTTACTCATCAGCTTAGTTATGGTTAATCCTGCAGGCGTTACCAGTGTATCGTTATCATTACCCGGACTATCTGAGGACAAGGCGAAGAAACTAAGTGAGCGGTTACTTACTGTAGCCGGGGTAACGGAAGCAAGGTGGGTTGAAGAAGATCAGGCAACCTATTTAAAAGTTGATAAAAAACATTATGATGAAAAGGCGGTTAATCAGTTGCTTGAAAAGGCATCGGTCGCCCAATAAATTGAAGCAGTTGTAACGCGCATAAGGAACAGGAGAAAATAATGGCCAGTCGCGGTGTAAATAAAGTCATTTTAATTGGTAACCTGGGAGCTGACCCAGAGGTACGTTATACCCAAAACAGCACAGCGATAGCCAACCTGTCGATTGCTACCAGTGAAACCTGGAAAGATAAGCAAACCGGTGAACCGCGCGAACAAACAGAGTGGCATCGCTGCGTGGCGTATCGCCGCCTGGCAGAAATTGCTGGTGAGTACCTGAAGAAGGGCTCAAAAGTGTATGTTGAAGGCCGTTTGCAAACTCGCAAATGGACAGGGCAGGACAATGTAGAGCGTTATACGACAGAAGTTGTGATTAACGAAATGCAGATGCTGGATTCTCGTGGCGGCCCTCAGGGTGGACCGCAAGGCGCAGCGCCGCAAGGTCAAGGCTTTGGTGGTCAGCAGAGCGGCGGTTATGGTGGCGGGCAATCGCAGCCGTCGCAGCAACAACGTCCGGCACCTCAGCCTGCGCAGCCGCAAAATCAACAGCCTCAACAGAAACCGGCAGAACCTGCACCGTTTTCACCGGACAACGACTTTGATGACGACATTCCATTCTAGTTTTCCAGCTTTCTAAGTGTGGCTGTATTATCATTGACCCCCTTATTTAAGGGGGTCTTTGCTTTCTATTTGCTTGTCATTTTCTTGTATAGGCTCTAAATTGAAGCTATGCGACTGAATACAATGCAATTGCTTATTAGTTTGGTTTTCGTTGTTTCCTTTTTAGCTGATGCTCAAGAGGAGAATGAAGTTACCGTAGAAAAACTCGAGCAGCTTCCTCCTTTAGCCGAGGAGTTTGAGTCGCTTTCCTATCTAGAGCGAATTAATTATTTAACGGAGCATCTGGAACAAGCCGAGGGACCCGCTGATGAGTATCGTCTTCAGCGAGAGTTAGCTTATCAACACTACTTCTATTATGAGACTGAGTTAACTGCACAAGCCTGCCAACTCCATCCTCCCAAGGACTTCGATATTTTTTATCGGCATTTATGCGTTTCGGTAAAGGATGCGGAATATGAAGAAAAACTAGCCGAGCTTATCGCCCTGCATGAAGACGCGCTTGAGTTAGGTGGGACTGAATATGCAACTGAGCTGCTATCAGAAATCGGCTGGATACAGTCAAGTAACGGTCATATTGGACTGGCATTTAATAGCTTTGAACGTGCACTCGAGCTTGCTAAAGACCCTGCAGTAAACTGGCCTGTGTTGAACACCGTCATGCAGAATACCGCGACGCTCTATATTATGTATGGTGACAAAGAATATATGGGAAAAGGTGTCGAACTGCATCAGCAAGTGCTTCGGCGTACCAAAGAGTTAATGGAAGAAGGGCAGATTGAAGAGCGTATGGCTCAGAATACTATCAGCCTGACCTATTTTAATTTGGGAGTAGCTAATACCCTGCACTTGAAAGATTATGATGCTGCGCTTGAGTGGTTCGATAAGGTTCAGTCTGATGATGCGGGACTGTTGAAATCCACTCTGGTTTTTTCTGCCTTGTCTGCAGTGTTATTGGATAAAAAGGAACTAGCTGCGAATTTCTTAGATCAATCATTACAAACCACGGCACCGGATGATATTACTGCTCGTTACCTAAAATGTTATCAGCAATTGATACAGCTTAGATTAAAGCAAGCTGGCTCCATAAGTGCTTGTAATAATCTGCATCCCGATACGCAACTCGAAGTGAAACTGGATGTTTACAAGCGGATGTCGGAGCTTGAGCAAGAGGAGTTACAGTATCAGGGGCTTCAGAAATTTTACGCCTTATACCTTGAGACCCTCGAGCCGCAATTAAAGCAAAGCGCCAGTGCCGTTGCGTCCAGCGCGGAGCTTAGTCGCTTAAAACTGGAGTCTCAGTTGCAGGACGAGCTGCTGGAAAAAGAACAGTTATTAAAAGAAACTGAGAGCAAGCGCCGGGAAACTCAAACTCGGTTAACCTATGCATTGGCCAGTATCTTTGTTTTAGTGATTATTTTTGGCCTGCTTCAGCTGCGTCAAAAGTTCCGCCAGGCTAAACGTTTTGAAAAACTGAGCAAGACCGATATGTTAACCGGGCTGAATAACCGTTCTTATCTTGAGCACAACATTCGCAAGTACATTGACTCTGCTGTGCTCTCTAATCGAAGTGAAGATACTAAGAAAGTCGCTATTTATCTTTTTGATATCGACAAATTTAAAATGATTAACGACACCTATGGGCATGAGGTCGGTGATCAGGTACTTGTGGAATTTAGTAGACGAGTTAAATCCGTACGACGAGAAAGTGACATACTTGCCCGTTGGGGTGGAGAAGAGTTTCTGTTGGTTGCAAAACTGGATGATCTTGATAACTACCATGGTTTAGCGGAGCGAATACGGATCGTTGTCGGTGAGGAAGAGTTTGATTTGCCGTCGGGACTCAAAGTTAAGGTTTCCTGCTCTATTGGTGGAGCTATATATCCGTACAGCCCATACGGCGATGCGGGAGTGCATTGGAACAAACTAATACAACTGGCAGATTTGGCGATGTACTACGGCAAGCAGCATGGCCGGAACTGCTGGACTTGCATTGATGAGGTTACCAACCCCGAACAGCTTGAAACTGTTCTGCAGCAAACCCTGGATGATTCACTCAAGCAGAACAGTGTCAAAGTTAGCAGTTCTATCAATAAGGGGACGTGACCTTATAAACTCGGTAGTCGTTGACTACAGACCAAACTTCTCGACTACCTTGTCAAAGTACTTAAGGTTTTGTTTGGCATAGTCGCGCTTATCCACATAGCGGCCCGGGAAGAAGTTTTTCTTAAAGCCGTAAGCAACAATATCTTTCAGGCGTTTCAATGAAATATCGAAGTTATCGACAGCCAATTGGTACTCGTTGCTAACCGTTGTGCGCGAGACCAAACGGTTGTCGGTACAAATAATTGTGGCCAGGCGATGATCCAGCATGTGCTGAAAGTTGTGGTTTTTAATGTCGCCTATTTCGGGGTTGGTCTGCAGGTTACTGGTCAGGCAAACTTCAACCGCAATGCGGCGATCGGCTATATAGGACGCCAGACTGTCGCCATAGGCTTTTGGGTCTTCAATGTTTGGATCCTGAGTCATTTCAGGAGAAAACAGTGAGTAGCCATGGCCTAAGCGGTCGGCATGGCATTTGGTTAAGGCTTCAAAAATGCTTTCAGCACCATAAGCTTCGCCCGCGTGCACGGTTTTGAGTAAAAAGTTTTCGTGAGCGTATTCATACACTTCTTTAAACTCACCTGCCGGGTAGCCAATTTCTTGCCCTGCAATATCCAGCCCCACAATAGGCATCCCTTCTTCGTCGCGCATACGAACGCTGGCGCGGACTAAGTCCATTGCGGCCGTTTTAATCACCTGCATGGATTCAAAGTCACGCATTAGCTGGAACATTTGCGTGTAATAGGGTGAGAATCCTTTTTTACCAAACATGCGCATTGCGCAGTTGATAATGCCGTACTCAAATGGCGGTTTATCGCCATTTTTTACGTCGGCGCTGCTGTTGTATTCATTCTTTGCACGTAAAAGGCCGTCGTTAACGACGTGCATAATGGTATCAAAGGTTACGCCTTTGCTCGGATCCATTAGCAGTTGCGGTGCAAAGCGCACTTCGATGTAATTAACCCCTTCATTCTGGTTGTCGACGGCTAACTCATAAGAGGCTTGCTCCAGGTTTTCTAAGTCACGCAAGGCTGCACAGGTGTACTGAAAACCATTCAGGTACTCACCCAAATTGTTGTAGTGAGACTTAAAAACTAAATCAAATAAACCTTCCTCGGTATAGCTAGGGAGTTCGATATCAGCGCGTTTAGCCATATCAATTAAACTGCTGGCACGGAGGCTGCCGTCCAGGTGCAGGTGTAAGTCAGCTTTAGGAATGGCTTTAATAAATTCGGGGGAATATTGCATAGAGAACTCCTGCCTTAAGGTTGCTTTGTCCCATAATGCCATAAAATCGTGGTAATCTCTGCCAGGATCTAACCACAATAACCTAAAAAAATAGAACAAAATGGCTTCTCTATATTTTACGTATTCGGCAATGAATGCGGGGAAAAGTACCTCGCTGTTGCAAGTGGCTCATAATTACGAAGAGCGCGACCAGCATGTGTTATTGATGACGCCGGCTTTAGATGACCGAGCCGGCAAAGGGCGTATTGCGTCGCGTTTAGGTATTGGCCGTGACGCAGTGTCCTTTACTCACCGAACCGACTTGGCGGCAGTGGTGCGTGCCCGCTATATGCAACAGGCAATTGACTGTGTATTAATTGATGAAGCTCAGTTTCTAAGTGAAGAGCAAGTCTGGCAGTTGTCCAGCCTGGCCGATACCGACAATATTCCTGTGATGTGTTACGGCATTCGGACCGATGCCTTTGGTAATGCCTTTCCGGGAAGTGCGGTGTTGCTGGCTATAGCGGACAAATTGGTGGAAATGAAAACCATATGTCACTGCGGGCGCAAGGCAACCATGTCTTTGCGGGTTGATGAAAAAGGCAACGCCATTCGCATGGGGCAGCAAATTGCGATTGGTGGTAACGATAGGTACGTGTCATGCTGTCGCAAGCACTGGAAAGAAGCCATGGGGTTGCGCTAAAACGCTCAAATAGAATACAGATTAAAGGTTTTTGCGAAGGAACTTAATGGTATACTGGCTTTATCATTTTTTAGCCAGAAGTGACTATGCAAAGCTTAACCATTCCAAGACCAGATGACTGGCACCTGCACTTGCGTGACGGGGCTATGTTGAAAACAACCGTACCTGCTTCGGCAACTGTTTTTCATCGCACCGTTGTTATGCCAAACCTTGTTCCGCCGGTTACCACCGTAAAAGCGGCTTTAGAGTATCGGGCAAGGATTATGGAAGAGGTGCCCGAAGACGCTAGCTTTAACCCGTTAATGGCTTTGTATCTCACGGCTGAAACCACACCTGAGCAAGTTGCCGAAGCCGCTGCTAATGACCACATTATCGGTTTCAAACTCTACCCCTCGGGGGCAACCACAAACTCCGCTGCGGGGGTTAAGTCAGTTGAAGCATTAGGGCCGGTGTTAGCTGCTATGCAGGAACACGGTGTGCCACTGCTTGTGCATGGCGAAGTGACCGACAGCGATATTGATATTTTTGACCGTGAGCGCGTATTTATTGAACGTCATTTAATTCCAATAACTGAGCGTTTCCCTAACTTAAAGCTTGTGCTGGAACACATCACAACCGCGGACGCCGTTGAGTTTGTGACAAACGCCAACAGCAATGTCGCAGCAACTATGACACCGCAGCACTTGCTGATGAACCGGAATGATTTACTCGTTGGAGGAATTCGCCCGCATAATTATTGTCTGCCAATTTTAAAGCGCCGCACACATCAACAGGCACTGCAACAGGCTGCACTGTCCGGAAGCCCGAAGTTTTTTCTGGGAACGGACTCTGCTCCACACGTGCAGGCGAGTAAAGAAACGGCCTGTGGTTGTGCCGGATGTTACTCGGCACCTGCGGCTATAGAGCTCTATGCTGAGTTTTTTAGCCAGCATAATGCATTGGAGAAATTGGCTAACTTTGCCAGTGGCTATGGTGCCGATTTTTATCAATTGCCGCGTAATACAGATACCATTGAACTTGTTCAGCAGGAATGGACTGTGGCTGATACGGTAGATACAGCAACAGGACCCATGGTGCCTTACTGGGCTGGCTCGAGTTTGCAATGGAAGCTCAAGTGCTAGTATTACAGTTAAAGCACGACAAATGGGCTATGATGAAAGATATAAACTGCTTGAACCGTATTCTTTTTGTAATGAGCGGTGCAAAGTTTCTGTTAACATACATGAAAAAATAATAAAGGATGCTGCTGGGTGTTAGGATTTTCGAAGCAGAAACAAAATGGTCACCGTATTTGCTTTCAGATAACGCAAACCAGCGTCCGTCTCCTTATTGCTAAAGGACTCGCCGAGTCACCTGAACTGATTGTTAACGATCATGAGCAAGTAAAGCGTGGCTCACTGGTTAAAGAAGCGGGCGCGTTGCTGAGCAAATATTCGCGTATGTCTCTAAAGCATGCGCAGGTGATTTTAGTCTTGGGTACTGACTTATATGAATCGGTTCAAGTAGATAGACCCATGCTTGACTCCGATGAAATCTCTGAGAGTTTAAAATACAGCTTAAGCGACTTAGTTTCCCTCTCTGGCAATGAGATTATCGCCGATTACTATGAGTTTCCTGAACAACCTTCGGGGCAGGATAAAGTAGTTGCAGTTGCAGCGAATAAGCACGACTTAAAACCTTGGGTCGATTTTTTTAGCGAGCATGATCTGCAGCTAACGGACATTGGTATTGCGGAGTTAGCCTTGCCCCGGTTGGTCGAAATTCAAAACCATGCTGAGTTAACCTTGTACCAGAACCCAAGTGGCAATTATATCGCGCAAATTAACACGCCTAAAGGGTTGATGTTTACGCGTTTGCTACGTGGTGTCACCGATATTTCGAGCTATACCGCTGAAGAGATACAGACGGGAGCTTTGGAGCCGCTGGCAACCGAGCTCCAGCGTTCGGTTGACTATTTTGAAAGTCATTTACGGCAGGCACCCATTAGCCGCATTATTTTAGCGGTTGAGCACAGACAGCTATCGGCAGTGCAGAGTAGTCTGTCAGAGCTTTTAGCTGTTGAGTGCAGCGTTTATTCGTACCCCAAGTGGGCAACTGAATTACGCGAAGACGACTATTCCGATTTGGCAGGCATGGGCGCATTGTTAGAGGTGTCCTCATGAAGCAGTGGGTAAACCTTTATCGTCGTGACTTGCAGCCAATTAAACAGCGCCTGACCTTAGCTCGTTTAAGCGCTGTTTTAGGTGTTTGGCTGGCGCTGCTCATAGCTGTAGTTGTGGTTACTCAATGGCAAAATTCAGCAGTTACCCAGGAAAATGAAAAATTATCGAATGCTTTACAGGCGGTTAACGATGATCTGACTCGTGCCCGGGAACGACTTGAACGGCGAGAGCCTAGCCTGCAGTTACGTGAAGAAAAAGAAGAGCTCATACAACAACTTCAGGATACGCAAAGTTTCAGTCGCAGAATTAGCGAGTTCCAACAAGGTCAGTCGTCTTCGGTTAGCAGCTTTTTAAATGAATTGGCACAAATAACGCCGGAAGCTATTTGGCTTACTGATTTTTCAATTGCGGGCGAGAATATTCGTTTGCATGGGCAGGCGTTAAATAGTGAAGCACTCGTTTTGTGGATGGATAAATTCGGCCAGTCTGACTTGCTGGCAGACAAGCGCTTTGCTGTTGTTGAGCTTAAGCGAAGCGAACAGGGCTACCAACAGTTTCTGTTGCAAAGCGTCAGGACCGACGAGGACAAATAGAGATGATGAACTGGTGGCTAAAATTACAAGAAAACTTTGACGCTATGCCTGCTCGCCAGCGTGCGTTGATGGCCTTGGCAGCTTTTCTTGTTGTGACACTGCCTCTTATCAGTTACTTAATTGTTCCAACTGTTGAAGAGAACAAAAGTACGCAGGCTGATAACCGTCGTATTGAGTCGCAACTGGAACAGCTGAAGCAATTGCAGCAAGAGTTAAGAACTCAGTTAAGTAAAGATGTGAACGCGCCGGTGAAAGCAGAGATTAAGCAACTACAGCGGCGTTTGGTTGTGGCCAAAGAAGATTTCTCAGGAAACACCGTGCTATTACCTGCCGACCAGCGTAAACAGTTTTTGCAAGGGGTATTACGACACGCTTCTGAGTTGGAAATGCAAAGCGTGGAAGCGCAGGAGCCGTCAGTGGTGTTTGAAACCGGTTCAATTAAGCTCTATCAACATGCTATTCAGGCGGAGTTCAGCGGACGTTTTTTTGCTGTATCGAAATTTGTCGATAAACTGCAAACGGAGTATCCAAGTGTGCGGTGGGCGAACTTTGAGTACCAAGTGACGAATTATCCGACAGCAACAGTGACTATTGTCTGGTATTTACTGAGTACTGATAAGGAGTTTATCAGTGCGTAGTTTACTTGTATTGCTGCTGGCAACTTTGCCCTTTTTTGCGTTGTCGCAAGAGCGTGATCCAACCCGGCCTCCGGTCAATGAAACGGAAACAATAGCAAGTTTGGACAGCTGGGCAGAAGAACTGAAATTGACCCAAATTCTGTATTCTGAGCAGAGCCAATCAGCGCGGTTAAATGGCCAATGGGTCAAGCCGGGAGAGCGGGTCGATGGTATAAGAGTAACGTCAATAAAACCAAACAGTGTGATCGTTGAAAAAAGTAATGAAGTGGTCGAGATTACTTTATTTAAGCCGATAAAACAGAATAAGAAAGGCACCCCGGGGGCGGTACAATGATAAAAGTTGCGACAGGCGCATTATTACTGGCGGTAGTAGCAGGTTGTGCTTATCAACCGAGCTATTCACCAGACGAAGCAAATGAGGCAATGAAGCCAGAAACTGCCGAGAAAAAGGCGTCTGCTAAAAAGTCGGCTATGCCGGCTGAAGTCAGTAACTTTTTAAGTCAAAGCGCAAATGGGCAGAAAGAAGACGGCTTAGCATTGTTGGAAGAGCCTCGCTTTGTTCTGCAGGCTGATGGAGTTGATGCAAAAGCTTTCTTTTACGGTCTGGCTGCCGATTCCCCTTATAACATTCTGGTGCATCCGAATGTCAGCGGCGAAATTTCAATGAGCTTGAAAGATGTCACTCTGGATGAAACGCTGGACGCGGTGCAGGACATGTACGGCTTTGAAGTGCGTCGCTCCGGCCGTACAATTCAAATCTTCCCTTCCGGTGTGCGTACTCAAACGTTTTCGCTCGACTATTTATCACTGCGGCGTTTTGGCATGTCACAAACTGAAATCTCCGGCGGTGGCGTCAGTGATGAGCGTAATAACAATAACCAGTCTAATCGCGGAAATACGAATAACACCAATGTTTCTGGAGCGAGTCCCTTCGGCGGTAGTGGTGAGTACAGCCGCGACTCACGTCAAAACTCCATGCAAGGCAATGGTTCCAGTATTACCACGCAATCGGAAACCAACCTGTGGGGCGACTTAAAAGAAGTTATTGAAGGCATCATAGGTAACGGCAATGTAGTCTTGTCGCCGCAGGCCGGGGTGGTTAGTGTGACTGCGTCAGCCGACAAGCTTCGCGCTGTTGGCGACTTCATCGAAACCCTTGAGTCGCGCTTACAACGTCAGGTGATTCTGGAAGCACGCATTATTGAAGTAACACTGAACGACAGTTATCAGCAGGGTATTAACTGGAGCGATATCTATTCCGGCAATGCGGGTTTTGGAGTGGAATTCAATGGCGTGACCCCAACTAACGCGACGTCAGCGGCTATTGGTGGGTTATTCGGTCTTACTTACACCGACGAAGGAAATAATTTCAGTGGCATGATAGAAATGCTGCAAACCCAAGGCACGGTTCAGGTTCTGTCGAACCCTCGTGTCAGTGCGTCGAATAATCAAAAAGCGGTCATTAAAATTGGTGAAGACGAGTATTTTGTTACCGACGTGACCAGCCGCACTTCACTTGATTCCGGCGGTATTTCGTCGTCAGACTCTGATATCGAGTTCACACCGTTTTTCTCCGGTATCTCTCTGGATGTTACACCACAAATTAGCGATGACGGCGAAGTCATTTTGCATGTTCATCCGTCAGTGGTCAAAACCAGCGAACAGGAGAAAGTCATCACCGTGTCAGGAAAAGAGTCGGTACTGCCGCTGGCGCGCAGCAACATTCGCGAGTCCGATACCATAGTAAAAGCCCGCAACGGTGAAATTGTTGTGTTGGGTGGTTTAATGCAAACCACAAATTCTGAAGAAGTGGGTAAGGTTCCGTTACTAGGCGACATTCCGTTGTTCGGTGAGCTTTTCACGAATCGCCGTAACCGTCAGGAAAAGAAAGAGTTGGTTATATTACTGAAGCCCACGGTAGTCGGTGTTGATACCTGGCGAGATGAACTGAAACGATCACGCGAACTGCTGCAGGAATGGTTCCCGGACATTGAGCAATAGGTAGTATGTATTTATACCATTACGGCTTACGCGAACTGCCTTTTACGATAACGCCGAACACGCAGTTCTACTACGACTTGAAAAGCCACCACGAGGCTTTCGAGGTGGTTCTGACTGCGCTGAAAACCGGCGAGGGCTTTATTAAAATTACCGGAGAAGTGGGAACCGGTAAAACTCTGCTATGCCGGCGGTTACTGAACGATATTCCTGACTTTTTTAAAACGGCCTATATTCCTGACTCCTATCTGGATCCGGCTGAGCTGAGGCTGGCCATTGCTCAGGAATTGTCAGTTGAAACCGAGCAGTTAACTAACCAGCAAAAACTGGCGCGAGCTCTTCAGCAACGTTTGCTGGATGTTAATAAAAGCGGGCAGGCGGTCGTTATTTTGATTGATGAGGCGCAGGCGTTACCAGAGGAAAGTCTGGAAGCTTTGCGTTTATTGTCCAATCTGGAAACTGAGCGGCGCAAATTGGTGCATATTATTTTGCTCGGTCAGCCAGAGCTCGATGAGCGCTTATCTCAAAAAGCTTTCCGGCAGTTGCGTCAGCGCATTAGCTTTGCGCATAAACTGACGGCCATGAACGTCGATGAGACAGCGGAATACATCGCCCATAGAATGGATGTGGCCGGTTATAAAGGTGCGCCAATTTTTGACTGGAAACTGATAAAAGGCCTGCACCGGAGCAGCCGCGGGGTACCAAGATTGGTTAATATGCTCTGCCATAAAATGCTGCTATTAGCTTACGGAGAAGGTCGGCGCCAACTGTCTTCAAAAGATTTGAAGCTGGCGGTTAAGGATACCGAAGATACTGAGTCAACCCGCTCTGTTTGGCTACCTGTTACTGTGTCAGTCGGCTTTGTTTTCCTGGCTGCTGCCGCTGTTAGTTATTGGAAAATGGGTGGTTTTCTATGAGCGTAATCAATAAAGTCTTGAAGGATCTTGATCGCCGTGGCCAGCAACCGTTTTCGAAAAATGCTGCCAGTAGCGCGGTGGAGCGCCGAGGAAGTCATCGTTTTGGGTTGTGGCTGTTAGCGTCACTCATTGTTATTACGCTTGCTCTGGTGTTTTTTTGGTGGCAGTCCTCAGATGATGACGTGATGACGGTAACTGAAAGCGAAGCCGCTGACATGCCCTTAGTGCAGGAGCGCGTTGAGCCATTAGTTGATTCATCTGCATTTACGGTACCCACTGAACGTGCCGATGCACAAGAGACTGGCTCGCGCGAACAAACTGCCATTGACCAGAATAACCTCGCATCAGTGGCGGTGTCTGAGCCTATAAGTGAGGCAAAACCCGCGCCTGAAAGTAAAGAGGTTGAGCCTAAAGCAGTTGAAGAAGAGCCTGAATCGACCGCGGATAACAGCAGCGACGAAGCTGAGCCGAGCGGTGAGTTTAGTAAGCAACCCGTACAACTTTCACCGGCTGAAATTGCTGAACAACATATTGAGAAAGCGCAGAAAGCGCAGCAACAGGGGCGGTTAACTTCAGCTGAAGAGCATTGGCGTAAAGCGTTGGCTGTAACTCCGGACAATAAAAATGTTCGAAAGAAACTGGCAGCGCTTCAGTTTGGGCGCAACAAGGTATCTCAAGCTCTGACGACATTAGAGGCAGGTTTTAAACGTGACCCGTCTGACTTTGAGTTTCGGTTATTAAGCGCCCGCATTTTAGAAAAAGAAGCCCGTCCGGCGGCGGCACTAAGCTTGTTAAAGCAGGCGACACCAAGTGCCACAGACTACCCGGACTACGTTCAGAAACAAGCGCTGTTAGCTCAGGAAGTGGGTGACTATCAGACGGCTGCCAATACTTATCAGCGCCTTATTGTGGCGGAACCGGCGCAGGGCCGCTGGTATTTGGGTAAAGCCTTAGCCCAGCAGGAATTTGCACCGCAAACAGCTTTAGCCTCTTATGAAGAGGCATTAACGCGAATTACGCATCGCCCCACGGTCGACTTTATTCATCAGCAAATTGCTTTGTTAGAGGCAAGTGAACCGGCAGGTGAACAATGAAGCGCCCACGTCTTAAAATGCGACTGGGTGATTTGCTTGTTCATGAGCAAATCATCACTGAAGATCAACTGCATAAGGCTTTGGAAGAGCAGCATCTCAGCGGCCGAAAGTTGGGGGCAACGCTAACCGGTCTAGGTTACATTTCTGAGCATCAGTTACTGGAGTTTTTGGCGCAGCAATTGAAACTTCCGCTTATTAGTATTTCTGAGCGGAAAATCCCACCGGAGGCTTTCAAGTTACTGCCTGAGGTTCAGGCTCGCCGGCATCGCGCTTTAGTGATTGAAGCCGATGACAAGAAAGCCCTGGTTGGCATGAGTGACCCGGCCGATTTGTCTTCAATTGACGCGATAAACCAGTTGCTGGCTCCACGTCAGGTTGAATTGGCGGTTGTGCCTGAGGGTGAGTTGATGCAGGCCTTCGACAACCTGTACCGACGCACGAAGGAAATTGAGACCTTTGCCAGCCAGTTACAAGACGAATACGAAGACACCAGTGAATTTGAACTGGGCCAACTCAGCCTTGATGACGATACGGACGAAGCAACTGTCGCCAAGTTACTGCAGTCAATCTTTGAAGATGCAGTGCAAGTTCGCGCGTCTGACATTCATATTGAGCCGGATGATCGTAAGCTCCGTATCCGTCAGCGGGTTGATGGTGTGCTGCAGGAAAATGTTCTGGATGAAACCAATATTGCCAATGCGCTGGTATTGCGCCTTAAGCTGATGGCCGGACTGGATATCTCCGAGCGTCGCCTGCCTCAGGACGGACGTTTTAATATGAAGGTCCGCAAGCACAGTATTGATGTTCGTGTATCGACTATGCCGGTGCAGTATGGTGAGTCGTGCGTACTGCGTCTGCTGGACCAGTCAGCTGGCTTATTGTCTTTAGAGCAAACCGGTATGCCGGACTCAATTCTTAAACGCGTACGTAACCTGATAAAACGACCGCACGGTATGCTATTGGTAACGGGCCCGACGGGTTCCGGTAAAACGACAACCTTGTATGGCGCACTGAGTGAATTAAACACCGAAGGCAAAAAAGTCATTACGGTTGAAGATCCGGTGGAGTATCGCCTGCCGCGTATATCTCAAGTGCAGGTAAACAGTAAAATCGGCCTGGATTTCTCACGCGTGTTGCGTACCACCTTACGTCAGGACCCTGACATTATTATGGTCGGTGAGATGCGTGACCACGAAACCGTAGAAATAGGTTTGCGCGGCTCCATCACTGGTCACCTGGTTTTATCCACATTGCACACCAACGACGCTATCACCAGTGCTATGCGCTTAATTGATATGGGCGCGCCGCCGTATCTGGTTGCTGCGGCGCTACGCGGTATTCTGGCTCAGCGTCTGGTGCGTCGGGTGTGTGATAAGTGCACCGAAGATTATCAGCCCGATGAACCAGAACGCCAGTGGCTGGAGCATTTGAAAGAGGGTAGCTCCAAGTATGCTTTTAAACGCGGAGCTGGCTGTCAGAGCTGTAACCATACTGGATACCGGGGGCGTATCGGTGTATTTGAGCTGCTTGAAATGAACACGCCTATGATGGATGCCTTACGTGACGGCAACACCCGTGAATTTGCTGCGGCTGCCAAAGCGCATCCGGGCTATCAGTCCATGGCAACGGTCGCACTCGACTACGCGCGGCAGGGCGTTACCAGTGTGGATGAAGTGTTATTCCTGGCTGAAAGCGTTGAGGACAGCATCTGATGCAGTTTCGTTATCGCGCCCGGGACAAGTCAGGCCAACTACAACGCGGCTCAGTTGATGCCAGCGATGAGCGTAATGCCGCTGACGTGCTCATGCGGCGCGGGTTGGTTCCTTTGTCCATTAACCCGGCCGGAGGACAGGGCTTTTCGTTACTCAACAGCAGCTTTGGTGAAAGTTTAAAGTCAGCTTTTCAGCAGAAAGTCTCATTAGACGAACTGATTATTTTCTGCCGGCAGATGTACTCGCTGACACATGCCGGTATTCCTATGTTAAGAGCCATTGAAGGCCTTGCCGATACCACGCAAAATAAGCGTCTGCGGACAACTCTGAAAGATGTGCATGATCAACTGGAGCGGGGGCGGAATTTATCAACCGCTATGTCCCAGCACCGAGGCGTTTTTCCCCGGTTGGTTATTGCCATTGTGCATGTGGGAGAAAATACCGGACAGCTGGAAGAGTCTTTTCAGCAGTTATCGGTGTATTTAGAAAAAGAACAAGACACCCGGAAACGAATAAAAGCTGCCACGCGTTATCCGAGTTTCGTTCTGATAGCACTGGTTATCGCTATTTTCGTGCTGAACATTTTTGTTATTCCAACTTTTGCGTCCATGTTCAGTCGGTTTAATGTTGAACTCCCCTGGGCGACACGGGCGCTGCTCGGGTCCTCTCAGTTCTTTGTCGGCTACTGGCATGTGCTGCTGCTAGCCATGGTGGGCGGTTTTTTCGGTATTCGCTACTACGTTGGCACAGATAGCGGCCGGCTAAAGTGGGACGGGTTTAAATTAAAAATTCCGGTTATTGGCTCTATTTTAATGCGTTCCATGTTAGGCCGCTTTGCGCGCAGTTTCTCGGTGATGATTGGTGCCGGAGTCCCGCTGACTCAGGCTTTATCCTTGGTGGCCGAAGCTGTTGATAACGCCTGGATGGAAAAACGCATTATAGAAATGCGCCGGGGTATTGAGCGTGGCGAGAATTTGTCACGAGTTGCCCGCCAGTCGGAACTCTTCACTCCGCTGATTCTGCAAATGATATCCGTTGGTGAAGAAACCGGTCGGGTCGATGTGCTGTTACTGGAAGTGGCTGAATATTATGAGCGTGAAACCGATTACGATCTGAAAACTTTAACCGCGCGTATTGAGCCGATAATGATAGCTGTGGTCGCGGTGATGGTACTGATTCTCGCGCTGGGAATATTTACCCCAATGTGGGACATGATGAGCGCATACCAGGGACGCTAATGACACGGGAAACAAAGGATGAACGTAAGGGCATTCAACGTTTTCAGAACATTCTGGTGGTATTGCTTTTGTTGATACTGGCTGCGGTGGCCGCCAGAATGGTACTTATTAACGAGCCGCAAAAGTGGCGTCAAACCGAGTTAGACATTGCAGTATCGCGTTTTATTGACTCGCTTTGGCTGGCTCGCACCGAATGGATGCGCCGCGGCAAGCCGAAAGAAGTGGCCTTGCTGAATGAAAGCAGAAAGCAGCAAGTGAAAATAGTCATGAATAGTCAGGGCTGGCCTTCGGTTGAACAAGGCTGCCTGCGCTTATGGCAGCAATTGGGCGGTGAAATACCAGCCAGTGCTTTGCAGACCAAAGCGGAGCTAAACAGCTGTTATTACGAAGTTAACCAACGGGCCTGGTTTAGCTATCACGATAAGCAGGGTCAGGTCGTTCGAAAATAAAGAGAAAGCTGGTGTTAAGTGTTAAGGAAATGTCATAAAATGGATTCCACTGGAGTTTTAGTATGAGAACTAAAATGAGAAAGCAGCAAGGCTTCACTATCATAGAGCTGATTATCGTGGTGGTTATTCTGGGGTTATTGGCCGCCGCGGCTATTCCCCGGTTTACCGATGTATCATCAGACGCAGAAGACGCAGCTCTTGAAGGCGTAGCTGGCGGTTTTGCCAGTGCTGTAGGCATTGTTCGGGGTGAGTGGGAGCTTAGCGGACGTCCGAAAGGTGATAGCAGCACGGGTTCCGGGGCTGAAGTATCGCTGGACCAAATTCTGCTTTATGTGGATGGCAATACCGGATACCCGGTTAGTGGTGACAACGACGCAGCGCACGACGAAAACCTGGTAGCTGAGGACTGTGTAAGTGTTATGCAGTCTATTTTGCAGGGCGCACCAACGGTTACAACCGATTTTAGTAACCTTGAGCAGACCCGTTATTTTACTTACGTGACACAGGATAGTGCGGCAGGTAACGATATGTGTGTTTATTATTTAACGAACACCATAAAAAATGAAGCAACAGCGCCATCGGGTGATGATTATCTGACAGTGGGCAATGCTTTCGTTTATAATCCACGCAATGGCGGCGTGAGTATTCACAGCAATAACCAATAATTTCTATATAGAAATATTTTTAAACAACAATTGAGAGTTTTAATTATGCGCAATCAAAAAGGTTTTACTCTGATCGAACTGATCATTGTCATCGTAGTTTTGGGGATTCTGGCTGTAACTGCTGCGCCTCAGTTTATTAACTTTTCTAGTGATGCTCGCACTTCGACTGTTAAAGGGTTGAAAGGAGCAATGCAGGGCGCGACTCAGACAGTATATGCAAGAGCTGCGATTGATGATGACCTGGATGGCACTTCGGCTGCTCCAGTGACAGTTAATGGTGTAGCTACTGTGAACGGTTATCCAGCAGCGACACAGGCAGGCATTGTTACTGCTGCCAATTTAGATGCAACAAATGTTGATCCTGCTACTACAGTAACAACGGACTGGGCGTTTTTTGCAAATAGCGGTACCATTTCAATTGCCCCAGGTGATCAAGTAGTAGATCCTACAACGGCAGCGGTAGGGGATATTACCGACACGAACTGTTACGCGACATATTCAGATGCGGCTGATTCTAATACCCCTCCAGTAATTACTATTGTAACGACTGGCTGTTAAATCCGACTTTAGGAGCCTGCAGCCATTCAGCTGTGGGCTTTTTAAAGGCTAACTATGAAGTCCCGAGGCTTCACTCTTATAGAACTCATCATCATACTGGTCATCATCGGTATCTTAGCCGTATCGGCTAGCCCCTTATTTATTAGTGATTCTGGCACAAAAAGCCAAACAGCCCGCTTACAAGCGATGGGTATTTTGCGAGCCGTTCAGCAGCAAGCAATGCAAGATACTGTGAATGATTATAGTATTTCGGTAACAGAAAGCACTTTGGGTAACCCGCCTTACAGCGAAGACAATAGTCTTCAGCTCAGCAATTTAGATGACATCACGTTTTCACCTTCAGGCCTAACTATTGGCTTCAATGCACTAGGGCAGCCAACACAAGGTTGTACTGGCGGTTGCACAATAACGATTACCGAAAACTTAGGCGTAATCCGAGCCATTAGCATTAATAAAGAAGGCTTTATCGATGCGCAATAAACAGACAGGTTTCACACTCATTGAGCTTATTGCCGGCATTGTGGTTATTGCTATTGTTACTTTGGTGGTGACAACCGGGTTGGGCCAGCTGTTTCGTCAAAGTGTGGACCCCTGGCAGCAGATTAGGGCAACGGAAGTTGGGCAAAGCCTTATGAATGAAATAATGGCCCGGCGGTTTGATGAAAATTCTAATATCGGTAATCAGTATGAACGCTGCTCTGAAGGGTCGGGGAGTTGCACAACGCCGGCTCCGTGTCCTGGTGACGGTAGCACCCCAAATGCCGAAGAAGCTCAGCGAGAACAGTTTGATGATGTGGACGACTATAACGGCTTGAGGCTAAGTGGAGATGAATTGAGTGGCTCCTCACCGAATCGTTACAATGGTTTTGAGGCATTTGTTTGTGTCACAGAAAAAAATGCAAATGAACTTAAAAGAATAACGGTCACAGTTATTACTCCTCAAGACGAGCGCATAGAGTTCAGCTCCATAAAAGGGAACTGGTGATGAGAGCGCAACGGGGCTTTACCTTAATAGAACTCATTATTGTTATTGTGTTGCTGGCCATAGTGGCGGGTTTTAGCTTTCAGTTTATTGGCATTGGCGCGCAAATGTTTTCGACCGGTGCTGAGCGGTTGCAGACCATAGAGAAAAGCCGTTTTGCCATTGAGCGTGTGACCCGGGAAGTGCGGGGTGCGGTTCCAAATAGTGTACGGGTTAGTGGTCAATGCCTTGAGTTTGTGCCGGCAAAAGTCGCCGGAGTTTATTATGATACTCCAATACGACCCAGTTCTGCCGACGAAATGACCTTTGTGACTTTTGCCGGGAGCTCAGATGAAGACAATATAAGCTGGAGCCTAAGCGGTGATGAGCGTATCTTTATTTATGCCACCAGGGCAAACTTTATCTACTCAGATAACCCACAACGTTATTCAGAGCTAGCAAGTGGCTATGTGTCTACCAGTTTTGAGAATATCCTGCCTTTAGAGTCATCAAGTCAGTTCGCGAAGGAGTCGCCACTGCAAAGAGCTTATATTGGCAGCCCTCCGGTCAGCTTCTGTTTAAATGCGGGTAACTTATATAGGGTGAGCGGCTATGGTTGGCAGCAAACGCAACCAATACCCTCAGGTGGCTTTGCACCTGAAAACCTAATTGCGCATGACATTAACATGAGTACCGCTGTTTTTGACGTAGAAGCGAATAACCAGCAAAGTAATAATATCATTACTCTGCAACTTCAATTCGGCGAAGCCGCTGAAGAACAAGTATTTTATTACCGTGAGGTGCACATCCCTAATGCGCCATAACAGACAGCAACGACAACTCGGTAAACAGCGAGGGAATACCTTAGTTATTGCGGTGTTCGTTATTGTTGTGCTCGGAGGTCTGGTAGCTGTGTTATCCAGTCTGCTGAGGACGACCTCAGAAAGTGTGGTTACCGAAGTGCTGGGAGCGCGTAGTTATTTAGCTGCGCAGTCGGGGCTGGAGCAAGCGATGTTGGAAGTCTATCCATTAAATAATGACCCTGTTACCAACTGTAGCTTTGATGGTACCAGTTACAGCTTCGCAGGTAACCAGAGCCTTCAGCAGTGTAACGCAGCCATAAGTTGCGATAGTCAGAATTACATAGATGCTGATAGCGAGACCTTTATTCATCTTGTGGTGACATCAACCGCGGTTTGTGAAGCTGGCTCGCAACGAGCATCAAGGCAGCTGCAAATAGAAACGCGAGTGGGGAATTAAAAATGAAAGCTCGCTATTTATTTTTACTAGCCGTTGCGTGTCTTCTGGTCACGGTAAGTGCCGACGCCAAAAAGTACAACTTGCCGAACCAAAGTCTGCCGGGCTGTACGCAAAATGGAACGACTTACACCTGCGGAACCTTAACACTCAATAGTGGCGATCAAATTGAAATCACCGGCAATGAAGGCGTTGTTATTATCGTTGAGGCCATTGACTTCGCTGACGGAGTTCAAATTAACAGTAAAGGCCCGTCTCTGGATATGCAGTTTTTATCGGGAGGGCAAACTACTATTGGTGAAAATAGTTCGGTGAATGCGTCCTTCGACAGTGACGGTGACATCGTCATAAGCGACGGCACAACGGTGACCGGAGATATTAGTTCAAGTGGGGATATAACGTTAGGGGACAACGTAACGGTTGAAGGTGACCTTAGTAGCTCAGGGACGGTAACAATAGGCTCCGGAAGTACAGTAGCGGGTGATGTGAACGCGCCGGTAATTAATAATAGCGGTACGATTGAAGGCGAAACTTGCAATACCCCCGGTAACGTAGGCGACTGCCAGCAGACCCTACCCGATCCAATAGGTTACTGGCAGTTTGATGAATTACAGTGGGGTGGTACATCCGGAGAAGTTGCCGATAGCTCACCATACTCTTATGACGGTATTGCGTTAAGCAATGCGTTTACGTCAGGTTTTAACCCCGCGAGAACTTTAAACGATGAGAGTACTTGCCGTTATGGTCGCTTCAATGGCGACAACCGGGTGCGCGTTCCGGGCGTCGACCAGACATTGGAGTCAAATACCATTTCCGTTGCTTTTTGGTTTAAAGGTGACTCGGAGTTACAAAGCCCGAGCGACAGCTACCAGACGTTGTTACTGCTCGGGGAAGGCACGACAGAGACAGATGCTGGGCGTTTTGAAGTCTACCGACAGGATGATAGCGACGGCGGCGGATTATACTTTGAAGTACGTAAACGAAATGGTGACCTGCTGACAATTGAAGCGGGAAATGCCTTTAATGGTCAGAGTAATTTATTTGATGACCAGTGGCATCATATAGCGGCGAGCTACAATGCCGACAATAACGTTCTTTATCTGTATATTGACGGTGAACTGTTCGATACCAACTCTTACTCCGGCGACACGAGACTTAACGATAGAGCAACACCGACCCTTTATATCGGTGGTCAGGGCAGTTCACAAAATAGTTTTCGTGGAGAAATTGATGAAGTCTACTTGAGTGACGGAGTTTTCACGCCGACAACTGCTGCAGTTCTGTATTACCAAACACGGCCATGTGCGAACACCCGCCCTCAATGTTCGGCGGTATGGCCTCAAGGGTTCAGCCCGGCCAATAGCGTACCTTTGCCTTTTGACTTGCCAGACAGAGCTTCGAACTCTCAATTGCCGGGAACGCTACAGCCTATAGATTATTTGCGAGTCGGTGATTTTAGTGATGTTGGCGCAAACTACTCAACAAACGGGCAGACGTCGCGGGTTTATATTGATGGTGATTTAACCATACAGTCCGGCCGTCGGATAAATATCGGTGGCAGCGCAGATGAACTGATTCTGGTTGTGACGGGTGATTTATATTTAGAAAAAGACGTAGAAATTAACGGCTATATTTATGTTCAGGGTAATTTGTATTTCGAAGAAAGTATTTTCCCCTGGAACAGAAGTGAGGTTAGCGGCGCACTGAGTTTGGCAGGCCAGGCCAGCTCCTTTGGTTTTCCGGGTTTTTTCTCGCCAACAATAGCGTATGGAGCCCCTGATGAACCTCTGGATGGCGGCAATTTTTGTGAAGCTGGCAATACAGAGCCGCCAGTTGTAGTGCCTGATCATTATCGGTTGTCCTATACAAGCCCGGCATTAACTTGTGAAGCTACTGAAGTGGCTATCGAAGCTTGTGCGGATGAGTCATGTTCAAGTTATTCACCTGTTAGCAGCACGGTCTACCTTTCTCAGAGTGCGGGGCAGTGGAGTCCGAACCCAGTTGTAGTAGCACCTACGGCAAATGTTGAGTTAAGCCAACTAGAAGCGGGTAACTACACGTTAGCTGTTGATGATATTCAGACAACACCGGGGGCGCTGAATCCGACGCAGTGTTACGTAAATGGCAATTTAACTTCAAATTGTGAGATAACCTTTAGTGATACCGGTCTTAAGTTTGGAGCGATTCCAAATCAGGTTTCGGGAGTGCCATTCTCCAGTACGCTTTCCGTTGTTCGACTTAATGAGGAGACTAAGGCCTGTGAAGTGGTTGCAGAGCAGGTGAGTGAAATTGATATGGGAATGTATTGCGTAAACCCTGGCAGCTGTAGCGACTTTACTCAGTTTCCTTATGCACAAATGACAGTTGATAACACTCAAATAAACGAGCTAGAGGATATTGGCAGTGGGGTTATTGATGGTTGGACCGCTGTAGCAACCGACTTTGTTGGTGGAGAGGAGCTGTTTACGGTTCAATACGGCGATGCTGGCAAGGTGAAGTTGCGCGCAAAAGCGCAACTACCAAACGGCAAAGTGATTGAAGGCGTATCAAATGACTTTGTTTATAAACCTGCTGGAATCTCGCTACAAACTGCAAGTAGCTACAGTGGAGATATTTTAGCCAAGGCAGGCGAAGCGTTCTCAATGACCTTGCAAGCGGTTAATGAGAACGGCGAGGTGACACCTAACTTTGGTCGTGAAACTCCGCAGGAAACGTTGAATATAGCGAGTGCCGCCGATGCAATTTTGCCGTCAGAGAACAACGGTGATATCCAAAATGCAACCAACTTTACTGCGCAAGATGTAGGGTCGATTCGCTTTGATAATACGGCAGTAGCTTACACCGAAGTCGGGAATGCTAAAGTTACAGCTCAAATTGCTGATCAAGACTATCTTGGTACCGGACCAGTTACCACTGAGCACAACATTGGTCGTTTTATTCCTTTTGCGTTCGAGCCGCTTACCGCGAAATTTACCGGTACTTGCACGGACTTCTATTACATGGGCCAGCCGCAGTTTATTGAATTGTCAGCAAGAGCTGTTAATGCTGGCGGCGCAGTAACGGCAAATTATGATGGCTCGCTCGCGAAGGCCATACCTCTGTTTTATGCCTATGATGACCAGAGTGCTCTGGCAGAGCCGTTATCTGAACATTCAGTATCTGAAAACCCGGCAAATGACTGGCAATGGGACAATGGCATCGGCCAATTTATAGGCTCCGCTAGTGTGACTGTGTCCCGGTTATTGTCACAGCAGCCCGATGGTCCATATGAAAATTACATACTGGGATGGCAACTCGACGATCAAGAAGATGGTAACTTCTACTCGGTCCTCGAAAATAGTGAGCTACCTGCAATGAACGGGGCCGCCCGGTTGGATAGTTCCTCTCTATATTATGGTCGTGTTAACCTGCAAGATACGTACGCGGCTATGGGCGATGTCATGCCAGTTGCCGGAGCTGTTGAATATTGGCAGGGCGAAAGCTTCGTTACAAATGAAAAGGATGCTTGCTCGACATTTTCTCGCGCAGACATTCAATTGCGCGACGACCTAACAGCCGGACCGTACCCGGAGTTAGAAACAACGCCGGCCGAACTTAGCGTCAGGGATGGGTTACTGAACCCCTCAGATGTTGATATTAACGAGTTATTCCGTTGGGTATCGGAGCAGGAAAGTGAGCCCTACTCGTTTCTTTTTGAGGCTCAAGTGCCTGCATATTTACAGTATGACTGGTCAGGAGATGGCGACTTTGATGAAAACCCGCAAGCCGAGGGCACATTCGGTATTTATCGCGGTCGCGATCGCCAAATTTACTGGCGTGAAGTGGGCTGGTAGAGTCATTTATGATGAATAATCGACAATTCGATGACAATGCCTCTTGCTCTTTTGTTGACAAGCAAATAGCATAAAGCAGAGTTTAAACGAAAAATGCGCGACGTTGACGAACGTTCAATATTATTACAATAACTATAGCGCGATTACAGCTTTGGCTTTTACGCCGCTTTGTTATTTTTTCAAGCTTGGAATGGGAACATGATGCGATTGGCTCGACTGGCCCTAGTAATGGCCTCTACATTGACATTCGCCTCGACGGCTCTTGCTCAGCAGGAGATGACTGTCGAAGAAATTGCTAACCAAATTTCGACTCTAGAGAGCGACTTTGAGAACTTTTCTGGCACCGTTAATACGCTTCAACAAGAAGAGCGTGAGCTGCGTGAAAAGCTACAAAACTTGCGTGAACGCAATAGCGAACTGGAGTCAAAGCGCGAATCGGCTTTAGCGGAAATGAATGATCGCTATCAGCGTTTGGTAGAAGACCCCACAATTGATATTGCTGGCGCTCAGGAAGCATATAAGCAAGCGGTCATGGCTCACCAGCAAAATAAAGCGGACATTAAGCAGCAGGTTAGCCTGGTGAATGAAAAGGCGCGTGAAGTTGAAGAAGCGCGTGTTAGTAAGCACAGCCTAATTAATGAAATTGAAACCTTAAAAGAGCAGCGTAACTTAGCTCGGGTCGACCGGTTAGAGAACGAGTTTAACCGCACGGGTGAACTGGAAGTGAGCCAGTCCATTAGCTGTGATCGTCAGGAAACTTTGGCGCAGTGTGAGAACCGCGGTAAGTTGATGGCGAAGCAAAAAGCCTCAAAGCAGTATCTCAATACAATTTTAGATGGCTTAAGTGAATCGTCGCTGGCACGTGAAAATATTGAAAAAGCGAGCCCGAACGTTCAAATCTTAGGTTCAAAAACCGTTAGCAATGGCTTCAGTGGTGCTGGTAATTATGGCGTCAAACTTGCTGTAGAACTGAGAGGTCAGCTGCCGCAAAGTCAGGCATGTACTCTGCTGAATGTTGATATGCGCTACTGCGCGGCGGAGCAACGGCCGGGGGAGCTGCAAGCGGGTGATGAGGAAACGGTTGATAGCTCCGTCATGCACCCGTTAACCATACGCTCGAACGTGTATGATGATGAAGTTGTTATCGATGGAGTAAGTTATGGCTCAACACCGTTAGAAGTGATGTTGCCAGGTGGTGAACACCAAATTGAAGTTCTTAAGTACGGATACTCTGCTTATGCAGAGAAAATAGTATTAAAAGACGCAACTTCTATTCGAGCTGATTTAGAGAAGTCAGAGTACTCTTTTACTCGTGGCGAGAAAATTCAGGATATTCTCTTCCGTGACGTTCGTGGCCCGGAATTAGTCGTTGTCCCTGCCGGGAAATTTAAAATGGGTGATCTAGTGGGCAATGGTTTGCCTAATGAACGCCCTGCTGAAACACGTGAAATTCCAACGGCTTTAGGTATTTCAGACACTGAAATAACCGTTGAGCAATTTAGTAATTTCGTAAAAGATACTGCGTACGTCACTGATGCCGAAAAGCGAGGCACATGTGCAAGCCTTAGCAATGGCCGCCCTCAGTTTAACGATAATCTAAGCTGGAAAAATCCGGGCTTTAAGCAGTCAGATAGCTCGCCGGTTGTTTGTGTGAGTTATAATGACGCTAAAGCATACGCTGACTGGTTAACTCGAAAGAGCGGTTTTAAATACAGCATTCCAACAGAAGCCGAGTGGGAATACGCTGCGCGCGCCGGCTCTGAAACAGATTTTTGGTGGGGAAATGATGTTGGTTATGGTAAAGCAAACTGCCGTAACTGCGGTACAGATTGGTCAAACACACGTCCGGCTCCGGTCGCTAGCTTCCATCGTAACCCTTGGGGACTGTACGATACAGTCGGTAATGTCTGGGAGTGGACTGAAACCGATAACGGTGTGGTAGTGAAGGGCGGCGCCTGGAACTTTACGCCAAGTTTGGCAAGAGTTTCTACAAAAATGGAACTTCCGTCAGATTTTAACTCCAACTACATTGGATTCCGTGTTGTAAGAGCTCAGTAAGTACTTACTGAGCTCTTTGCTGTCACTCTGTTAGCTTATAAGTAGGGATATACCGCTTCATGTTTAAAAAAATTCGCGGCCTTTTTTCAAACGATCTTTCAATTGACCTTGGAACAGCGAATACGCTTATCTACGTCAAAGACGAAGGTATTGTGCTGAACGAGCCGTCTGTTGTTGCCATTCGTCAGGAACGCTCTGGTGGGCCAAAATCGATTGCCGCCGTTGGTGCAGCAGCAAAGCAAATGCTGGGTCGTACGCCAGGGAACATTCGTGCTATCCGTCCTATGAAAGACGGCGTCATTGCAGACTTTTATGTGTGCGAGAAAATGCTGCAGTTTTTCATTAAGCAGGTGCACGACAGCCATTACTTTCGCCCAAGCCCGCGAGTTTTAGTTTGTGTTCCTTGTGGCTCAACTCAGGTTGAGCGTCGCGCCATTCGTGAATCGGCACTGGGTGCAGGAGCACGCGAGGTTTACCTGATTGACGAGCCTATGGCTGCCGCTATTGGTGCTGGTTTACCGGTATCCGAAGCGACCGGTTCAATGGTCGTTGATATTGGTGGCGGTACAACTGAAGTTGCCATTATTTCATTAAACGGTGTGGTCTACTCGTCATCGGTACGTATTGGTGGTGACAAATTTGATGAAGCAATTATTAATTATGTCCGCCGTAACTTTGGCGCGTTAATTGGTGATGCAACAGCAGAGCGTATTAAACATTCAATTGGCTCAGCCTTCCCGGGTGAAGAGTTGAAGGAAATTGAAGTGCGTGGACGTAACCTGGCTGAAGGGGTTCCGCGCTCATTTACGTTAAACAGCAATGAGATACTGGAAGCTCTGCAAGAGCCGCTAATGGGTATTGTCAGTGCCGTCATGGTTGCACTGGAACAGTCGCCACCGGAGTTGGCATCCGATATTTCAGAGCGCGGTATGGTTCTGACAGGTGGTGGTGCGTTACTGAAAGACCTTGATCGCCTGTTGGTTGAAGAAACCGGTATTCCGGTCATTATTGCTGATGACCCGCTCACCTGTGTTGCACGTGGTGGCGGTAAAGCCTTAGAGATGATTGATATGCATGGTGGTGATTTATTCAGTTATGAGTAATTCATGAAAACTCTGTTTGCCCGAGGTCCATCCTTACTCTCCAGGCTAGTGCTCGCACTAGCCTGTTCGTTTCTACTGATTTTTATTGATCATCGCCTACAAGCGATGAAGCCTGTCCGTCTATTTCTCAATTCGTTAGTGGCTCCAGTGCAGTATCTGGCTATTTTGCCTGAACAGATACTGGACGGCTTGTCGGAGTCGGTAAAAACAACCTCTCAGCTCAGCGAAGAGAACAAACGCCTGAAGCAGGCGATTCTTGAGTTACAGGGTGAGCAACAGCAGCTTCGCTTTCTTCGGAATGAAAATAAACGGCTGCGAGAATTGCTGGGGTCCGATGCACGCGACTCCGCTCGTCGTATGGTAGCGGAGGTTATTGCGGTTGCATCAGAGCCGTTTTCACAACAGCTGGTCATCAATAAGGGTACCCTGAGTGGCGTCTATGAAGGACAGCCGGTGCTCGACAGCAATGGTATTATTGGTCAGGTACAGGATGTTGGCGGAAATACCGCCCGTGTTTTATTGTTGTCTGACCAAAGCCACGCCATATCTTTGCGCTCAGAGCGCAATGACATTCGGGTATTGGCACAGGGAACCGGTGATATTGGTCGCCTTGAGCTCATGTTTATCCCACACAGTAGTGAATTACAAAAAGGTGACTTACTGATGTCTTCAGGCTTGGGGGGCGTATTCCCTGAAGGCTATCCCGTCGCGCGAATCAGCAGTATTGTTAGAGACGAGTCGTTGCCTTTTGCAACGGTATTTGCTGACCCTGTCAGCGCTCTGGACCGCGTTCGCAATGTGCTTTTGCTATGGCCTAGTGAAGGTGAGCAGCAACCGATTTTCGATGAGGACGAGGAATGATTGTGGTTAAACCCGGGTTTATCACCTTGCTGGTTACATACGTCATTGCGCTTACGCTTATGGTGATGCCGATGCCTGCAGCATTCGACACCTTCCGTCCGGACTGGCCGACTCTGGTGATGTTGTATTGGATAATAGCTCTGCCACATCGGGTTAATATGGGCACAGCGTTAGCTCTTGGGGTTTTAAGTGACATTTTATTAGGCTCTATTGTGGGTGTTCACGCGTTAGGCATGGTGGTGGTTACCTATTTTGCGGCGCGCCACTTTCAGCGTATTCGAAATTTTGCCTTAGTTCAGCAGGCGCTGGTCATTGCTTTACTCATATTTATTAAACGCTTTGTGGTCTTTGAGGCGAATGTGTTTTTGCATGACGCAGAATTTACACTGTCCTATTTCTGGCCGGTACTAACATCGGCCGTATTCTGGCTTTGGGTGTTCCCGTTATTACGAAAAGTCCGTCGTCAGTTTGGGGTAGTTTGATGCGTCTTTTGCTTGCCTCGTCGTCGCCAAGGCGCAGAGAACTGCTGACCTTACTGCATCGGGCTTTCGACTGTTATGTTCCTGAAATTGAAGAGCGCCGAGCTCAGAATGAGACTGCTATGGCCTATGTGACCCGGCTGGCTGAAGAAAAAGCTCAGGCTGTAGCGAAAAGGCAAAATGAGGCCTGTTTGGTTATAGGCTCTGATACCTTAATCAGTTTTCAGGGGCAGGTTATGGAAAAACCTGAAAACTACGAGCATTTCAGCCAAATGATGAAGCAGCTGTCAGGGCAGACGCACCAGGTTTTAACCTCCGTCAGTGTCTGCTACTGGAATGGTCGTAGTATTCAGGAGCAGGAAACCGCCGTGGTGACAACTCAGGTTGAGTTTGCGGCGCTTACCAATGAAGAAATAGAAGCCTACTGGGAAACCGGAGAGCCGCACGATAAAGCTGCTGGCTATGGTATTCAGGGCTATGGCGGTAAGTTTGTAAAGCGCATCGACGGTAGCTACTTTGCGGTTGTTGGCTTACCTTTATATGAAACGGAGCAACTATTGCGGATGTTCGAAATGGAAGGTGAAGTCGATGAGCGTTGAAGTCTTAATGAATGTGACCCCCACAGAGACTCGTGTTGTGCTTGTTGAAAACGGCATCTTGCAGGAGGTCCATATTGAACGCCAGGCAAAGCGTGGGCTAGTCGGTAATATCTACATGGGTAAGGTGTCCAGAGTGCTGCCGGGAATGCAGGCAGCCTTTATTGATATTGGTCTGGACAAAGCCGCATTTCTGCACGCTTCCGACATTGTTGTTCAGGTGGACGGCGATGACCTGCCTCAACCGGATGAAAAGCCACAGCAAAAGATTACCGAATTGGTCCATCAGGGGCAGCACATTATGGTACAGGTGGTGAAAGACCCCCTGGGAACCAAGGGCGCGCGTTTAACAACCGATATAACCCTACCCTCAAGGTATTTGGTCTTTATGCCCAAGAGCGACCATGTAGGCGTCTCTCAGCGCATTGAAGAGGGGGATGAACGTGAACGCTTACGTCAATTGGCTGAAGACGTTAGTAAGGTTGACGGAAAATTCATTGTACGTACAGCGGCAGAAGGCGCTTCGGAGCAGTCTTTAAGGGGCGATGCAGATTTTCTTTTCCGGTTGTGGGATAAAATCAAAGCCCGCAAAAAGTCACAACGCAAAGTGGGGATGTTGTACGAAGACCTCAACCTTTCCTGTCGCGTATTGAGAGACTTTGTCGGAGAAGAAATAGAGCGTATTCGAGTGGATTCTAAGGTGACTTTTGACACCTTAAAAACGTTCACTCAGGACTTTATTCCGGAATTGACCAGCGTACTTGAGTATTATACCGGTGACCGGCCCATTTTCGACTTGTTCGACGTGGAAAATGAAATGCAGCGCGCGTTAGACCGCAGAGTCGATTTAAAGTCAGGTGGCTCGTTGATTATCGATCAGACCGAAGCCATGACAACGGTAGACATTAATACCGGCGCTTTTGTTGGTCACCGTAATCTGGAAGAAACCATCTTTAATACCAACATCGAAGCAACACAGTCTATTGCCCGGCAATTACGCTTGCGAAACCTGGGTGGCATTATCATTATCGACTTCATTGATATGCAGGATGAAGAGCATAAGCGTCGGGTTCTCCATAGTCTGGAGCAGGCATTGGCTAAAGACCGTGCAAAGACGACCATTAATGGATTTACTTCTCTGGGCTTGGTTGAGATGACCCGTAAACGCATCAGAGAAAGTCTGGAGCATGTTTTGTGTTCCGAATGCCCGGTTTGTCTTGGACGCGGTAGTATGAAAACCGTGGAAACGGTCTGCTATGAAATTATGCGAGAAATTGTCCGGGTGCACAAAGCCTACGAAGCGGATAAATTCGTTGTTTACGCCTCCGCTCAGGTAAGTGAAGCCTTACTTAATGAAGAATCTCATGCTCTGGCTGAACTTGAGCTCTTTGTTTCGCGTCAAATAAAGATACAAACCGAACCCTTGTATAATCAGGAACAATTCGACGTTGTCATGATGTAAGGCTAATGCGTACTCTGTCGTGGATTTTGAACAAACTCTGGCTAACGCTGGCTATTGTGCTGGTGCTGGTTGCGGTCGGCCTGAGTTTATTGCGCTACAGCCTGCCTTACCTGCCCGATTTAACCGAGCCTCTCGAAGAGCAGCTGGAAGCACGCTTTCAGCAACCCGTGAGTATCAGCGACCTGTCTATGACCTGGACCAGAGAGGGCCCCTCTGTTGTACTTGATAATCTGGTTTTGCTGGAGCGTGAGAAGTCACCTCTGCAAGTGCGCGTCGGTGAAGTTCATGTTGTACTGGATTTTTGGAATACGCTGTTGGACAGACAGTTGATTGCTGAGCAGTTTATTCTGGAAGATGCACGCATAGCTTTGGATCTGAGGAAATTCTCCGGTCTTGATGAAACCGAAGAATTAAACATCGACTACATTAACCGTTTGTTTTTGCAGCAGTTAGAGAAGTTTTCACTGAATAATGGCGAATTATTACTGACCAATCTGCGTGGAGTGACACGTAAAATTGATATTGATCGCCTGTCCTGGACAAATGAAGGCAAAAAACACCAGGGGATAGGTCAGTTCAGAATGGAAGACTTTGCCACCAACAGCCTTAATTTTATTATTGATTTACGAGGTGATCGTTGGTCAGAGTTTAATGGTCAATTTTACGTCGATTCTCAAAATGTCGACATTAGTCCCTGGTTAGAAGAACAATTGGGGGATATTGATGTACAAGCTTCGAATGTTAACTTCACCGGCTGGCTAGATGTTCGTAACGGTCAGCTGTTTGAGGGGTTACTTAAACTAAGAGATAACCGCATCACCTGGCTAGATGCCGGAGCCGATGAGCTTAAATGGCTTCAGCTCCCGGAGGGCGAAATTATTCTGAGGCCGGAAGCTGAAGGGTGGCTTATCAACAGCTTACCTATGACAGTGAACACCTCTGTTGGTCAGTTAGACATCCCCCGTATTGCCTGGCAGCAATTGACTGATGTTCATGATATTAGCATCGACGATATGGATATCGGTGAAGTTATTGGTCTGCTTCCTTTAGTTCCTGTCGACTTTGATACCAACGGATTGATGGCCCTGGGTCTTAATGGCAAAGCAAGTTTTCGGTATCGGATGCACCCGGTTTCTGGCCGGCAGTGGTCGTTAAAAAGTGAAAATTTATCTGCCGATGGTAACGATAATTTGCCAAGTTTTAATGGCCTGGATTTAGCGGTAAATAGCACCGCAAACCAGGGGTATTGGCGTATCGATGGTCGTAATGTTCGACTTGCGGGCAATAGCTTGTCTCCAACGCAGGCATGGGATATTGATACTTTGAGCTTATCCGGTTCGTGGCTAGTGCAACCCAAACACTGGAAAGTCCGGTTAGAACAGATGGAATTAGCCAAAGGTGATTTTCTTCTGGCTGGCAGTGGACAGCTTACTGGCAACGGAGCGGATACCCCTCAAGTTGATGCGCTACTGTCAACCCAACAACCTTTTTCTGTCTCAACAGCGCGGACATTGCTCCCCTCTGTTATGGGGCAGGGCGTTAAAGATTATCTCACTAATGCTTTAGTATCCGGTGAGGCTAAAGGTCTTGAACTACTATGGCGCGGGCCGGTCAATGAGTTTCCGGGGGAAAAACAGAATGGCGTTTTCAACGCGCGTGTTGACTTCGATACTCTGACCTACCGGTTTCAACCGAATTGGTTGCCGTTAGAAAACGCCCCCATAAAATTAGATTTCTATAATAAAGCCTTGCGGATGTCAGCGAATGCCGGTCATATTAATGAAATTCGGGTGAACCAGGTTGATGCCCAAATTACTGATTTAACGGATGCGGAGCAGGGCTTGCAAGTACAGGCGAATGTGAGTGGTAAGGCTGAATCTTTACTTCCTGTTTTTGAACAGTCTCCGCTTGATGGCGTGACTGAAACTCTATTGCAGCTTAACCCTAAAGGTGAGGTTGAGGGGGCGTTTGAATTAGACATTCCGTTTAATGGCTCTCGTGAAGTAGCGGTAGAAGTCAGTGCGCCGCTGAAAGGGGTTTCAATTACCGTTGACGCATTACAGCAGACCTTTGACATAACGAACGGGCAATTAACGGTAGAGAACAGTAGCGTCAGCACCGAGGGTTTACGTTTAAACTGGTATGGAATGCCAATAGATACCCAGGTGTCTGGTGAGTTAAGTGATGAGGACTACCTGCTCGATATCACTACGGCAATAGACTGGCAAAGCGAGCCTTTGTTTGAACAACTCCCTTACCCGCAATGGGAACCGTTTTTCTATGGTGCGGTTAACGGCGAAGCGGACTTATCTTTGCGCCTTAGTAAGGACGATGTTGGTGTTGAACTCGAGTCACAGTTTGATTTGACGGGGCTGGAAACCTCACTGCCCGAACCTTTGCAAAAGGACTTTGGAGAGGGCTGGCAGCTTTCAGTTCGTCTCAATGGAAACGGTGACCAACTGCGACTGCGCGCCAATATCGATGATCGTCTTAGCTGGGACAGCCTTTGGCAGCCTGGTAGTAACGGATGGCAGCAAGCCGTATTGAATCTCGGAGAAGTATCTTCAGCAGATGAGCCGGGCAGTTTTACCGGGTTTGCTGTGAATGCGGAGTTACCTCAAGCGGATATTGGACAGTGGTATTCAGTTATCTACGCTCTGGCAGAGGGAGCAGGTGTTGATAGCGAACAGCAGAGCAGTGGTGATGGGTGGTTGCCGGACTCTATTAGTATTGAAACACCTCAGTTGCGTTGGGGACAGCAGAAATTTAATCAGGCCGATATCCAGGTATGGCCTGGTGAGTCAGGCTGGCAGGCCCGCGTAGACGCGAATAACGCTGTGCTAAGCGCGACAATCCCCGAGAATTTTGTGCAGCAAGGTATCAGCATTAGAGCGGATTATTTAGCCTTAAGCACGGGTTTTGAATTACCGGAGGAATCGGATAAAACGAACTGGAGCTGGCTTGAAAAAGTCCCACCATTGAACTTTCTGTGCCGTAGTTGCCGTATCGATGAGAAAGACCTAGGTGAAGTAGAGTTAATTCTTAGTCCTCTTGATGACGGCTTCAGTATTGAAAAAATGACGCTTAAAAAAGACAGTGACGAGCTGACACTGACAGGGTTTTGGCGGCATTCAGAAGAGCGTGGATTCAGCGCTTTGTCCGGTAGCCTAAATAGCGGAGATTTGGGCGATTTATTACGCGATTATGGTTTGGAAACCGCAATAAGGGACAGCGCGGCGGTCATTGATTTTGATTTGAATTGGCAAGACCATCTACATCAGTTCGAGTGGGAGTCACTCAATGGCGAAATTAAATGGGATTTAGAGAAAGGTTATTTGGCCGAAGTCAGTGATGGTGGTGCCCGTTTGTTTTCTATGCTGAGTCTGGACAGCATTCTTCGTAAGTTGACACTGGATTTTCGTGACATCTTCTCTCAGGGAATGTTCTTTACTGACTTAACGGGGAGCGTTCAGGTTGAAGACGGAGTTGCCAACACCAATGACGCGCAACTATTAGGCTCCGCCGGCGATATGGAAATTCGCGGGTGGACAGACATGAACACCGGCGAGTTAAACTATAATCTGACTTATGCTCCTAAAGTGACTTCCAGCCTTCCTATTATCCTGGCCTGGATGGTTAACCCGCCCAGCGGCCTTGCCGCCTTGTTTATTGACAAGGTACTGCATGACGCTAAAGTCATTTCTCGCTTGCGGTATCAGGTGACAGGAACCATCGATGATCCGGTAGTTAAAGAAATAGAACGTGACAGCCGCCCTGTTGATTTGCCAGAATTGGAAGAGAACTCAACCGATTCCGAGGCAGATGATGACACAAGTGCAACTGACGGCGCTGCAGATGAGCAGTCGCCCGGATCCGCAAGATAATCTGACCACTGTTGCTAAGTTATTAGAGCGACTTCCCGCTGCGCGTCCGCAACTGGTGGTATTGCCGGAAGCGTTTTGTTGCTTCGGTGCCGGTGATCGTGCGCAGTTGGACATGGCTGAAACATATAGGGACGGTGAAATACAACGACAGTTGGCTTCGCTGGCAAAAGCGCATGGTATTTATCTGGTTGCCGGCACCATACCCATAGCGGCAGGCGAACGTTTCTCTGCGGCATCGTTACTCTTCGGGCCTGACGGTTCCATTGTCAATCGCTACGATAAAATTCATTTATTTGATGTTGATGTTGCAGATAACACCAAAAAATACCGGGAGTCAAAATGGACGAAACCCGGCACTGAAGTAGTAACAGCCGCAACCGACTTAGGTGTGGTTGGTATGTCAGTGTGTTATGATCTGCGCTTTCCAGAATTATTTAGAGCATTGCGTCAGGCGGGCTCCGATATCATTGTTTTACCCTCCGGATTCACCCAGGTTACAGGGAAGGCTCACTGGCATGCGTTAGTTCGGGCCAGAGCTATTGAGCAGCAGGTGTTTATTGTAGCTCCTAACCAAGTCGGACAGCATGATAATGGGCGCGAAACCTATGGGCACTCGATTATTGTTAGCCCCTGGGGTGAAATACTGGTCGAGCAGGAGCAGGGCGAAGGCATTATTTCTGCCAGCGTTGAATTAGCGGATGTAGAATCCATTCGAAAGCAAATGCCGGTGGCGCAACAGAATCAATTTGAGGTTGTACAAAAGACATGACACTAACTGACTACGAACTGTCACAAGACGAAATAAGCAACGCGTTATCAGCCCTTTATAGCGGCGATATAGACTTTGCTGATATTTATTTACAACACAGTGTCAATGAGTCCTGGGTGCTGGAGGATGGCATTATTAAGGACGGAGCGTTTCATATAGAAACCGGTATGGGCGTGCGTGCGGTGCAAGGCGAGAAAACCGGTTTTGCGTACGCCGATGAAATTACTTTGAATGCGCTTAAACGTACCAGCGAAGCTGCCCGGGGTATTGCCCGTCAGGGACAAAGTAAAAAAGTCCAGGCGCTGAAATCGGTGCAGGTAAAGTCGCGCTATGAAGCGCTTAACCCGCTGGATACCTTATCTGAAGATGAAAAAATCGAATTACTAAAAAAAGTAGACGCCCACGCACGTGCGCAGGACTCAAGAGTGAGTCAGGTCGTTGTGAGCCTTAGTGGCAGTTACGATGAAGTTCTGGTCGCTGCAACAGACGGTACTCTGGGAACGGATAAACGCCCCCTAATTCGTCTAAATTGCTCTGTCATTACCGAGCAAAACGGTCGCCGCGAGCGCGGAAGCGCCGGTGGTGGTGCTCGCGTAGGTTATGAGTTTTTCCTGGAAGAGAAAAGCGGTAATGCGCGTTGGCAGCGTTTTGCTGAAGAAGCTGTGCGTCAGGGGCTGGTTAATTTAGAAGCAAAGCCGGCACCTGCGGGCAATATGCCGGTGGTTCTGGGATCGGGCTGGCCGGGTGTGCTGTTGCATGAAGCGGTTGGCCATGGTTTAGAAGGTGACTTTAATCGTAAAGGGTCATCCGCTTATTCCGGTAAAATTGGTGAGCAAGTGGCTTCACCACTTTGCACTATCGTCGATGACGGCACACTGAGTGATCGCCGTGGCTCAATGAGTATTGATGACGAAGGCACGCCGAGTGGTTACAACGTTTTGATTGAAAAGGGCGTGCTGCGCGGCTACATGCAGGACAAAATGAATGCGCGTTTAATGGGTCAGGCAACGACCGGAAACGGACGCCGCGAAAGCTTTGCTCATCTGCCGATGCCGCGAATGACTAATACCTATATGCTGGCCGGCGATCACAGCCCGGAAGAGATTATCAGTAGTGTGAAAAAAGGGATTTACGCCCCCCAGTTTGCGGGTGGCCAGGTCGATATTACTTCAGGGCAGTTCGTTTTTTCTGCGTCTGAAGCTTATTTAATTGAAGACGGGGAAATCACCACACCATTAAAAGGTGCAACACTTATTGGTAACGGACCAGAAGCCATGGCACAAGTGTCTATGGTTGGGAATGATTTATCGCTGGACGAAGGTGTGGGTGTTTGCGGTAAAGATGGGCAAAGTTTACCCGTAGGCGTTGGTCAGCCAACCCTGAAACTGAATTCAATGACCGTAGGTGGTACGGAATAACCGAACTGCCTGCGGCTAGGCTAGCAGTTCACGTAAATAGACGAAGAGTTGACGAGCGGCAACAGGCGGTTTTTGTTCCGCTTTTTGCTTCTCTGCAAGGCGGATTAACTGACGCAGTTTTTGGCGGTCAGCATGAGGATGCTCCTCAATAAATGCTTGCAGAGCGTCGTCGCCTTCATGCAGCAGCTTATCGCGAGTGGTTTCAATCTCGTGGAAGATAGAAGTCTGCTGTTGATGCGCATTTTTTAGATTATTTAGAGCTTGCTCAATAGGCGCAATATCACGTAAGCGCATGAGCTTGCCAATAAATTGAAGCTGGCGTCGGTAGCCTTCGTGCTTGTTGCGAATTTTATGGGCAAGTAAAACGGCATCGCGCAGCTCATCATCCAGTGGCATTTTTGCTAACTGGCTGTCGGTTAAATTGACAAGTTGAGTCCCAAGCTCCTGGCGTTCAGCCATTTCGCGTTTTTTTTGGGACTTGCTGACGAAGTCGTCAGATTGTTCAGGATTTTCGGCTGGGCGTTTAGGCATAGGTTCGATTCATTAGCGCTACAAAGCCGTCAGTTTAGCAGTGAGGAGAGTTTTTTGATAGTACAACTGAGTGACTTACAGGTTCAAATGAAGCAGGTAGAGACTGCGGTAAAAGAAGCGCTGCGTCTGGCTGAGGCCAAAGGTGTCAGTTCTGCCGAGTGTTCAATAAGCCACAGTTCAGGTATTTCAGTGGGCACACGCCTGGGAGAAGTTGAAACCGTAGAGTTCAATCAGGACGGTGCGCTGGGTATTAGCGTTTACCGTGGACACCAGAAAGGTTCGGCATCAACCACTGACCTGTCTGAGCAAGCAATTAGTGCGGCAGTTGATAAAGCCTGCGATATTGCTCGGTTCACTTCTCCGGATCCATACAATGGCTTGGCTCCGGCAGAATTAATGGCTACCGATGTACCCGATCTCGACTTGTGCCATCCGGGTGATCAGAGTGCTGAGTACGCTATAAAGCAGGCATTGGCTTGCGAGAAACACGCGTTGAATCTGGACGAGCGTATTGTTAATTCAGACGGCGCGCATTACGGCAGCCATACCGGCTTTCGGGTTTACGGTAATAGTCATGGTTTTATCGGTGGCTATTTACAGTCCCGGCATAACCTCAGTTGCGTTTTAATCGCCAAAGAGGGCGACAAGATGCAGCGCGACATGAGCTATTCTGTTGCGCGTAAGATGCAGGAACTTAAATCTGCCGAAAGCGTTGCCGAAGAGGCCGCTGCAGAAACCTTGTCCCGCTTAGGTGCACGCAAAGTACCAACCGCTAAAGTGCCGGTCATTTTCCGGGCAGACATTGCCGGAAGTTTGTTCGGACACTTGGTGAGCGCAATCAGCGGTGGCAATTTGTATCGTAAATCCAGCTTCCTGCTTGATCAGCTCGGTAAACAGGTACTGCCCGAGTGGCTTAATATTCAGGAAAAACCACACATTATTGGTGGCCTGGCGAGCTCGCCATTCGATGCAGAAGGCCTGGCGACAAAAGAGCAGAATATTATTACCGACGGTGTTTTGCAGACCTACCTGTTAGCCAGTTATGCCGCGCGTAAATTGGGTATGCAGCCAACCGGGCACGCTGGAGGTATTCACAATTGGCGAGTTACACAGCAGGATAATTCTTTAGCACAATTGTGCAAGAAAATGGGTACTGGTTTGCTGGTAACTGAGCTAATGGGCCAGGGCGTGAATATGGTCAACGGTGACTACTCACGTGGCGCCGCCGGCTTCTGGGTTGAAAACGGAGAAATTCAATATCCGGTAGAAGAAGTCACTATTGCCGGTAACTTAAAAGACATGCTGGCGAACATTGTTGCCATAGGTAATGACACCGATGAGCGCCATGCGCTGCACACAGGCTCTGTATTGTTAGAGCAAATGAGTGTTGCCGGTAATTAAACTAAAAAGATTTAAGACAGTAATAAGGTTGCTGAGCCAAGGAAGGCAAAGATACCGACAACGTCAGTCACGGTAGTGAGGATAACCCCGCCCGCCAGAGCCGGGTCAATATTAAAGCGCTTAAGAACAAGTGGTATGGTCGCACCGGCTAACGCGGCAGCTACCAGGTTCATCATCATTGCAAAGGCGATAATCCCACCGACTAACCAGTCTTGCTTCCACAGCGCGACGACAGCCGCAATCAGCACCGACCAGATAATGCCGTTTAAGAAACCAATAGCCAACTCTTTACCGATAAGCCATCGGGAGTTACTGGTTCCTATATGGCCCAGAGCCATACCTCGTATCACCAGCGTCAGTGTCTGACTACCAGCGATACCACCCATACTGGGCACAATGGTGTTCAGAATAGCCAGTACCGCCATTTGCGCTAAAATATCTTCAAATAAGGAACTGACCATAGCGGCGAGTAACGCCGTAACTAAGTTCACCGCCAGCCAGACTGTCCGGCGTCGGGTACTTTTTAATACTGGCGCGAAGGTATCTTCGTCATCTTCCAGACCCGCCATACTCAACATAGAGTGCTGGGCTTCTTCGCGAATAATATCGACCACGTCATCGATGGTAATACGACCGACAAGCTGCTGGTCACTGTCTACAACCGGCGCGGATACCCAGTCATGGCGTTCGAATAGCTTTGCGACCTCGGTTTCTTCCATATCGACGGGTATGGTCGTAATGTCAGACGACATAATCTCATCAATACGGCGGCTCGGGTCAACGGTCAGTAGTTGAGTCAGAGATATTTCACCGGTGACTTTTTCATTGCGGTCGACAACATAGAGTTTGTCTGTCGCTTCGGGCAATTCGCCTTTAAGACGCAAGTAACGCAGGACAACGTCTATGGTGACGTCTGAGCGCAGGGTAATAGTATCGGTGTTCATGATACCACCAGCGCTGTCTTCGGCGTATGAGAGCGCTGTTTCCGCACGTTCACGGTCGCTCTCGTCCATGGACTTCAGAACTTCCTGATAGACTGGCTCAGGTAAGCCACGCAAAACGTAGGCCAGATCATCGGTGTCCATGCCTTCGGTGGCAGCGGCAAGGTTCTCCGGTGCCATTTGGCGAATAATATCTTTCTGAACTTCTTCGTTCAGTTCTTCAAGAATTTCACCGTGTTCTTCAACATCGACCAGTTTCCAGACAATGGAACGGCTTTTCGGTGGCGAAGACTCCAACAACAGTGCCACGTCACATGCCGGCATATTATGCAGCATACGGCGAGCAGCAACGAACATACCATCGGACAGCGCGGAGTTAACCTCCTGGATGCGCTGCATGGCATATTCTTTGTCGGACAGTTCTGCAATCATGTTTATTCGTCTTCCTCGAAGCGATCTTCAAATAACGTACTAACAGCATCCAGCGCCGCTTGTGCATCTTTTCCTTCAGCACACACTTCAACAGATTTGCCCTGTTGACTGGCCAGTAGCATCAGGCACATTACACTGGCGGCATTCACGCATTGTTCGCCTTGTCGCACCGTTATGGTTGAATCAAATTCTTGTGTTAATTGAGCCAACTTGGTTGCGGCGCGAGCATGCAGACCCAGTTTATTGCGAATAATCAGGTCTCTGCAAACTTTATCCATTTCGCTTTAACTCCCGATGTCTGACCTGAACCTTTAGGTCTTTTTGTTCAAAGCGCTCGGCTAGCTGCTGAGAGATATAAACTGAACGGTGCTGACCACCAGTGCAGCCGGTGGCAATAGTCAGATAACTTCGATTGCTGCGCTGAAAATGCGGTAACCAGGTGTCGAGAAAGTTTTCCAGCTGATAGATAAACTTAGTGACTAAAGGCTGTTGGCGGAAGAAGAGTTGGACATCGGTATCCAACCCCGTTAACAACTTTAGCTCAGGTTGCCAGTGTGGGTTCGGTAAAATTCGTGCGTCAAAAACAAAGTCGGCGTCTTTGGGTAAGCCATATTTAAAGCCAAATGACTGAAAGACAATAATGAGTTTTTTATCTGCGCGACCAAGTACACGCTCAGTAACCTGTTCGCTCAGTTGGTGCAGCGATAGATCGCTACTGTCCAGACGCCAGGTGGCACGTTCCATAATAGGCTCAAGCATTTTATGCTCGGTCTGCAGCGCTTCCAGTAAAGGAAGTTCTTTTTGCGAGAGCGGGTGTAGTCGCCGGGTTTCACCGAAACGTTTTAATAAGGTGTTGTCGTCTGCATCAATGAACAGAATTTCGGGCTCTACGCCTTTAGGCAAAAAGTTGAGTGAGTCCAGCAGTTCTTCGGAGTGCTCGGGTAAGTTACGAACATCAATGCTAATGGCAATTTTCTGGTATTGCTCGATAACAGCATGGACTAACGTGGGTAGCAGGCTAATTGGTAAATTATCAACGCAGTAAAAACCTAAATCCTCAAGGACCCGCAACGCGATGGTTTTACCTGAACCGGAACGACCACTAACAATGATCAGTTGCATGGCGACTGCTCACCTTTGCCAATAAATAATTGGTATAAGTCTTTGTCGGAGTCAGCCTGGCGTAATGCACGTGTGCAGTCTTTGTCATTCATACGGCGAGCGACAGAAGCTAAAGTCTGCAGATGGTTTTCGTGTTCGGATTCTGGTACCAGAAGCGCGAATATAATATCGACGGGTTGGTTGTCGATAGAGTCAAACTCAATCGGCTCATCTAGCGTGAGTAATACCGCAACCGGGTGGTTAGCATTGGGTAATCGGCCATGAGGAATTGCGATACCTAAGCCAATTCCCGTACTGCCCAAACGCTCACGGTTCAATAGGCTCTCAAAAATGTCATGGCGGGTAATGCCGGACAACTTAGGAGCTACGATTTGACTAATGGTTTCAAGCAGTCTTTTTTTACTTGCGCCCTCGACTGCACACTTGGTGCAGTCGGGGCTTAACAATTCACTCAGTTGCATGGATTAATGTTGTTTCATTTTTTCTTTGTGTTTAATCACCTGACGGTCTAGCTTATTGATTAAACCGTCGATGGCCGCGTACATATCGTCGTGTTTTGCGTCGGCAAAAATTTCACCGCCATTCACGTGCAGCGTAGCTTCCGCTTTTTGAATCGTTTTTTCAACATTTAGGATGACGTGAACATTAGTAATGTGGTCAAAATGTCGTTCCAGCTTGGCAAATTTTGTGTCTACGTAGTCACGTAAAGCTTCAGTAATATCGATGTGGTGACCGGTCAAATTAATTTGCATAACGTCTTCCTTCTTGCAGTTAACAAAGTTACAAAAGACTTTTGCGTTGGCTCGATGATGGAATGTTTAACGATTCCCGATACTTCGCAATTGTCCTCCTTGCTACTTGGATACCTTGTTCAGCTATCAGTTCAGCAATTTTGCTGTCACTTAACGGTTTACTGCGGTTTTCTGCAGCGACCATCTTCTTAATTAAAGCACGTATTGCAGTGCTTGAACACTCACCACCGCCCTCAGTACTGACATGACTTGAGAAAAAGTATTTTAACTCAAACACGCCCCGCGGACAGTGTAAGTATTTCTGTGTTGTCACCCGCGAAATGGTGCTTTCGTGCATATCCACCGCTTCGGCGACATCGTTTAAAACCATAGGCTTCATGGCTTCTTCGCCATGCTCAAAAAAGCCTTGTTGGCGTTGCACTATGCAGTTGGCAACTTTTAGCAACGTGTCATTGCGACTTTCCAGGCTTTTTATAAACCAACGCGCTTCCTGCGTGTGGTTTTTTATGTACTGGCTGTCTGCTACTGACTTAGCTGCTTTACTCAAGGCCGCGTATTCTTCATTGACCTTTAATTTAGGTACGCTGTCGGGGTTCAATTCGACCATCCAACGCCCATTTTTTTTTGTCACAGCGACATCAGGAATGACATATTCAACGGGTTGTTGTGCAACTTGCTCACCCGGGTGGGGGTGCAACTGCTGAATCAAGCGCATGGTCTGACGCAAGTCGTCTTCCGAGAGCTTTAATTTACGCTGAATGGTGCGAAAATCCCGGCTGCCCAGTAAATCCATATGTTCAGTCACTAAACATAGAGCAATTTCTTTGTACTCAGTGTCGTCGCTTAGTTGCCGCAATTGGATGGCAAGGCATTCGCTGACACTGCGTGCTCCCACACCTATTGGGTCGAAGTGCTGAATGCGTTTAAGCACCATACAAACTTCTTCTGTTTCCACTTCCGGAAGGCGCACCGCTTCAATAATCTCATCAACATCGGCCATTAGATAGCCGTTGTCGTCTATGGCTTCGATAATGGCTTCAGCTATGGCGGTGTCTTCCTCAGAAAAGTGGGAAAGCTGCATTTGCCAAAGTAAGTGATCTTGCAACGACTCACTGGTCGAGCCCTGGTAAACTTCAAAGTCACCGTCAAAAGACTTACCAGAGGACGCGGCCCCATTAACCGGTGTCTGGCTGGAGTAGGTGTCATCCCAACTGCTGTCTACCGGTAACTCGTCCGGCATTTCCTGAGTTTTTATAACGTCTGAGGTTTCTCGCTGACTGTCATCCCGCTCTTCGATATTTCGGGTTTCGGAATTGTCAGCTTCGTTGCTGGCATCGCCTTCAACTTCTAATAGAGGATTACTGTCCAGTGCATCCTGAATTTCAGCCTGAAGATCGAGCGAGGAAAGCTGCAGCAGGCGAATGGCCTGTTGAAGTTGTGGCGTCATGGTCAGATGCTGACCAATTTTTAGCTGCAGACTTTGCTTCATAATGACTGTCCCGGTTTCACGTTATAAGGTGAACTGCTCACCGAGGTAAACGTCTTTAACCTGTTGATTCGATAATATACTTTCTGCATCCCCACTGGCAATAAGTTCGCCATGACTAACGATATAGGCGTGTTCACAAACCGATAGGGTTTCACGAACATTATGGTCGGTAATCAATACGCCAATACCGCGTTGCTTTAAATGCTCAATGATTTTTTTGATATCAATGACGGATATGGGGTCGACACCAGCGAAAGGCTCATCTAAAAGAATAAAAGTGGGCTCTGCTGCCAGGGCCCTGGCTATTTCAACCCGTCGGCGCTCACCGCCTGACAGACTCATTCCCTGGCTGTTGGCAATGTGCCCAATATTAAACTCTTCGAGTAAGGCATCGAGCTGTTCTTCTCTGTCGTTGTCTGATAACGCTTTGCGGGTTTCTAAAATGGCCATCAGGTTGTCACGTACGGTGAGCTTTCTGAAAATAGAAGCTTCCTGTGGCAGGTAACCAATACCTCTGCGCGCCCGCTCATGCATTGGCAGTAAAGTGAGGTCGTTATCATCCAGTAAAATCTGGCCTTTATCGCTGTTAACCAGTCCGACAATCATATAAAAGGTGGTTGTTTTACCGGCTCCATTCGGCCCTAATAATCCAATAACCTGTCCCTGGCTCACCTCCAGGCTAACGTCTTTAACAACCTGGCGACTTTTATAGCTTTTGGCTAAGTGTTTAACTCGTAAGGTTGCCATATTAAGGGTTCTCGTTATTTTTCTCGTTGGAGTCAGTTTTTGCCTTTGGCGTAAAAATGGTGATGACGCGACTGTCTTCTTCACCGGAACTGGTCGCGGTTATGGTTTGTTTGTCTAAATCATAGGTGATGAGATCACCACTGGAACTGCTGCTACCCTGAGAAATACGGGCTTTTCCGCTAAGCTCCAGGCGCTGCTCCGATTGAAAATAGGTAATTTTGTTGGCCTCTGCGTTTATCTTATTGCCATCATCCAGAGTCTGGCTGTAAGTAGCAGGAGTGCCTTCTGCAACAAAAGTATCGGCTTGTTCTGCATTCTCGCTGGCCGAGGCTTCAAGTCTGTCTGCTCGGATTAATAACGACCCCTGACGAATAATGACATTGTCAGTTAAAACTAGCCGGTTGTTTTTAATGTCCAGCTCTTCCTGGCTCGACTCTACCTCCATAGGCTGACTAAAATCGGACTTACCCTGAGCCATAACTGCACAAGGCACCAAGGCAATAAGAGTAAGACTACTCAGCAGGCTGGAAAATCGTTTTAACATGTCTTTTTAGCTCCATTCGTTCAGCTTTCAGGTCAGCACTCATTCCGTTACCACGAATTAATAGCCGGGGTCCGTGAATGCTCACCGGGTGTTCGGTGCTCATTGATTGATTTTTCAAATCAACAATCAGGTACTCGGTTAACACTTGTTTAATTCGAGTATCAGGCTCTAACGCAAGGATTTCAACATCGCGCTCTAAAATAAGAGTTTGATCATCGTAGAAAGTCCCCTGTGCAGAGCTAACCTCCCAAATTTCGTCACCTTGTTCTGAGAAGACAGTGTACGTAGGCTGCTCGAGTTCGGTTAAGCCTATTTGATTATAATGCGACATCTTCTCTGACTTGATTTTATGTGCGAGTAAGCCGTCACTCTCAAAAATGCGGGTTTCCAGACCAAAAGCAGTGAAATCTGGTCGCATCATGCGGGTTGCGGTGGCATTATTGTCGTCTGCATCATCACCAAAAGGGCGCCAGACAAGCAAAAGCCCGGCACCGAATAGCAGAATAAGAATGACAGTAACTCGTCGGCTCACACACTGGCTCCTGTTGCTAGGTGCAGTTGGCCCTGACTGAGCATGATGAGATCGCAGACTTCGCGTACCGCTCCGTATCCACCGTGACAACGGGTAATATAATCGGCTTGCTGCTGCACCGACGCGTGAGCATCCTGTACTGCAATACCCAGGCCGGCTACCTTAATCAGAGCTAAGTCGGGGGTATCATCTCCCACATAGGCGACTTGTTCGGTGCTCAAATCCAACTTCTTCAGCAGCTCATTAAAAGCTGCTGTTTTGTCGTTCTGGCCCTGATAAATGTGACCAACATCTAAATGTTCCATGCGGTGCTCGACAATGCGTGAGGTTCTGCCGGTTATGACCGCGGTCTCAACACCGGACTTCTTTAACGCTTTCATGCCAAATCCATCACGGGTATGAAATGCCTTGAGTTCCTCACCGTCGTTGCCTAAATAGATTCGACCGTCAGAAAAAACGCCGTCCACATCCAGTACCAGTAACTTAATTTCGGAAAAACGGCTAAACAGGCTTTTATCAATATCACCGTACCAAGTATTAATACACTCCATTAGAGTACTCCCGCCTGTAGTAAGTCATGCATATTCATCGCTCCACACGGCTGACCATCATCATTAGTGATGATAAGCCCGTTAATTTTGCGGTCCTGCATCAGTTTTAATGCTTCTGCGGCCAGCATATCTGCATTAGCGGTCGTACAGGAGCGGGTCATAACATCGGCTATTGGTGTTTTGTGGACATCCACCCGATTATCCAGAATGCGGCGCAAGTCACCGTCTGTAAAGATGCCTGCCAGGCGATTATTTTCATCCACTACAGCGGTCATGCCCAGGCCTTTGCGCGACATTTCTAATAAGGCATCACTGATAATAGCGTCAGCCGGAATCATCGGAACTCTGTCGCCTGTGTGCATGACATCGTGCAGACGAAGCAACAACCGTTTGCCTAAAGAGCCACCAGGGTGAGACAAGGCAAAATCATCGGCGGTAAAGCCGCGGGCGTTCAGCAGAGCGACGGCAAATGCATCACCCATAACCAAAGTTGCTGTGGTAGAGGCTGTTGGCGCCAAGCCCAGTGGGCACGCCTCTTGCTCAACAGCAATACAAACATGGGTGTCGGCAAGTCTTGCCAGAGTGGAGTCCGGTTTGCCGGTCATTGATATTAAGGGAACACCAAGGCGTTTTATGACCGGAATAATGTTCAGTACTTCGGCTGTTTCGCCGCTGTTTGATATGGCAATAACCACGTCCTGGGCTGCCACCATGCCGAGGTCACCGTGACTGGCTTCGCCCGGATGAACAAAAAAAGCCGGTGTGCCGGTAGAGGCAAGTGTTGCGGCTATTTTCCCGCCAATATGGCCGGACTTTCCCATGCCGGTAACGATAACCCGACCTTTGCAGTTAAACAGCGTTTGGCAGGCAGCGTCAAAGTTATCGTCTAAATACTGGTATAAACCTTCTATCGCTTTCTTTTCGATATCCAGTACCTGTTCGCCCAGCAGCCGAAAATTCTGGGTTACTTGCTTCATTGTCATGCCTCTGGCGTTGTGCTTTTGCCTTGTATAATACGTCATTCAATACAACTCTGCCTACCGTACTCAGGTAAATCTTGTATTTTATTGTAAAAATAATTACTATACCAACCAGACGGTTAATAAAGTGACTTTAGGTAAAGTGAAGACGTTATGGTAGAGAAAAAAGGAGCAGGACGACCCAGTAACAGGGAAGTCATTCTGGATGCGGCAGACCAGCTGGTCGCGGCAGAAGGGGCTGCACACCTGACGTTTGATGCTTTAAGCCAGGTGACAGGAATAAGTAAAGGTGGGTTGCTTTACCATTTCAACAGTAAAGACTGTTTATTACAGGCTATGCTCAAACGACGAGTTGAAAGGTATGAAGCTTTACGTGAGTCCTATCATCAACAATTTAGCGATGACCCAAAAGGGGAGTTAAAAAGTATCTTACTAGCAGCCCTTGATACTGACGCCGAATGTTCACGCCTGGGTAGTGGCATGCTGGCGGCCGCTGCAACCAACCCTGAGCTGCTGGGGCCGTTAAAAGAGCATGTTGCTGTTACTTTGCAGCGACTTGAACGTATCGCCGGCGAAAAAGTCGGTAAGACCTTGTTCTATGCTGTTCATGGTGCTCGTTTGTTTGAACAGCTAAACTTATGCGATGCCTGCGTACATGAACGTGAGGACTTTGCACAATATTTACTGAAACTTGTCGATGAATTGACAGAAATTGAATCGATTCGCTGATAAGATTTGCAACACTTTATCGGTATCAGGTTATGCCGAATGCCGCTAAAATAATGGCATGAAAACTCCTAACAGGAAATTGTCGTGACAAATTTGGTAGAACTTAAGGATCTAACGTTTGCGCATGGAAGCCACCGGGTTTATGACGGCTTGTCGCTTACTGTTCCCAAAGGCAAAATGGTTGCTGTAATGGGCCCCAGCGGAATCGGCAAGACGACGTTGCTGCGTCTGATTGGCGGGCAGCTTAAGCCTGACAGTGGCAGCATTAAAGTCGCCGGTAAAGAAGTTCCTAAGTTAAAACGCGATGCACTGTACCAATTGCGAAAACGTATGAGCATGTTGTTTCAAAGTGGCGCTCTTTTTACCGACATGTCGGTTTACGAAAATGTGGCGTTTCCGCTGCGCGAACATACGGACTTACCGGAAGAGCTCATTCGTAGCGTTGTATTAATGAAACTTGAGGCCGTAGGCCTGCGCGGTGCCCGTCATTTAATGCCTTCGGAGTTATCGGGGGGTATGGCTCGCCGAGCGGCTTTAGCAAGAGCTATAGCTTTAGACCCCGACCTTATTTTGTACGATGAGCCGTTTGCGGGCCAGGATCCTATTTCTATGGCCGTGATTGTAAAACTCATTAAATCTCTGAATGAATCACTGGGGCTTACATCTATTGTTGTGTCCCATGACGTAAAAGAAGTGTTGTCTATCGCTGATTATGCCTACGTCATTGCTGATAAAAAGGTGGTCGGTCAGGGCACGCCAGACGAGTTGCGGGAGAACGACACCGCAATTATCCAGCAGTTCTTAAAAGGTGCGCCAGACGGCCCGGTAGCATTTCATTATTCGGACGATGACTTTACGACAGACTTGTTAAGGGGCGAGGCATGATCCAGTTTTTACAGTCTATCGGGCGACAAGTCTTAGACAGTCTGGCGGGCATTGGATACGCTTTGGCCATGTTAATGAGCGCGATTATTGGCAAGCCTCAACCGAGCAAGTCCTGGCCGTTGTTTGTGAAGCAAATGTACGTTGTCGGCGTACTATCAATGCTCATTGTTATTGTCAGCGGCTTGTTTATAGGAATGGTTCTAGGCCTTCAGGGCTATACTATTTTGGTTGATTATGGCGCTGAACAGAGTCTGGGGCCCATGGTGGCTTTGTCGTTATTGCGTGAGTTGGGGCCTGTTGTCACCGGGCTGCTTTTTGCCGGCCGTGCCGGTTCTGCTTTAACAGCAGAAATCGGCTTGATGAAAGCAACTGAGCAATTGTCTAGTCTGGAGATGATGGCGGTTGATCCGCTGCGTCGTGTTGTTGCTCCGCGCTTTTGGGCCGGCTTAGTCAGTATGCCATTGCTGGCGCTGATGTTTTCAGCTGTTGGTATTTATGGTGGCTACCTGGTTGGTTCTGGCTGGCTGGGCGTTGATGAAGGAGCTTTTTGGTCAGTAATGCAGTCAGCGGTTGATTGGCAGGACGACTTACTCAACGGCATTATTAAGTCAATCGTATTTGCTTTTGTTGTTACCTGGATAGCCTTGTATAAGGGCTATCGTGCAGTGCCAACCTCGGCGGGAATCAGTGCCGCGACAACGTCAACTGTAGTGACGGCATCGCTGGCAATCTTAGGACTCGATTTTATTCTTACAGCTATCATGTTTGGTGGATAACCATGGAATCAAGAAAAACACAGTTATGGGTAGGCGTTTTTGTTGTCGTCGGTATTTTGGCTTTGTTCTTTATCGCATTAAGGGCAGCCAGCGGCACTATGACAACATCGGGAGATAGCTACACCCTGTACGCTAAGTTCGATAATGTTGGTAGTCTGAAAGTCCGCTCGCCGGTCAAGGTTGGGGGCGTTGTTGTTGGTCGTGTTACCGATATTTCTCTATCGGGCGACTACTATGAGCCGCGCGTTGAAATGACTATCAGTAAAGAGTATGACCAGTTTTCTGAAACCAGCACCCTGTCGGTACTAACCTCTGGTCTATTAGGTGAGCAATATCTCGGACTGGAACCCGGCTTTATTGATGACAGCGTTGATATGCTGGAAGACGGGGACATGATTACAGACACGAAATCTGCACTTGTACTGGAGAATTTAATAGGCCAGTTCTTGTTTAGCCAGGGTAACGATTAGGTTGTAAGGAGAGCAACATGGCAGTAAATAAATGGTTAACAGCAACGTTGGCGATGCTCCTGTTTGTAGCATCGGCATCGGCTGATTTAATACGAAACGAGAATCCACATGAATTACTAAAAGAAGTTGCTGAAACAACTTTTGACCGTATCGCATCCGATAGGGACAAAATTGATGAGGATCCTAACTATCTGAAGGAAATCGTCGAAGATGAGATGATGCCTTACGTCGACAGTCTGTATGCCTCTAAGAAAGTGTTGGGGCGTTATCTGCGTGATACCACGAAGGAGCAACGAGAACGTTTCTACCGTGCATTTTACGACTATTTAGTAGCGACTTATGCGCGCGCATTCACACAATACGATGAGAGTAAGCACCGTGTCAGCTTTGAGCCCAGCAATGATTTAGCCGACGATGCGCGCACTGCAATTGTGCGCACCCGGGTAAAAGAAGAAGGGCGTCCTGAAATTCGCATGGACTTTCGTATTCGCTATGACTCGGATGAAGAAATTTGGAAAGCTTATGACTTGGTTGTGGAAGGTGTGAGTCTGCTTAACAGTAAGCAAAGCGAAATTTCATCGGTTATTCGGGCTAATGGCATAGATAAGACAATAGAGCTGATTGAGAAGAAAGCTGCTGAACCTATTAAGGCCGATGACGAAGTTAAAAATCCGACAGAGGGAATTTAATGAGCGCTCAGCAGACAGGCCTGACATCAGTTAAAGTGAGTAGTGATAAAACGCTGGTTTTTAGCGGCTCATTGACTCGCCATAGTGTTGCCAAACTCTGGTCTCAGCGAAAAGTTTGGTCCATTGGCCCGGAAACGAAAGTTGATTTAACGGATGTGGATGTCATCGATACAGCCGGGGTTGCCTTCTTACTTGAGATTCTTAAGTTAGTAGGTGATGGTAAAGGGCCTCTGACGTGTATTGGGGCTTCTGAACAGTTGAAACAAATTGCCCGGGTTAGTGGCGTCGAGTCGTTGCTTTCGTTAAGCTAGGCGACATTACTCACTTTTAAGCTAACGGCAGATAAAAATGAATACTGAAGAATTAAAAACTTTGCTTAACGAGGCACTTTCACTGGAAGAGTTACTGGTCAAAGCCGAAGGTGCTAATGTTGAAATTATCGCTGTCAGTGAAGACTTTAAAGACATGAGCCGGGTTAAGCGTCAGCAAGCTGTTTATGGACCACTAAACCCCTTGATTGCGGATGGCTCTATTCACGCAGTTTCAATTAAAGCTTACACGCCTGAAGACTGGGCGCGTGATAAAAAATTAATGATGCCATAAGGTTGTTGGTTAGTTGATGGATAAATTTAAAATACGGGGTGGGCAGCCTCTGTCCGGTTCGGTCAAAATCTCCGGTGCAAAAAACGCGGCTTTGCCTATCCTAATGGCGTCGCTTTTGCCTTCTGATAAAGTCATGTTATCCAATGTTCCCGATTTACATGACGTTGATACAACTTTGGAGTTGTTAGACTGCCTTGGCATTTGTCACAGCAGCCTGAACGATAACAGTGTGACTATCGACCCAACCACACTTAATCATTTTAAAGCGCCTTATGACTTAGTAAAAACGATGCGGGCGTCTATTCTGGTTTTGGGGCCCCTATTGGCGAAAACCGGAAAAGCCGAAGTATCGCTTCCGGGAGGCTGCGCGATAGGAGCCCGTCCGGTTAATCTTCATATTGAAGGTTTACGCAAAATGGGGGCACACATTGATGTTGAAAATGGCTACATTAAGGCATCTGTCGAAGGCCGTTTGAAGGGCGCGGAAATTTTATTAGATACCGTCAGTGTTACTGGTACTGAAAATCTGATGATGGCGGCTGTATTGGCAGAAGGTGAAACGGTAATTGAGAACGCTGCTCGCGAGCCTGAGGTTATTGACTTAGCAAACTTTCTGAACAGCCTGGGAGCGAATGTGCGCGACGCTGGTTGCGATACCATTCATATTACTGGCGTGGAAAAACTGCATGGCGGAGAATACAGCGTCATGCCCGACCGTATCGAAACCGGTACCTTTTTGGTTGCTGCATTGGCAACGGGCGGTTCTCTGCGGTGCGAAAAAACTGACCCTGCCAGTCTGGATGCTGTACTGAAAAAACTGGAAGAAGCTGGCGCTGAGGTCGAAAAAGGTGAAGACTGGATCACGCTTAAAAGCCAGGGACGCCCCAAAGCGGTGAATATTATTACCGCGCCTCATCCTGCTTTTCCGACTGATATGCAAGCCCAGTTTTGTGCATTAAATGCAATTGCAGAGGGCACCGCAGGTATTCGTGAAACGATTTTTGAAAATCGGTTTATGCACATTCCTGAGCTAAGGCGTATGGGTGCAAATGTAGAGTCGGAAGGCAATACCGCCTTATGCCATGGTGTAGAAGAACTAACCGGCGCTGAAGTTATGTGTACTGATTTACGCGCTTCGGCATCGTTAGTTATCGCAGGCCTGGTAGCTACGGGGGAAACGGTCGTCGAGCGTATTTATCATATCGACCGTGGTTATGAGGGCATTGAAAAGAAACTACAAGGTTTAGGTGCTGATATTGAGCGAGTGACGGCTTAGTCGCCGTCTGCTTTTAACGAGGTAACTCGGCAACGGTTACTGTGGTTGTCATGCGTTTGTTGCCACGGTAAAACTCTACCTCTAACTTCGTACCCGGCTCGCTATTGGCTACTCTATCCAGCCCTTCGGGAGCTGAACGAACCGGCTCTCCGTCAATAGCGACCAAAAAATCATTACGTTGCAGACCGGCAGCCGCTGCCGGGCCGCCCGCTTCAACGTCTGTAATTAAGATCCCTGATAAAGACTGCTCTTCGCTGAAGTTCGGATTAACGCTAATGCCAATGAAGCCACGAACCACCTTGCCTTCACGAATGAGTGTTTTCATCACTTTGCGTGCATTTTCATAGGGCACTGCAAAATAAATCCCTTCGCCGCCATCACCGAAAGCTGAGTTGTATCTGGCGTTATTAATTCCTATTAGCTCGCCGGCGGTATTTACCAATGCCCCCCCAGATGCGCCTTGGTTGATAACAGCATCCATTTGAATTAAATCAGAGTAGGAATTGCTGACGCCTACGCGTCCTCCGCTGGCACTGATGATTCCTTGAGTTATTGTCTGACCGATGTTGTAGGGGTTACCTATCGCAAGAACAATATCACCAACCTGAATGCGGCGTGTTGACTGAACCGGAATAACGGGAAGGTTGTCGGCATCAATTTTAAGTACGGCCAGGTCAGTGTATCGATCGCTGCCAATTAACTGAGCGGCGTAACGACGCCCGTCCTGTAAAGCGACCTCAATTTGATCGACATTATCAACGACATGGTGAGCGGTCAAAATGTAACCCTGAGAGTCCATAATGACGCCGGAGCCCAGGCGCCAGACGCGAGATGACTGTGGTTGGTAGTATGAACCTTGTATCTCGCCCATACTGTATATATTAACCACTGCAGGGGCGGCTTTACGAACGGCCTGGTTAAAAGAAATAACTTCGGAATTGGTTTGTCTTAAAGACTCAGACTGCCCCCAGAACGGCTGACTGATAATGACAATGGCCGCAACAACCAAGCCTAAACCGACTGACTGAAACAAGAATCGTAGGGTTGAAGAGAGTCGCTGCATACCTGTTTCCGATTAAATTAAGTGGTATCAGCATAGCACTGATACCACCTGTCTGTCACAATCTCAGTTAGCGTTGCGCAACACAATAAAGAGTGAGCTGTTGTCGCGTTTTATATTTAACGCAATGACGCCGGCCTTATCTTCAATGGCGGCTCTGAGTTCAGCGATGGAACTGACTGCCTGCCGATTCACACCTTGAATAATATCGCCCTTTTCAAGGCCAATTCGGGCTGCAGGTGAGCGCTCTTCAAGCTCAGATACTTCTATACCTTTGCCTGAATCAGCTGCGGCGAGAGTCGCTCCTTCCAGAGCTGGGTGGATAGAGGCGGCGGTTACTGAGGTGTCTTGCGCTCCTAAAATGACGCTGATTGACTGCTCCTCGCCGTCGCGAATAATACCAAGTTCGATTGACTTACCGGAGCCTATTGAGCCAACCATAGCTCCAAGCTCGGAGAATGAGCGAATGGTCTGGTTATTTACCGATATGATGACATCGCCAGACTCAATACCTGCCTCAGCTGCCGAGCTACCGGGGACTACCTGAGAAACAAAGGCCCCGCGATTAACGGGAATGTTCAGTGCCTGAGCCACATCATGGGTCAGGTCGTTACCACGCACACCCAGAACGCCTCTGCGAACTTCACCGAATTCAATAAGCTGTTGAACCAGGTTATTCATCATGTCTGACGGAATGGCAAAACCGATACCAATGTTACCGCCATTGGGGCCAAGTATTGCGGTGTTTATGCCAATTAATTTGCCGTCTAAGGTGACCAGTGCGCCACCCGAGTTACCACTGTTGATCGCCGCATCGGTTTGTATAAAGTTTTCTAATTCTTCGATACCTAACCCGCCACGGCCTAATGCACTCACAATACCCGAGGTGACCGTTTGTCCAAGACCAAAGGGGTTGCCAATAGCAACCACGAAGTCGCCGACACGCAGGTCTGAAGACTGGCCGAGTTCGATAGCGGTAAGGTTGTCACCATTTTCAATTTTCAGCAGTGCAACGTCACTGCGTTTATCGGTGCCGATAACCTTGGCGTCAAACTCGCGGCCATCTTTTAGGGTAACCAGAATTTCAGTTGCATCGTCAATGACATGGTTATTTGTGACGACATAACCGTTCTTGGCATCAATAATCACGCCAGAACCCAGCCCCTGAAATGGATGCTCGCGAACTTGTTCGCGCGGTGCATTAGGTCCGAAGAAAAAACGAAGCGCATCCGGTAGTCGTTGTCTGACCTCGCGCTTTCCTTTTACGGAAATGTTGACAACAGCAGGTGTAACCTCTTCCAGCATAGGTGCCAGAGTAGGTTGTTCGTCGTCATTGCCAAAAAATGGGATCCCGGCCTGAGCCGAAGTAATAGGGGTAAAACTAAAAACAAAGAGTAAACTGAATAAAGCTAATACTCGTTTCATGGTTTGAGTGACTCCTTAATAAAGCACTAACAAGCGGTCTGCGAGTTAAGACCGCTTGTTAGTTATATGAGTTCACTCTAAAAGTGTTTCAAGATGTTTTTGAGGACTCTTTTTCCGATTTTTCTTCGTAACTATTTGAGAATAAGCCGCTGGAACCTTCAGTGTAGTCGCGAGGCATGTCGTTAGCACTATAATTGTCACGACCAGAGCGGTGGTCTTTGTTCAGAGAGTTGGCTACGCGCAACTGCTTAAGGGTATCTTCAGCGAAAAAAGGTAAGTCGCTTTGAACATCGCCTTTTTCAAGCAATTCGGCACTTTGGCTCAGATAGCTTTGCAGACGCTGTTGTGTGTCGGCCAGCTGTTCTACCATGGCATTGGCCGTTGCAAAGTGTTCGGCAACTTCTCGCTGGTAGTCGGTTAAACGCTGTTGGCTTTGCTGAACTTGCTCTTCAAGGTCGCCTGACTGACCTTTTGACTGACTGTAACGAGCTGCGAAAAAGCCAATGATTGCACCGGCAATGACCAACAGAACTCCAATAATCCAACTCATAATTAACTCCTGAACAAGCTGCTACAGCTTCGAATGATTGCTGCGCTTCACCTTCATGATAACATATTACCTATTAGGATAATCCCAACTGAGGTGAAGTGGTAGTGTCCAAACAGCAAATGTCTCCATTAGAACGTTATCAGTATGATATCGAACACAATAGCTTCTCGGAAGATGAAGCCCAGCTTAATGCCGTTAAACATTTGCAAAGACTGCATGATGAGCTTATCGACTGGCACCATTACCATACCTTATCGGCTTGGCGAAAACTTCTAAGCAAAGAGCCTGAACGGCCTCAGGGAATTTATTTTTGGGGTGGTGTGGGCCGTGGTAAAACCTATTTGGTTGATACGTTTTTTGAGAGTCTTCCGGTTGAACGTAAATGGCGTATTCACTTCCATCGTTTTATGCATCGCGTCCATAATGAATTAAAATTGCTGGATAAGCAGAGCGACCCTTTGAGTATTGTGGCGGACAAGATCGCCGATGAAGCACTAATTGTCTGTTTTGACGAGTTTTTCGTACAGGACATTACCGATGCTATGTTGCTGGGTAAGCTGTTTGAGTATTTATTTGAGCGGGGTGTGGTGTTGGTTGCCACGTCGAATATTATTCCGGACGATCTTTATAAAAATGGCCTGCAACGAGCGCGTTTTATTCCGGCGATTAAACTTATCAAGCGGCACTGTGAAGTGGTGAATGTCGACAGTGGTATCGACTACCGCTTAAGAACACTGACACGAGCTGAGATTTTTCACTCACCGCTGGATGACCAGGCTGATAAAAACTTATGGCAGTATTTCAAAGAGCTGGCACCGGAGTGCAAAGACCGGTACGAATCAGACTGTATTGATATCGAAGGTCGGGATATTGACGTAAGAGCCGAGTGTGACGACGTTGTGTTCTTTGATTTTACTTCTATTTGTAAAACCGCCCGCAGCCAAAACGACTACATGGAGATAGCGCGAATTTATCACGCTGTCCTGATCAGTAATGTCGAACAAATGGGCGCGGGAAAAGACGATACCGCCAGACGTTTTATTGCATTGGTGGACGAGTTTTATGAGCGTCGGGTGAAGCTGATTTTATCTGCAGAAGTGGATATCGAATCGCTTTATACCGAAGGCCAGTTAACTTTTGAGTTCCGTCGCTGCGTCAGCCGCTTGCAGGAAATGCAGAGTCAGGAATATCTCGCTATGGCACATAAAGCATAAATTTCAGAAAATGCGTGATCTTTAACCGCATTTTTCCTATAATCCGCGCAGCCCACGTTACAGTCCGTTGTGTTACCTAACGTAATGCAGCGGTCGCAGCAGATAACTAAATGATTTTTATCATTTTTTTATTGTTGTGATTCGCGGGGAAGCCCGGAATTACTGTCCGTGAACTTTTAAAATGTAGGTTTTATACAATGAAAACATTTGTAGCCAAGCCAGAAACGGTAAAACGCGACTGGTACGTAGTAGACGCTGAAGGCAAAACTTTAGGTCGTTTAGCTACTGAAATCGCTCGTCGTTTACGCGGCAAGCATAAGCCTGAGTACACGCCTCACGTTGATACCGGCGACTACATCGTCGTCATTAACGCTGAGAAAGTTGCCGTTACCGGTAACAAAGCTCAGGACAAGATGTACTACTCGCACACTGGATTTCCGGGTGGTATCAAATCAATCAGCTTTGAAAAACTGATTGCTAAGAAACCAGAGATGGTCATTCAGAAAGCGGTGAAAGGTATGTTACCCCGTGGTCCATTGGGTCGTGCCATGTTCCGTAAACTGAAAGTGTACGCAGGTACTGAGCATAACCATATTGCTCAACAACCTAAACAACTGGATATATAATACGGAGCAAGAACACTATGGCAGATAATCAATACTACGGTACTGGTCGTCGCAAAAACTCCACGGCTCGCGTATTTTTGCGTCCTGGTAGCGGCAACATCAAAATTAACAACCGTGAACTGAACGAATACTTCGGTCGTGAAACGGCTCAAATGGTTGTTCGTCAGCCGTTAGAGTTAGTTGAAATGACTGAAAAGTTTGACTTGTACATCACTGTAAATGGTGGTGGTACTACGGGTCAGGCTGGTGCAATTCGTCACGGTATTACCCGTGCATTAATGCAGTACGACGAAGCTCTACGTAGTCCGCTACGTAAAGAAGGTTACGTTACTCGTGACGCTCGTCAGGTTGAACGTAAGAAAATCGGCTTGCATAAAGCACGTAAACGTCCACAGTTCTCGAAGCGTTAATTTGTCTTCATTTATTGTGGCAAAACCCAGCTTCGGCTGGGTTTTTTTATGTCTGATCGAAATAGAAATACCGCGATAATAGCGGCTATTAAGCTTGTAAAAAGTGTGTCTTTTCATTATCATCTCAAAGCATTTTCTGTAATCCGCATAAGCGGACAAAGCAGCAGCTAATTCCCGACTTCGCGACAAAGTATCGTGGAGCGTCCAAAACTGGAGAGTAGATGGATGAGCAATGCGCCTGTAGATAAAGGCCGCCGTCGTTTTTTGACTGTCGCAACCTCTGTGGTAGGTGGTGCCGGAGCGGTAGCAGTAGCCGTTCCCTTCATAAGATCATGGAACCCAAGCGCGAAAGCGAAAAACGCGGGTGCGCCCGTAGAAGTGAATATACGCAAGGCTGAACCTGGCCAGCTAGTCCGTGTGAAATGGCGCGGAAAGCCAGTCTGGGTAGTGCGTCGTACCCCCGATATGCTGGAAGGGTTGTCTAAAGTTGAAGATCGGCTTCGCGACCCTAATTCGGAAGAACCACAGCAGCCTGAGTACGCACAGAACCAACACCGTTCAATCAAGGAAGAATTCTTTGTCGCCGTTGGTATCTGTACTCATTTAGGTTGTTCCCCGTCCTATCTCGAAAAGGGAATGGGAGACCATGTTGATGGCGTTGAATCTGGTTTCTTCTGCCCGTGTCACGGTTCGAAGTTTGATATTGCAGGTCGTGTTTTTGAAAGCGTTCCAGCACCTCTGAACTTAGTCGTGCCGCCGCATTATTTTATCGACGAGAACACCATTTTGGTGGGTGAAGATAAGGGGCAAGCATAATGTTTAAGCGATTTGTAGAGTGGATGGATGCCCGCATCCCCATGACAAAAACCTGGAACATCCACCTGGCACAGTATCCAGCTCCGAAAAACTTCAACATGTGGTATGTTTTCGGTTTCTTGGCAACTATTGTATTAATTAACCAAATTCTGACCGGTATTTGGCTTACCATGAACTACGTACCAAGTGCCGAAGGCGCATTTGCTTCGGTCGAGTACATCATGCGTGACGTTGAATACGGTTGGCTGTTGCGTTACATGCACTCCACTGGGGCATCAGCGTTTTTCGTGGTGGTCTATCTGCATATGTTCCGCGGCATGATGTACGGTTCTTACCAAAAACCACGGGAATTAATCTGGTTGTTTGGTATGTTCATCTTCCTGGTATTAATGGCGGAAGCCTTCATGGGCTACTTGTTGCCATGGGGACAAATGTCATACTGGGGTGCTCAGGTTATTATCTCCTTGTTCGGTGCAATTCCGGTCATTGGTGATGATTTAACTTTGTGGATCCGCGGTGACTACGTTATTTCGGGCGCTACGTTAAACCGTTTCTTTGCATTGCATGTCATTGCTTTACCGTTAGTGCTGGTTATTTTGGTCTTCTTGCACATCGTCGCTTTGCACGAGGTCGGTTCTAACAACCCCGATGGTGTTGATACGAAGAAGCCTAAAGGCTCGGTTCCTGACGAAGAGAAGCCGAAATTTAAGTTCCATGAGCGCTTCACGAACAAGAAAGACATTGTTGATTCCATCCCGTTTTATCCTTATTACATCCTTAAGGACATGTTCGGTTTTGGTATCTTCTTGTTCTTCTTCTGTTACGTTATTTTCTTCAATCCGGAAATGGGCGGCTTTTTCCTTGAGCCACCGAACTTCGAGCCAGCGAACCCGCTGAAGACACCAGAGCACATAGCTCCGGTATGGTATTTCACACCGTTCTACGCTATTTTGCGCGCGGTTCCGGATAAGCTATTTGGCGTCATTCTCATGTTTGCTGCCATTGCCTTCCTGGCCTTATTGCCTTGGTTAGACCGTGGTCGAGTACGCTCAATTCGTTATCGTAGCCTATTGCATAAGCTGAACTTAACCGTATTCGCGATCAGCTTCGTTGTACTGGGTTATCTGGGAACTCAACCTGCAACTCCTGTTGCAACCGTGTTCGCACAGATATTTACGTTCCTGTACTTTGCATTCTTCGGGCTGCTCTGGTTCTACAGTAAGCGCGAGAAGACTAAACCGGTACCAGAAAGGGTGACGTCGAAATGAAAAAACTGTTAATCGCTCTTATAACTTTGATTCCGTCGCTGGTTTTTGCGGCGGGTCCTGAAGTTCCATTAGATAAGGCCGAAGTCGATTTACACGACAAGGCCTCGTTGCAACGCGGTGCGCAGTTATATATGAACTACTGTCTGGGTTGTCATCAGCTGGAGTATCATCGCTATAACCGCACCTTTGAAGATCTTGGTATCCCACAAGAGCTGGGTGAGAAGCACTTACAGTTTACTGGCAATAAAGCCGGTGATCTTATTACCAATAATATGAATTCAGATTCCGCTGCGAATTGGTTTGGTACAGCTGTACCGGACTTAACCAATGTTGCTCGTGTACGTGGTGCGGACTGGATTTATACTTATTTACGCTCATTTTATAAAGACGAAAGTCGCCCATTTGGGGTTAACAACGCAGTATTCCCTAACGTGGGTATGCCGCATGTGCTGGAAGAACTTCAGGGGCTTCCTGAAAAAACCTACGAAGAGCGTATGATAGACGGCGAAATGAAAGATGTTTACGTTGGTATTAAAACCGATGGAAACGGTCGCCTGTCTGAAAGCGAGTACGACCAAGCGATGCTAGATTTAACAGCGTTCCTGGTATACACCGGTGAGCCTATGTTGTTAGAGCAGCGTCGAATGGGTTGGTTTGTCTTTGGTTTCCTGCTGGTATTCACTATTTTGGCATGGTTACTTAAGAAAGAGTTTTGGAAAGACCTCAAATAATCGAGGCTTATCAGTCTGTTAGACAACGACTTAGTAAAGGGTGGCTTGCCACCCTTTTGCCGTTGATATTATCTGGAGAAAGGAATGGCTGTTGCAGCAAATAAACGCTCAGTAATGACGTTATATTCAGGAAAGGATGACTTAAAGAGTCATCAGGTACGTCTGGTGTTAGCTGAGAAAGGTGTTGGTGTCGAAATTACGTATGTGACCGACGAAAGTACGCCGGAGGATCTGTTACAGCTTAACCCGTACCCAGAGGCTACGCCGACTCTTGTTGACCGTGAACTGGTGTTATATAACGCACAAATTATCATGGAGTATCTTGATGAGCGTTTCCCGCACCCGCCACTGATGCCAGTGTACCCGGTTGCCCGTGGTACAAGTCGTCTTATGATGTACCGTATTGAGCGTGACTGGTACAGTCTGGCTGAAAAAATTCAGCAAGGCGATGCACAGGCAAGGCAGGAACTGAAAGAAGGCATACTTTCTTTGGCTCCTATATTTGCCGACACGCCTTATTTCATGAGTGAAGAGTTCAGCTTAGTCGATTGTTATTTGGCACCTCTGCTATGGCGTTTGCCAGCTTACGGCATTGACCTGGAAGGGCAAGGTGCAAAAGAGATCAAGCAATATATGGTACGTTTATTTGAACGCAAAACGTTCCAGGACTCTTTAACGGAAGAAGAGAAAGAGCTCGCCCGTCATTAATTTCATCGACGTCGAGGAGTAGTGCTATGACGCCGAAAAGACCTTATCTACTTCGTGGACTGTACGAATGGATTGTTGATAACGATCTGACTCCGCACTTGGTTGTTGACGCAACCATTGTCGGCACGGTTGTGCCACAAAACTTTGTGAGTGAAGGCCAGATAGTTCTTAATATTTCACCAACAGCAGTTCAGAACTTACAGTTGGCGGACCATGAGGTGCGTTTTAACGCACGTTTTGGTGGGCAGCCCATGCAGGTTGTTGTTCCTATGACGGCGGCATTAGCCATATACGCCCGTGAAAATGGAGCTGGTGCTATGTTTGAGGCCGAGCCCGAGTTGGATAAAATGCCCGAGCTTGACGAAGAAGAGCAGAGCAACACTGAAACTGAGCAAAAATCAGCGAAGAAAAAGCCCAACTTAAAAGTTGTTAAGTAAGAATTTAAAGCACTAACGCTTAATGGTTAGTGCTTTAATAACTCGTCCTACACCATCAACATTTCTTGCAACTTCAACAGCAGCCTCTGCTTCCGCCTGACTAACATGGCCTAGCAGAAATACCTCGCCGTTTTCTGTTACCACTTTTATGTTGGTGGCATCTATGGATTTATTATTCGCAAACTTAAGTTTCACTTTACTGGTTATCCAGCTGTCGCCTGCGCGAACCGTTGCAGAAGCTTTTGAGCCAATACGCAGTTGATTGAAAATTTTATTAATGCCATTAGTATCTCTAATGACATCTTCTGCTCTTCTTTTCAAACTCTCGCTGGGCACCTGGCCAATCAACAGCACGTTGGTATCGTAGCTCACCGCAATGACGCGAGAATCCTCAAGCTGCTCATCGTTTCCCAGTTTGGCATTCGTTTTCATTTCAATAGTTTGATCGTCTACCTGCGTGCCTATGGTACGTGGGTCTGTTGCAGATGAGAGACCAACTGCGGCAGCGCCAACTGCAACAGCAGCGCATCCTTGTAAGGCTAACAAGCTGATAAAAATGACGGGTAAAGCGAGTTTAGATAAAGTCATACGCGTCAGTGCTCCTGAGGGAAGATAGTATTTTCTATTTGTTCACATAGACCATGGACAATAAATAACTGGGTTTCCAGTATACGAGCGGGATTTAAACTTGGCACACGCAGTTCTATGTCATTAGCACCTAGTAAACCGGAAACAGAGTCATTACCTTCTCCGGTTAAAGCGATGATTAACATGTCGCGGCTAATTGCTGTTTCCATAACGGAGGTCAGTTCTTCATTTTCCTGATTATCGGCTATAACTATCAAAATGTCGCTAGCCTGACCTAATGCTGCCAGTTGCTTTTGCTTGCCCGCACTCAGAGCCAGCACTGGAAAAGGAGGCCGTTCGAGCTTCATCCCCTCTGTCATGAGATTGGCAAAATGCTGTGCAACCACTCCTGTGGTTCGGTCTCCGCAGCAAAAAACGCGTTGACCATTGAGCAGGTTAGCCACTAACAACTCCACTGTGGTTGCCATGTCATCGGTCAGGCTCTCAACTGCGGAGATCTGTGTCTGTATGCTCTCTGTGAAAAGCGCTTTAATTAGCTCGTCATTCATAATTAGAATGCGTCCTTAAACCATTCAATTTTTGTTGGGTGACCGACTACTGCAATAACGTCAAAACGTATTGCTGCGGTATGTTCGTCTATATTATTACTGAGTAAATAGTAACGGGCAGTATGCCTTACACGCCTACATTGTTGCGGCTTAATTTGCTCAAGTACTGAAGCGAAGTGCTCATGTTGCCGATACTTAACCTCGCAAAAGACCCAGTAATCTCCGTCTCGGGCTATAATATCAATTTCACCGCCGTCAATGCGGTAATTTTTGCAAATAATTGTAAGGCTATTCTTTTCCAAAAATTCTGCCGACAGTAACTCCGCGTGCTTACCTGTTGCTACTTCCTGCATTATTTGACTCCTTAGCTAAGGCTATTTTCCCCTTAGTAAAGGTAGCCCAGGTTAGTTCACGTTGAACCACTGAGTCATTGATGTGGAGGTTGCCACTAAGTCCGCTCCAGGTGAGCCCCGGCATACGGTTCATAATTTCTAATCGTTGTATTAATGACACACTGTCATATCCCATTGCGGCTAACCTTGCTAGTGAAAGTCCCCAACCATTGCGTAGCTCAAGCCACTGAGTTAAAAGCAAATTATTACCGGCATCTGAAGCTAACCAGGGAATGTCAGAAAAGATAATACCGTTAAGATCAGAATCCCCTAAGCGGTTTTTAAGTTCGTGAGTCGCAGAACTGGCGTACACCTGAATGGGTGCGGCAAAAGGTGAAACACTGACATCAATAAAAGGTTTTAACAGACGAGTTTGTTGTAAGTTTCCCGGCAGATAAATAGCGCTGATATCTCTCCGGCTTCGTTCCTGCTCATCAACAATGATCTTTCCAGCGGCTATTTTCACTGCCCGAATGCGCTGCTGACTGTCAGTTAGCCCCAGAGAGTTTTCCACCGTTGCTTTCATGTCCGCGCGTTCCGAAAAGTAAGAAACTTTGGGGTGTCCCGCCTGCTCATTATCCCAACTCGATTTAAAGGCATCGACCATTCTACGTCCGTTGGACGTATCGGCGGCGATGATCATGGTACTTTTAGCTCCTGGAAGTTTCTGATTGATGCGCTGCGCAGCTTGCCGGGCTTCTGTATCAGGAGTTAAGGCGAAAAACGCGCTATTAGCAGAGGAGTCCGCTGATTCTCTTTCAACCTGGTTTAGAAAAATCTGAGGCACATCACTGGGTGGCTGCTCAGCCCAAAGCGCAACATTCTCTTTTAAAAGGGGACCGACAATACCAACCGGGTTCAGTGACTTTATCTGCTCTTGATGTGCCGCAATGTCACCTTGTTCGCTATCAATAAAAACCACCTGTACTTCTTTTAATTCTCCTGTGCGGGCAATAATGCCATCGCGGACGGCCTGACCTTGTTGTTGGTATTTTCCAGACAAGGGTATTAGGACCGCAATGACGGGTTTGGATGTCTTCTCGTTATCATTCCTGATTTCTGTTTCCTGCCATCTTTCTACCATATCGACAGCAGCGTGCTCGCTATATCCTTGCAACCATTGGCTTAGGTAAACAGACAGTTGTTCCGGGTTGGTCATGGCCTGATGATGGTAGTCAACTAAACGCCACCAACCCGCTAGAGCTAAATCAGCCGGACGTTGCTGTGGAAGCTCAGATTGGGTGACCCGGCTGGCAACAGACCATATGGTTTCTGCGCTGGATTGTTCAGCAAAACGCTGAGCGTCGACCTGCCACACCAAAGCTTGCCAGTAGCTTTTTTGCTGGTAAGCGGCTTGAGACAGCAATTGTAAGCTCAAAGCGCGAAATTCGCGTTGGTTAAACTGTGTATAAACGCTCTCAAGTTCATCAATAACCTGGGACCATTGTTCTTGTTCTGCTGCCCAACGAGCTTTAGCCAGGTGATAGTACTTTTGACTATGCCGGGTAATTTTTTGAGGGCTTAATTGAGACAACACGGCTACAGCCTGCTGCCATTTTTGTTCATTCTGAAACGCATTAGCTGCGCGTATTAAAGCGGAGTGCTGTTCAATATCGTTGGCGGCAGCGCGGGCTTCATCTAACCAGTCCTGAGCTGATTTTTCTTCAGTTAAACTCAAGTCCTGGTCGGCGACATCTGCGGTTTTATCGGGCGTTTCAGTTTTCCGGTCAGGGGCAGAGGTACACTGAGTGAGTACCATGAGTGCCAGTAGAGCTAAAAATACAAATGACTGAGTTCTAAACACTGTAAGGTTCCGCTTTGGTGCCTGTTCGGTGATACTATAAACGGCATTGACGTTGGAAACAAACTGAGACTCATTATGACAAACCCGGGGACCCTTTATATTGTACCCACGCCTATCGGGAATTTAGGCGATATGACCGAGCGGGCAATAAAAACATTAGCCGATGTAGCAGCCATAGCTGCAGAAGATACGCGACATACGCGGAAGTTAATGCAGCATTATGGCATACAAAACGACGTGTTTGCGCTGCATGAGCATAACGAGACTCAGCGCGCGGATGCGGTTATTGAGCGCCTGCAGCAAGGCGATTCCCTGGCATTAGTCAGTGACGCGGGTACGCCACTTATTAATGACCCGGGTTATGTGCTGGTACAACGGTGTCGTCAGCACGGCCTCAAAGTAGTTGCACTGCCGGGTGCCTGTGCCGTAACCGTAGCACTGTCTGCGGCTGGCTTGCCTACCGACCGCTTTGCCTTTGAAGGTTTTTTGCCTTCTAAGCCGCAGCAACGCCGGGCAAAATTAGAAGCGTTAAAAACAGAACCAAGAACCGTTGTTGTTTATGAAAGCCCACACAGAATTCTGCATACCCTGGCCGATATGAATGCCGTGTTGGGGACAGAAAGGCAGCTGGTACTGGCGCGTGAACTGACGAAGCAGTTTGAAACCTATTTAAATGGCAGTGCTGCAGAGTTATTGCAGGTTTTAACAGACGACAGCAACCAGCAGCGGGGAGAAATGGTGTTACTGATATCACCCTTGCAGCCAGAAACGGAAGCCAGTGAAGGCCCTGGAGAGGCGGCTAAGCGCACCTTGCTGTTGCTACTGGAGGAGTTGCCATTAAAGAAAGCGGCTGCTGTCACTGCGAAAATTCATGATGAACGTAAAAACGTGTTGTATCAGTGGGGGCTGGAGAATAAAAACAAAGATTGAGTTAAAGCCTGGCGCAGCGTAGAATCCTCCGCGGAGAGCTGGCCAGACAATCGCCGCCTGTTTACAGGGGGAGGAAAGTCCGGGCTCCATAGGGCAGGGTGCCAGGTAACGCCTGGGCGGCGTAAGCCGACGACTAGTGCAGCAGAGAGTAAACCGCCGATGGCTGCTTGCAGCACAGGTAAGGGTGAAAGGGTGCGGTAAGAGCGCACCGCGCAACTGGTAACAGTTTGCGGCACGGTAAACTCCACCCGGAGCAAGGTCAAATAGGGGTTCTTTGGCGCGGCCCGCGTTGAACCCGGGTAGACTGCTTGAGGGTCAGGGCAACCTGATCACTAGATGAATGATTGTCCACGACAGAACCCGGCTTATCGGCCGGCTCTCCACCTTATTCCTCTTTTCGACTTCAGAACTGCCATTTTCGCAAAAAGTCTAATAACTTATCTAAAGTCAGGGGTTCACTAATAAAGTAGCCTTGAGCAAAGTCACATTGTTGTTGCTGCAATAACTCCCATTGTCGCTTAGTTTCCACGCCTTCAGCAATAACGTCGATATCAAGGGCTCTGGCCACCCGAAGTAAAGCGTCTAATAAAGCAACCTGCACGCGGTCATCAGGTGCCTGGTTCAAAAAGCTTCTGTCTATTTTTATATAGTCGACAGGGTAACGCTGCAGGTAATTAATGCTTGAGTAACCGGTACCAAAATCATCAATGGCCAGTTGTACTCCTTGCGAGCGCAGGTAATGCAAAATTTGCAATTGCCGCTGCTTATTACTCATTAACAATGATTCAGTAATTTCGAAAGTGATGCTTTCAGTTGGTATACCGTGTTGCTTGATGCAAGACAGCCACTGTTTAGCGACCTCCATATCGTTCAGCTCTCGCTCTGAGCGGTTAACTGAAACTTCAATAGGGTACCCGGACTTATGAACGGTAACCCAGTCAATACAGGCTTGCTCCAGAACAAATTGTCCCAGCTCGTGAATTAACCCCGTGCGTTCAGCAACCGGAATGAATTCAGCGGGAGAAATGACATTGCCATCTTCATCTTTCCAACGAAGTAAGGCTTCACATTTGGTGACTTTGCCGGAACTAAAATCAACAATAGGCTGATAAACTAGCGAGAATTCATGTCGCTTTAGGCCGTCCCGCATTCGGTTGTGAATTGTATTCTGGCGTTCGGTCTGAGCTCTTAGTTCGTCATTAAAGAAGTAGTGGGTGCGGCGCCCTGCGGTTTTTGCGGCGTACATGGCCAAGTCTGCATTTTTGAGAAGCTCGGCAGCTTTCATGCCATCGTCAGGGTACAATGCAATACCAATGCTGCAGGTGGTTTGTATTTGGTTCTGACGTAATGTAAAAGGTTCGCTTAAATGACGATTAATTTGGGTTGCCAAATCATTAATGACTTCATGTGACTTGAAGCGATTAATCACCACAACAAATTCGTCGCCGCCAATACGGGCGATAAAGTCAGAGCCCCGCAGTTGACTCCTTAAACGTTCAGCAACTGACACCAGTAACTCGTCGCCGGCGTCGTGTCCCAGGCTGTCATTAACTTCTTTAAAATGGTCAAGGTCGATAAACAAAATAGCAAAATGCTGATCATTGCCGCTCTGAGTTAATTGATTGAGATAGTCAACAAAGGCTCGACGATTAGGCAAATCGGTGATTGAATCGAAGTTGGCCTGCCGGTCAATTGTTGTCAGAGCTGTCCGTAAACGACTCTGGGTTGCGACCAAATTATACATAAAGGCAATCATTAAGAATGAGAGTGTCCAGCCGGCAATTATGATGATCCAATAAATATTATCGCGTTTGGCCCAGCCATTGTCTTTCGGCGCAAGAGCCAGTATCCATTGGCCGGAGGATACATCGATTTCAATGGCGACATAGTCTTTTTGCCATACGGACGGATCGCCACGTTGAAATAACTCTTCGCTATCTCTACTGCCCTTTTGCAGTGCGAAGAGATAATCATCAACTGAGGTCAGGCCGCTACTGATCATTAACTGGTCAATATCAATGACAACCGCAATCATGCCCCACAGCGAGTTATCGATAAAAACCGGAGCCCGTGCTATTAGTGCCCAGCCGCCTTGCACTAATTTGACAGGGCCGTCAATAATGATGCTTTTGCGTTGAATGGCTTCCTGAACACTCTTGAACTGTTCGGGTGAAGCTCGGTAATCAAAACCCAGCGCGTCCTGGTTTGGCACTAAAGGATAGAGAAACTCAATAATAAGATCAGGGGCCAGAGCCACATGACGAACAGGGAGGTCATTGTCTATTAGCTCTTGCACCAGTAAACGATAGCGTTCTGCGGAAATGTCAGGGGAAAGTTTTATTTCAGCCTGCAGCGCTCGAGCGGTGGTCAGCGAGGAATTAATCTGGCCTTCGAGTGCGGCGCGTAACCTGCCTAAGCGTTCGGTAGCCACACGCTTACGTGACTCTATCACTTGCGAGTGTTGATTTTCCGCAAACCAGATAACGCCGGTCACCAGCACGCAAAAGCTTACCAATATGACAAATAAGTAGCGCTTCATTGAGTATCACAGCTAGCTAAAACTCAGTCGAGTATCGCATAAAAATCGCACAACCCATAGCAGAAAAACTATTTTGCACGTTGCATCAAGCGCTTAATGTAAATTTCTGTGAAGCCCTGACAAATAAAGAGGTTTTTTCTTGACAGTGGGAAACAGTGACACCTAGACTGTAACATTGTGGGGATTTGTGGATAATAGTGGATCACAATGATCAGGTGGGATCATGTTCCGAGGTGCAACAACATTAAGTCTGGATAGCAAAGGACGTTTGGCCATACCGGCCAAGTACCGTCATGCGTTGTCATTAGACTGTGAAGGCAAAATGGTCTGCACGATTGATATTAAGCAACCGTGCCTTTTGCTGTACCCGCTTCCCGAGTGGCAAATCATAGAACAAAAACTCACTCGATTATCCAGTATGAACCCCGCAGAACGTCGCTTACAGCGGCTTCTGTTAGGCCATGCCGACGACTGTGAAATGGATAAAAACGGTCGTCTGTTATTGTCAGCGCCATTGAGACAACACGCCGGTTTAGAAAAAAAACTGATGCTTGTCGGGCAGCTGAATAAATTTGAAGTTTGGGATGAAGACGCCTGGCATGAACAAGTGGCGCAAGATATGGATGTTGAACGCGAAGGTGACTTTACTCTCAACGAACGACTAGAAGACTTTTCATTATAATGATAACAACGTCACCGCAACACGTTTCGGTGCTACTGGAAGAGTCGATACAAGCATTAGCGACTGATCCGCAAGGCACATATATTGACGCCACATTTGGTCGTGGCGGACATACACGTGCGCTTCTTAATCAGTTAGGTGACAATGCCCGGGTGATTGCTCTTGATCAAGACCCTGAGGCCATTGCAGAGGCAAAATCCTTCGATGACGATCCCCGTTTTCAAATTATCCACACTCCTTTCTCAAACCTGCAACAGGTGCTTGATGACTTGCAACTGAACCAGCAAGTGACGGGTATTTTGTTTGACCTTGGTGTCTCCTCCCCACAATTGGACGATGCTGAGCGAGGCTTTAGCTTTATGCGTGACGGTCCGCTGGATATGCGGATGAACACCACTAGCGGCGAAACAGCGGCCGAATGGCTTAATCGTGCAGAAAAAGACGACATTAGTTGGGTTCTTAAAGAGTATGGTGAGGAACGTTTTGCTCGCCGTATTGCCAGTGCCATAGTTATGGACCGTGAGAAAAAGCCTTTCACCCGCACGAAGCAGCTTGCGGAAATGATTGCCCGTGTGAGCCCGGTAAAAGAAAAGCATAAACACCCGGCAACGCGCACATTTCAGGCCATACGAATTCATATCAACCGCGAGTTAGAGCAAATAGAACAAGCTCTCGAAGCGTCGCTTTCTGGTTTGAAAGAAGACGGGCGGTTGGTGGTTATTAGCTTCCATAGCCTGGAAGATCGCTTAGTTAAACGCTTTATCCGTAAACACAGCGAAGGCAAGCAACTGCCTCCGGGGTTACCGGTAACTGAAGCCGAACGAAATAAAGACAAAACATTGGAAAAAGTGGGTAAAGCGATTAAGCCGGGCAAGGCAGAAGTCCAGGAAAATCCGCGTTCACGTAGCTCTGTGCTGCGTATTGCCAGGAGGGTTCGCAATGACTAAACAGCGTTACCCAAGCCTGACCAAAATGTTACTTCAAGATCTGCTGCAACATAAGTGGATAGTGTTGCTGAGCGTGGTGGTTATTGTTAATGCACTAAGCATTGTTTATATCGCGCATTTGAATCGGCAATTAACTGCTGAGCGCGACGACTTACTCTCGTATCGCGACACTCTGGACAGAGAGTGGCGGCACCTTGTGATTGAGCAGAACTCGCTGACTGAACACAGTCGAGTGGAGCGTATCGCGCAGGAACAGCTTGGTATGCGTGACGTTGCGCCAGAGCAGGAGGTACTTGTCTCATGGCAGTGACTCGTCGCAAAAAACGTTCAGAGCCAGCAGGCACTCGCTGGCGTTTTTATACCGCAGTGTTTTTACTGTTCGGTGTTTTTTCCGTACTCATTGCACGTGCTGCCTATATCCAGGTCATTAGTCCCGATGCGTTTTCGCTGCAGGGCGATATGCGCAGCTTAAGGTCAGCCAGTGTTGCGGTTGAACGAGGAACCATTGTTGACCGCAATGGCAGAGAACTGGCGGTCAGCGTTCCGGTAGAAACCGTGTGGGCAGATCCCAAGCGAATTGCAGAAAAAGATGCATTGGCAGACGAGCGTCGCTGGCAGGCTCTGGCGGAAACCTTCCGCATGAATCGCAATGAGCTGGTGAGCAAAGTGGACGATGAGTCAAAACGCTTTGTTTATCTACAGCGGAAAGTGACGCCGTCAGAAGCGGATTACGTGAAACAATTGAAAATACCGGGTGTGTATTTAAAAACTGAGTCTCGGCGCTATTATCCAACAGGTGAAATCAGTGCTCATTTAATTGGGCTGACCGATATCGACGGTGCAGGCCAAGAAGGCCTCGAACTATTGTACGACGAACACTTAACCGGCACACCGGGCAAACGAGTTTATCGCAAGGACGCGCAAGGACGGGTTGTTGAAGAAATTAGTCAGACAGATGCACAACAACCAAAACAGCTGACACTGAGTATCGACCAACGTGTTCAGGCAACTGCTTACACCGAACTGAAAAAAGCCGTGCGCTACAATCAGGCAACTTCAGGCTCGGCAGTAGTGCTTAATGTCGAAACCGGTGAAGTTCTGGCTATGGTCAATAGCCCGTCCTTTAACCCTAATAACCGTGCGGAATTGCAGTCTTTCAGAATGCGTAACCGTGCGGTAACTGACAGCTACGAACCAGGGTCAACGATGAAACCGCTGGTGATTCTCAGTGCGCTAGAGAATGGCCGCCACAAAGCGGGCGATAGCATTGATACCAGCCCGGGCTGGTTGAGAATTGGCGGACGTCGCGTAAGTGACCCTCGCAACTATGGTGAACTGTCGTTGACCGAGGTGCTGAAACATTCCTCCAATGTCGGGGTGACCAAAATAGCTCTGGATTTGGGCATTGAACCACTATTGCAAACCTATGCCGACGCAGGCTTTGGTAACGACACCGGCATTGCTCTATTGGGTGAAAGTATCGGTATTTTAGGCGATCGCAGACGTTGGTCTGAATTTGAAATTGCGACGCTCTCATACGGCTATGGGCTGTCAGCAACGACTCTGCAACTGGCGAATGCCTATAACATTATTGCAAACGGTGGTTTGAAACGGCCGCTTACAATATTCCGTCAGGAGTCACCGTTACCCGCTGAGCAGGTGTTTAATCCGGACAACACACGAGCTGTTATGCATATGATGGAAGAGGTGGTGCGAGACGGCACGGCCAAAGCCGCTCAGGTTCCGGGGTATCGCGTAGCGGGCAAAACCGGAACAACAAGAAAAACGAAGACCGGTGGTGGTTACGGCGACGAGTATGTTGCTTTATTTGCTGGTATTGCACCGGTCAGCGACCCGAAAATTGTTGTTGTGGTCACCATAAATGAGCCGGGTACTGATGACTATTATGGCGGTACAGCGGCGGCACCCGTATTCTCAAAAATTGTGTCTCAGACCATGCGTCTGCTGAATGTCGCGCCAGATAACATTGAAGACACTCGAGTTCGTGCTGCGGGTTTCGGGGGTGATGAATGATGAAACTGGCTGAGTTATTAACCATGCTGCCTGCTTCATTCGCTATTCCGGATGTTACTGTCAGTGGAATAAAATTAGATAGTAGGCAGGTTGCAAACGGCGACGTATTTGTTGCGATCCCTGGTTATGAAACCGATGGACGGGCTTATATTGATGCCGCTATAGATGCAGGTGCGGTAGCGGTTATTGCTGAGGCCCCCGGACTAGCGCTGGAACATCGCCGAGGTGCTGTGGTGGTCGGCTTTAGCGGTGTGCGCGAGCACTTGTCACACATTGCAGGCACCTTCTTTGGTCACCCGTCAGAGAAAATGCAGCTGGTTGGTGTTACCGGAACTAACGGGAAAACATCGGTCACTCATATTATGGCTCAGTTGGCAAAAGCTCTGGGCATGGAAGCGGCGGTTATTGGTACCACTGGTAGTGGGCTCATCGGACGTTTGTTGCCTGAACGGCATACGACTCCAGATGCAGTTACCGTGCAACACCGACTGGCCACATTACTTGCAGAAGGCGCAGAGCTTGTGGCTATGGAAGTGTCTTCGCACGCTTTGATTCAGCGCCGTGTAGAAGCACTGCATTTTTCCGCGGCCGCTATTACCAACATCAGCCGTGACCATCTGGATTATCATGGCACCATGGAAAATTACGTTGCAGCGAAACAACGACTATTTGCCGACTTTGGTGTGCAAAACCGAATAGTTAATGCCGATGACGACACCCTCAGTCAGTGGCATAAAGACAACTTAGCGGATCTATGGATAAGCCTTAACGATAGCTCGGTAGAACCGTGCTTGCGTGCAACGGGGCTTCAGTTCCATGAGCAAGGCTCAGTATTTCAGATCAATTGGCAGGGCGAATCCTGCACCGTTGAGACACCTCTACTGGGGCGCTTTAATGTTTATAACCTGCTGTGTGCCGTAGCGGTTTTATTGAAGTTCAATAAGCCTCTGGCGGAAATTGGCCAGGCTTGCCGCAATTTGCTACCGGTTCCCGGGCGCATGGAAGCTTTTCATAACAAGCAGTCGCCATTAGTGGTGGTTGACTATGCCCACACACCAGACGCTTTACACCAGGTATTAAGTGCTTTGCGGCTGCACTGCAAAGGTCGTTTATGGTGCGTGTTTGGCTGCGGTGGCGACCGTGACCGGGGTAAACGCCCACAAATGGGCAAAGTCGCTGCGGACTACGCTGACGTCGTGGTTGTTACAGACGACAATCCAAGAACTGAGCCAGCGCAACAGATTATCGAAGACATTCTGACAGGTATTGCGGACAAAGAGCGGGTTAAAGTCTGGCCCGGCCGCCGCGAAGCCGTGATAAAAGCCATGCAGGAAGCAGCACAAGATGATGTAGTTCTGCTGGCAGGCAAGGGACATGAAGACTATCAGGTTATCGGCACCCAACGTGTGGATTACAACGAAAGAGCAGTCGTGAGTGAATGGCTGCAAGGAGACTGCGCATGATTTCAGTATCACTGGAGTGGATCGCGGAACAGGTGGAAGGCCGCCTGGTTGGCTCTGATTGTAAAATAGATAAAGTATCAACGGATACGCGGGCGGATTTGCTGGGCGCACTTTTCATTGCCTTAAAAGGAAAGAACTTTGATGCGCACGACTTCGTTGAGCAAGCTATAGCCAAAGGTGCTGCTGCCGTTATTTGTGAAAAGCAGCAGGACATTGACTGTCGGCAAATTATTGTCGAGAACAGCCGCCATGCACTAGGACGCCTGGGCGCAGCGGTGAAAGCCAGGGTTGCTCCGAGAACCGTCGCGGTTACCGGCAGTAATGGTAAAACCACAGTAAAAGAAATGCTGGCGGCCATTTTATCAATTCGTCATCCGGTATTGGCGACTCAGGGCAACTTTAATAACGACATTGGTGTTCCTTTGACTCTGCTGCGACTGGAAGAACAACATAAATACGCGGTGGTTGAGCTGGGAGCGAATCACCCCGGAGAAATAGGCTACACCACTAATCTGGTCAAGCCCGACGTCGCTATTCTAAATAACGTAAGTGCTGCACACGTTGAAGGTTTTGGCAGTTTACACGGCGTAGCTCGTGCGAAAACTGAAATTTTCCGTGGAGTGGGGAGCCAGGGAACGGCTGTTACCCCCCGCGATTCCGAGTTTTACCCATGCTGGGAGCGCGCTTGCACTAATATGAACTGGAAAACCTTTGGTTTAACCGATAGTTCAGACGTGTTTGCCACAGATATCACTCTTAATGGAGAAGGACACCCATCATTTACGCTTCATTTAAATGGGGAAGCCCGACAACTGACTTTAAAATTGAGCGGTCAGCACAACGTTTTAAATGCGCTTTCTGCGTCGGCTGCGGCCAGCGAATTGGGTATATCTCTGGATGATATTGTTACCGGTTTAGAGAAGGTTCAACCGGCAAAAGGGCGTTTAACCACCATAAAAGTGAGTGATCACTTACGTATCATTGACGACACTTACAACGCCAGCGTTGCTTCCACCAAAGCTGCTCTTGATTTACTCGGAAGCTACGAGGGATATCGAATTTTTGTCCTTGGAGACATGGGCGAACTAGGAGCTGATGCAAGAGCCTACCACGAAGAAATTGGTGAACATGCTATTGGTTCCGGTATCGACAACTTATATAGCCTGGGTGTACTCAGTCAAAGTGCCAGCGAGGTCTTTAACGGCCACGGAGGCAAGCACTTCGGTAGCTTGCAGTCGCTGGTTGACTCTGTTTTACAAAGACTTACAGAACAGACAGGTAAACAGCCTGTCACAGTGCTGGTTAAAGGCTCACGCTCTGCACATATGGAGCGCGTTGTTGCAGCAATACAGCAGGCTGTCACAGTTGATGACAGCACAGAGGAAAAGCACGCATGTTAGTTTGGTTGGCGGAGTACCTAACCCAGTTTGAAAGCGCGTTTAACGTGTTTTCCTACTTGACCTTACGGGCAATACTGAGCGTTTTAACCGCTTTAGTTTTGTCATTGTGGTTAGGACCAACATTGATTCGACGTTTGCAACGTCTGCAGATAGGACAAACGGTACGGGACGATGGCCCCGAAAGTCATCTAAGTAAAACCGGTACACCGACCATGGGCGGTGTTTTGATACTAGCCGCGGTGCTGGGCTCATCACTACTCTGGGCCGACCTGGAGAATCGCTATGTATGGGTTGTGTTATTAGTAATCACCGGCTTTGGCATTGTGGGTTTTGTCGATGACTACCGCAAAGTAGTGCGCAAAGATCCGAAAGGTTTAATCGCCAAATGGAAATACTTCTGGCAGTCGGTTATTGCAAGCATTGCAGCGGTCTACCTTTACTGGAGCAGCACACAAGGCGCCGAGACGGCACTGATTGTTCCTTTCTTTAAAGACGTTATGCCGCAACTGGGCATGCTTTATTTGTTGATGGCCTATTTTGTCATTGTCGGTACCAGCAACGCGGTGAACCTCACTGATGGCTTAGATGGGCTGGCGATTATGCCGACCATTATGGTTGCCGCAGCATTGGGCATTTTTGCTTATGTTTCCGGCAACGTGAACTTTGCTGAATATCTGCAAATTCCTTATTTACCCTTAACCGCCGAGTTGTTGGTGGTCTGCACCGCTATTGTTGGTGCTGGGCTGGGGTTTCTATGGTTCAACACTTATCCGGCACTGGTATTTATGGGCGATGTAGGCTCTCTGGCCTTAGGCGCTGCACTTGGCATTATCGCGATACTGGTCCGCCAGGAGTTGGTGCTGTTTATTATGGGCGGTGTTTTTGTCATGGAAACGGTTTCCGTAATGCTGCAGGTGGGTTCCTACAAACTGCGGGGCAAACGTGTTTTCCGCATGGCGCCAATTCACCATCACTACGAATTAAAAGGTTGGCCTGAGCCACGAGTCATTGTGCGTTTCTGGATATTGTCGTTAATTTTTGTACTGATAGGACTCGCAACCTTGAAGTTGCGTTAAAAAATAATGAAAAAGATAGCCTGGCAGAATATGAAACACATTGTTGTCCTCGGTCTTGGAAAGACCGGGGTTTCTGTGCTGCGCTATTTACAAAATAAGAAACAACAGGACAAAAAGCTGGCAAATGTTCAGATTCGGGTATTCGATTCGCGCAGTAACCCTCCTGGTCTCGACGAAGCCAAACAAATATTGGGCGATACTGAATTCCTGAATCGTCGTTGGGAGTTAGAAGACACGCTGGCGGCTGACTTAGTTATTACAAGTCCGGGCATTGATCTGCGCGAAGAGTCGATAGTTTTAGCCCGGGATGCAAATATTCCGGTGGTTGGCGACGTCGAACTTTTTGCTCAAGAGTCGAATTTACCCGTCATTGCAGTAACCGGTTCTAACGGTAAATCCACTGTTACCCGAATGGTTGAGTTTATTGCTCAGAAATGCGGTAAGAATGTGGTTGCAGCCGGCAATATTGGTCTGCCGGTGTTGGAGTTACTGCAACAAAAAGAGCAGCCTGAAGCTGTCATGCTGGAACTGTCAAGCTTCCAACTGGAGTCTGTAAGCAGTTTAAATCTAAAAGCTGCGGCACTTCTGAATATTAGCGCCGATCACATGGATCGCTACAGCTCCATAGAAGAATACGTTAAAGCCAAACAGCGCATTTTTACTAACGCGAAGACTTGGGTACTAAATAGACAGCAGCAGGACACCTGGCCACATCCAATCACCGGTAAGTTAATGAGCTTTGGCGATGACGCTCATCCCCAGCATTTTGGACTATTGTCCGGCAATGTTGATCGCTCCAGTGGTCCGGTGGCAGTTACCTACCGCGGTAATGTTGTGCTCAGGGCCGATCAGTTAAAACTGCAGGGCATTCATAATTTAATTAATGTGCAGGCCGCTCTGGCGTTGTGTGATGCTATTGGGGTTGATGTTGAGCAGGCGGCCAATGCAGTGAAAGAATTTAACGGTTTGCCACACCGTTGTGAACTCGTCAGCAGTGACGGTGGTGTATTTTGGGTTAATGACTCAAAAGCAACCAACATTGGCGCAACGGCAGCGGCTGTCGAAGGCCTTCGGCCAACGGTTAATGGACGTCTGCTGCTTATTGCCGGAGGCCATGGCAAAGGTGCCGACTTCCGGGAGCTGCAGTCAACTCTGGAGCGCGTCGATATCTTGCTGACTATAGGCGAAGACGGCCCGCGTTTAGGGCAGCTTTTCAACGGTTCGCGTCAGGTTAAGAGTCTGCAGCAGGCTGTTGAGCTGGCATCGTCTCTCGTTCAGGCAGGGGATATGGTTCTGCTTTCTCCGGCCTGTGCCAGTTTCGATCAGTTTGATAACTTCGAGCACCGTGGCGAGAGCTTTCGTCAGGCAGTGGAGGCGCTTTATGTCGACAGTGCGTGAAGAACAACTGAATCTTGAAATACCGGAGAGCCAGGCCAATACTCGGTTACAGCAGCTATTCGACTGGTTCCGCGGAACAACCAGTGAGCCTCTTTACGACCGAGTGCTGTTTGTTCTTGCCATGTCGTTATTGGCTTTTGGCTTTATCATGGTGACATCCGCCTCACTGCCAACCGCCGAGCGGCTAACCGGTAACCCCTTTCATTTTGCAATACGCCACGGCGTTTATATTGTCATCAGCTTAGTGGTTATGTTGGCGACGTTGAGGGTTCCTACGCAAAGCTGGAATTTGCACAGCGGTAAGCTACTACTTATTGGTTTGCTGATGTTATTGCTGGTGCTGGTTATTGGCCACGAAGTGAATGGTTCACAGCGCTGGATAAAAGTGGGACCCATCACCATTCAGTCCGCAGAAATGGCTAAATTATTTTTCTGTATTTACATGGCCAGTTATTTGTCCCGTCGTGAAGACGAAGTGCGCGAAGCTGCCAAAGGCTTTATTAAGCCATTATTCCTGCTGTTTATTGCGGCAGTATTGCTGTTGATGCAGCCAGACTTCGGTACTGTCGTGGTTCTGTCGGCGACCACTGTCGCTATGCTGTTCCTTGCCGGTGCCCGGTTATGGCAGTTCTTCGCGGTATTTCTTACCTGCGTGTTGGCGCTCATTCTTTTGATTATTGTTGAGCCCTACCGAATGCAGCGACTATTAACGTTCTTAGAACCGGAAAAAGACCCTTTTGGTGCCGGTTATCAGTTAATGCAGTCGCTTATTGCCTTCGGACAAGGGCAGTTTAGTGGTGCAGGCCTGGGTAACAGTATTCAGAAACTTCAGTATCTGCCTGAAGCCCATACCGATTTTATTATGGCAGTTATTGCCGAGGAACTTGGCTTCTTAGGTGTTCTGGCTGTCATTGCTACTGTACTTATGCTGGTTTGGCGGGCATTAGTTATTGGTCGTCGCTGTTTAATGCTGGAACAGCGCTATGGTGGATACCTCGCATACGGTATCAGCGTTTGGTTCAGTATTCAGGCCTTCGTGAATATTGGTGTCGCTTCTGGTGCTCTGCCAACGAAAGGGTTAACTCTGCCTATGGTCAGTTATGGCGGTAACAGCCTGATTGTGTCGGCGTTAGCCGTTGGTTTGCTATTACGGATTGACCACGAGCGCCGCATGACTGGTCGCAAAGTAGCGCCGCGCGGAGGTGCTGAATGAACCGCGTTCTAATCGCAGCCGCAGGTACCGGCGGACATATCTTCCCGGCTTTAGCCGTGGCTGAAGAAATGCGGAATAACGGCTGGCAAGTTGACTGGCTTGGTACTCACGAAGGTCGTTTGGAAAGCCGTGTTATTCCGGCGGCGGGCTTTGCTTTGCACAGTATTAGTATGACCGGGGTGCGCGGTCATGGCCTGAAAAGAAAGCTGTTAATGCCATTTACTTTAGCTAAAGCAGTTTTGCAGTGTCGACGTTTGCTTAAAACGCTTCAGCCGCAGGTGGTCGCCACCTTTGGTGGTTACGTTTGTGCCCCAATGGGCTTAGCGGCAAAACTCTGCGGCGTGCCATTAGTGGTGCATGAACAAAATGCCATACCGGGTATGACCACGCGGTTGCTGGCGCCAAAAGCCGACAAAGTCCTGCTTGGCCTGCCTGTTGCTTTGCCGCAGTGGAAAAGCTATCCGGTGGTGGGTAACCCTTTGCGCGGCGGTTTATTGAAGCAAGCAGCTGAACAGCCCGACAACTCAAAAATGACCGGTGAATTAAATTTACTGGTGGTTGGCGGCAGTTTAGGGGCGCAGGTATTGAACGAAGCGGTACCGGAAGCCGTCAAAGCATTAGATGGTGTAGAGCTAAATGTGGTGCATCAGTGCGGTGTGGGCCGTGAAGCCGCCACAGAAAAAGCGTACGGGAATGCACCGGCTCTAAAAGCGCTTACCATAGCTGAATTTATTGATGATATGAGCGAAGCCTTTAGCCGGGCCGATCTGGTAATATGCCGGGCGGGTGCTTTAACCATTTCTGAACTGGCTGTTATGGGCGTCGCGTCCATTCTGGTACCTCTGCCTCACGCGGTAGATGACCACCAAACAGCAAATGCGAAAGTCCTGGAAAGCCGCGGTGCGGCAGTTTTAGTACCGCAAACCGAAGTAAGCAAAGGTGCATTGCAGCAACAGTTAAAACGTTTATTGCATGACAGGCAACAACTGTGGACAATGGCGCGTTTCGCTCGTCAGTGCGCTATGCCAGAGGCAACGCAACGACTAGCAAATGAATGTATGGAATATAAAAAGAGCGATGACTAGCATGACCGCAACCAACGCACAGCCATTTACAATTGTGAACGTACCGGAAATGCGCCGGGTACAGCGAATACACTTCGTTGGCATCGGCGGCGCCGGTATGGCGGGTATTGCGGAAGTTCTGTTGAACCAGGGGTACCAGATATCAGGCTCTGACATCGCTGAAAATACAAATACCGAGCGTCTGCGCAGCCTGGGTGCGACGGTCGTGTTAGGCCATATGGCCGAAAATATTGAAGGTGCCAGTGTGGTTGTGGTGTCCAGCGCCATTAAAACGGATAACGCGGAGCTCAGCGCAGCTCACCAGTTACGTGTACCGGTTGTCCGCCGTGCAGAGATGCTGGCCGAGCTCATGCGCTTTCGTCACGGTATTGCGGTAGCCGGAACACACGGTAAAACTACAACCACCTCGTTGGTTGCCAGTATTTTTGCCGAAGCGGATCGCGATCCAACTTTTGTCATCGGAGGCTTGCTGAACAGTGCTGGCTCTAATGCCCGGTTAGGTAACAGTAAGTACCTGATTGCTGAAGCCGACGAGAGCGACGCGTCGTTCCTGCATTTACAGCCGATGGTCGCCATAGTGACCAACATTGAAGCGGACCATATGGACACCTACGAAGGTGACTTTAATAAGTTACTGGACACCTACGTTGAGTTTCTGCATAACCTGCCATTTTATGGCTTAGCGGTTATGTGTGTTGATGATCCTGTGGTAGCCGACTTAATTCCGCGGCTGGGTCGTCAGACCATGACCTACGGCTTTAGTGAAGCCGCAGATATTCGGGCTATTAACTATAAGCAAACCGCCAGTGAAAGTTGTTTTACCATTTTACGCAAAGGCCTGCAGCCATTAGATGTCTGCCTTAATCTGCCGGGCAAACATAATGTACTGAATGCACTGGCAGCGGTAGCAGTAGCCACAGACGAAGGCATTAATGACCATGCAATTCAGTCGGCGTTAAATAAATTTGAAGGCATTGGACGGCGTTTTCAGCATTACGGAAACTTTCCTGTGCCGGGTAAAGAGCAAGGTGAAGTGATGTTGGTGGATGACTACGGTCATCACCCGTCTGAGGTTGCGGCGACCATACAGGCCGCCCGCGAAGGCTGGCCTGAGCGTCGCCTGGTAATGGCATTTCAGCCGCACCGGTATTCAAGGACGCGTGACTTATATGAGGATTTCGTCAACGTACTTTCGCAAGTTGATGTCCTGCTGATGCTGGAAGTTTATAGCGCAGGAGAAACTCCGGTTAGCGGAGCTGACAGTCGCTCTTTATGTCGCTCGATACGACAACGCGGGCAAATAGACCCTATCTATGTCGCAACCGTAGATGACATGCCGGAAGTGCTGGAATCGGTGTTGGCCGCTGGTGACCTGCTGCTAACTCAGGGAGCAGGAAACATTGGTGCACTGGCGAAGAACATAGCGACGGAGGTGCTGAGCAATGAACGCTAAGACCTTTGGTAAAGTCGCTGTCATGCTGGGTGGTAGCTCGGCCGAGCGAGATGTCTCGTTAAAATCGGGAATGGCTGTATTAAAAGGCTTAGTGGCTAAAGGTATTGATGCGCATGCATTTGACCCGGCAGCACATAGCCTGCAAGAACTGGTTGATGATGGTTACGAACGAGTATTTATCGCGCTGCATGGGCGTGGTGGCGAAGACGGCGCTATGCAGGGTGCATTACAAGTACTGGGCATTCCCTATACCGGCAGTGATGTTCTTGGCTGTGCTCTGGGTATGGATAAGGTGCGTTGCAAACAAATTTGGCACGCTTTGGGGCTACCGACAGCCAGCTGGCGGGTCATTACTCAAGAAGAAATAGAGCAAGTGAACGCCGAAGCGCTGCTGTTAGAGCTTGGCGGACGCGTCATCGTTAAGCCGGCACGTGAAGGCTCATCCATTGGTATGAGCAGTGCCGATAGCGCACCGCGACTGGCGGCAGCGTTAAAACATGCCGCACAGTTTGATGACGACATTTTGGTTGAGCAGTGGATTGAAGGCCCTGAGTACACCATCGGCTTGCTAGACGGAAATGCTTTACCTGTTATTCGTCTGCAGACACCGCATGAGTTTTACGACTTTGAGGCGAAGTACCAGGCGAATGACACACAGTATCACTGTCCTGCCGGGTTAAGTGATGAAGACGAAGCGAAACTTCGTAGCTTGGCTGAGCGGGCATTTTCAGCTATTGGAGCGAGTGGTTGGGGGCGTATCGATGTTATGCGCAGCGGCAATGGCGACTGGTTCTTACTCGAAGCCAATACCGTTCCGGGCATGACCGAAAAGAGCCTGGTACCTATGGCTGCAAAAGCCGCCGGATTAAGCTTTAACGATTTAGTGGAGCGCATTTTAGCGCAAACACTGGAGCGCTGATGATGGCAGCTGAACAGCGCCTGCGTTCTGTGAACTTTTGGTCGGGTGTGACAGTGCTATGCCTGACTATAGCAGGTGCCTTGGTTGGTATTTATCAGTTAAACCAGGTGCTGACTGACGAGCAACAAGTGCCGTTAGCTGAATTAAATGTACAAGGCGAGTTGCAGTATACCGCCAACGAAGAGGTCAGAAAGGCCTTAACGGCAGAACCGTTGGGAAGTTTTTTTACGGCAGATGTGAACGAATTAAGGCGCCGGGTAGAGCAGTTGCCCTGGATACAAAAAGTCTCGATTCGCAAAGTCTGGCCTGACAAATTGTCGGTTTATGTGACGGAACACAAACCAGTAGCCATGTGGAACGGTGATCGCCTGATAAATGAGCAAAGTGACGTTTTCCGGGCAAATATAGAACAAGTGGATACGGCTTTGCCGCAGTTATTTGGGCCGGAAAACGCCGTAGAGGAAACCTGGAAAGAATTTAACCGGGTGCAGCAAATGTTGGCAGTGAATGGCTTTCAGGTAAGGGCACTAAGGTTAACAGAGCGATTTGCCGTGAGCGTAGTTTTAGCTCAGGGAATTGAAGTGAAACTGGGGCGCGAAGCAACGTTAGAGAGAATCAAACGGTTTATCGATGTGTTTCCCAGCATCGTTGAACATGAAAAGAGTAAAAACAACGAAATCGATACTGTGGATTTACGATATGACACCGGGGCTGCAGTGGCCTGGCGTGAAGCAAAAAGTGAGAGTTAGACGGTTATGTCGAAAACATCGGAACACAATATGGTTGTAGGTCTGGATATAGGTACCAGCAAAGTGACGGCGCTTATTGGCGAATTGCTGCCAGATAATGAGATCAGCGTTGTTGGCGTTGGTACAGCGACCTCGCGTGGTATGGACAAAGGCGGCGTTAACGACCTTAACCTGGTTGTTCAGTCGGTCCAGCGTGCTGTTGATGAAGCCGAACTGATGGCTGACTGTCGCGTGGCATCGGTGTACCTGAACATTTCCGGCCGTCATATTTCCTGCCAGAACGAAAGTGGCATGGTACCGATTAACGAAGCCGAAGTGACACAGGACGATGTCGACAGCGTGATTCACGCCGCACAGTCAGTACCTATTGCAAAAGAGCGTCGTATTTTGCATGTGTTACCGCAGGAGTATGTGATTGACTCCCAGGAAAGCATTCGCAGCCCAATTGGCATGTCGGGTGTTCGCATGGAGTCTAAAGTGCACATTATTACCTGTGCGAATGACATGGCGAAAAACATCATAAAAGCGGTTGAGCGCTGCGGGTTGTCGGTGGACAAACTGATTTTCTCAGCGCTGGCATCCAGCATCTCGGTACTGACCGATGACGAAAAAGATTTAGGTGTAGCGCTGGTCGATTTAGGCGGCGGCACCATTGATATTTGTATATATGCGGGCGGTGTATTGCGTCATACCGCAGTTATTCCTGCGGCGGGCAATCAGGTCACCAGCGATATTGCCAAAATTTTCCGTACACCGACCAACCACGCGGAAGAAATTAAGACCAAGCACGCTTGTGCGCTGCGGCAAATGGTCAGTATGGAAGACACCATTGAAGTACCGTCGGTGGGTGGGCGTCCGTCACGGGTGATGTCACGTCATACCTTGTCGGAAGTGGTAGAGCCGCGTTATCAGGAATTGTTTGAGCTGGTCAGGGACGAGATCCAGCAAAGTGGTTTAGACGAGCAAATTGCAGCCGGAGTAGTTATTACCGGCGGTAGCGCCAAAATGGAAGGTTGCGTTGATTTTGCCGAAGAAATTTTTCAAATGCCGGTTCGTATCGGCGTTCCTCTGGGCATGAAAGGCCTGCGGGATTACGTCGAAGATCCGGTTTATGCCACAGCGGTGGGACTGTTACGGTATGGGCAGGAAGATGCCGCTGTGTCACAAAAAGAAAGCTCTAAAACTGACGTGATCGGACTCTGGCAAAAAGTGCAGAGTTGGTTCAAAGGTGAGTTTTAACTTGGGGTAGCACGTTAAAAGCAGGTAGGGAGAATTATTATGTTCGAACTGATGGACAATTATGAAAGCGAAGCCGTCATTAAGGTGATTGGCGTCGGTGGTGGTGGCGGAAACGCTGTCCAGCACATGGTGAAAGAATCAATTGAAGGTGTGCAGTTTATTGCAGCCAATACCGATGCGCAGGCTCTGCGTAATCATACGGCAGATGTCACCATTCAATTAGGGCAGGACATTACTAAAGGTCTTGGCGCTGGCGCCAACCCTGAAGTGGGTCGCCAATCGGCAGAAGAGGACCGCGAGAACATCAAAGTCCACTTAGAGGGCGCTGATATGGTCTTTATTGCAGCTGGCATGGGCGGCGGTACCGGAACCGGTGCAGCACCTGTGGTTGCAGAAGTTGCCAAAGAACTGGGCATTTTGACCGTTGCCGTTGTGACCAAGCCTTTCCCGTTTGAAGGGAAAAAGCGCATGGCCGTAGCCGACGAAGGTATTAACGCACTGGCACAGAGTGTCGACTCGTTAATTACCATTCCAAATGAGAAGTTGCTTAAGGTTATGGGTCGTGGAACCAGCTTGCTGGATGCCTTCAGCGCAGCAAACAACGTATTGTTGGGTGCGGTTCAGGGTATTGCCGAGCTGATTACTCGTCCGGGTCTTATCAACGTTGACTTTGCCGACGTTCGCGCGGTTATGAAGGAAATGGGTACCGCCATGATGGGTACCGGTGTTGCCAGCGGTGAAGACCGTGCGCAGGAAGCGGCAGAAATGGCTATTAACAGCCCGTTACTGGAAGACATCGACTTGTCTGGTGCTCGTGGCGTATTAATTAACGTTACTGCTGGTATGGATATGAGCATTGAAGAGCTCGACACCGTCGGTAATACGGTTAAAGCCTTTGCATCGGATAACGCCACAGTGATTGTTGGTACTGTTATCGACACCGAGATGTCAGACGAACTGCGCGTTACTGTTGTTGCAACCGGCATCGGCGCTGAGCGTAAACCGGATATTTCTCTGGTGAACAATACCAGCCAGGCCGCGCCTAAGCGCGAACCTCAGCAAGCATACCGTAGTAGCGACATAGACCGCGGTGCTGCAGCTCCTCGTTACGAAGAGCAGGAAGAGGTTCAAACGGAAGCAAAAGCTGAACCAAAACGTCAGCCAGCTGCCAAAGCTAAACAGGATAAAGAACTCGATTACCTGGATATTCCGGCATTTTTACGAAAACAGGTCGATTAATTTGGCGTAACTCTGTGTAAGTATGCATAAAATTTGATCGAACCATGACAAATGTCGTATAATATGCGGCCGCTTTGGCGTTAGCCATGGCGAACCGAATAGAAAAGGTAGGTGAACAAGTACCATGATTAAGCAACGTACATTACAGCAAGCAATATCAACCACGGGTGTTGGGCTGCACAAAGGCAATAAAGTAAATCTTACTTTACGTCCTGCGCCGGCTAATACCGGTTTGATATTCCGTCGTGTGGACCTTGATCCTGTGGTGGATATTCCAGCACGGGCCGACTGGGTGCGTGATACGCAGCTGTGTACCTGTCTTATCAATGAGGAAAACGTTCGTATCTCTACCGTCGAGCATTTGCTCGCTGCGCTGGCCGGCGTTGGAATTGATAACGCGATAATCGAAGTCGACTCGCATGAAATTCCAATTATGGACGGCAGCTCGCACCCGTTTGTTTACCTGCTACAAAGCGCGGGCATTGAAGAGCAGTCAGCAGCGAAAAAATTCATCCGGATCAAACAGCCGGTACGTGTCGAAGACGGTGATAAGTGGGCGGAACTGCTACCCCACGATGGTTTCCGTATCGACTTTGCTATCGACTTTGAACACCCGGCTATTGCAGACACAGGGCAAACAGTCAGTATCGACTTTAGTGCTAATGCCTTTATTAAGGAAATTAGTCGTGCTCGTACCTTTGGCTTCATGAAAGACATTGAGTTTTTACGGGAAAACAATCTGGCATTAGGCGGCAGTTTTGATAACGCCGTTGTGCTGGATGAATTCCGCATTCTCAACAGTGACGGTTTACGTTACGACGATGAGTTCGTAAAACATAAAATGTTGGATGCTATTGGTGACTTGTACATGGGGGGGCACAGTATTTTGGGTCACCTGCGTGCTTATAAGTCAGGGCATGCACTGAATAACCAGTTACTTCAGGCTTTATTAGCGCAAGAATCTGCGTGGGAATTTGTGACCTTTGACGGTGAGCAGGAAAAAGCGCCTATCGCCTTTTGGTCACCAGCAACAACCACAGCTTAGTCTTTATCGTTGGCGGTAAACTTTGCCGCCAACGCTTTTAACTCCGATTTCAACGGCTCGTCGCAGCCTTCCGCCATTGCCAGCAAACGCTCCGCACTGCTTGAATCTTTCTGATTTTTAATCGTTTTCTGAAAACTGTTCATTGACGGAGACACCTTAATAGAAAGGCTCTGTACCGGGACCGTCGCATTGTCACGAAAATGCGTTATAATGGCCGCTTGCTGAAGTTTTAGCCGGGTTGCCCAACTACCGTTATCCACCTGAATGATCATTTGACCATCACGGATATTCAGCAATTGGCAGTGTTGGTTGGTGTTTTTATCAACGCATTGTTGAAACAATTGTTGCCAATGCGAAAGTTGGGCGGCAAACTGTGCATAGTGTCGTAATGTTGTCGACAAAGTCCGTTGTCCGGAACGGAGCCATTCTGATGGGGTTTTCGGATGTCGTGACATAATTGCGTAGTAGGCAAATAATAAGAGAGTTCAGATGAGTTTATCAGTCTTTTATCGAGGCTCCAAAGTACGTTTTCGTATTCGGTTAAGTCGACGTCGGTTTTTGTCCTATGTTGGCATTGCTGCCTTTATCGGACTAGCCAGCTGGCAGCCATGGCAGTATCAGGGAATCGATCCTGAACTGGCGCAATCAAAAATTTCTGCAGAGCAGAAAAAGCTTGTCCTACAAGAGCAAGCATTAAAAGACCTGAAAGAGGATACCCAAAAGCGTTTGGGTGCAATGACGGTATACCTGGGTGAATTAAGAGCTCAAATGCGTCGTCTGGATGCTCTGGGGGAACGTTTAGCTGGCGTTGCCAATTTGGATAACGGCGAGTTTAACTTTAATCAGGAACTGCCCATAGGTGGTCCGGAAATTGAAGTTGCCGAGTTGCCGCAAAGCTCAGGTACAGACGTTATTCGCGAAATTGAAGATATGTTGTCGCAAATCTCTGACAAACAAAAACAGCTATCACTACTTGAATCTGTGATGATGAATCACCAACTTAATAATGATGCTTATATTGCGGGACGCCCAATCTCAGATGGTTGGTTGTCGTCGCAGTATGGTGTGCGTAAGGACCCTTTTAATGGCACACCAGCCATGCACAAAGGGTTAGACTTTGCCAGTTATAATGAAGACGTCAAAATTATTGCTACCGGCGCAGGTGTAGTCACCTGGGCAGGTGACCGATACGGTTATGGTATGTTGGTTGAAATTGACCATGGCGGTGGCTTAAAAACGCGCTACGGACATAATGATAAGCTATCGGTATCAGTAGGGGATGTCGTTACCCGTGGCCAGCAAATTGCTGAAATGGGTAGTAGCGGTCGTTCTACCGGCCCGCACGTTCATTACGAAGTTTTGCGTAATGGCCGTCAAATTGACCCGAACCAATTTGTGTATCGCAAAGCTGACTCAAAATAACTCGGTAAATTAATTTAGAACGTAGGCGGTACTTCGGTACCGCTTTTGTTGTTCAGGAAAGTAACACAGGATAAATCAATCTCATGCTAGGCAGTCTGTTTCGAAAAGTATTTGGTAGTCGCAACGATCGCATTCTAAAAACCATGAAGAAAGACGTTGAGCGAATCAACTCGCTGGAACCCGAGTTTGAAGCGTTAAGTGATGCCGAGCTAAAAGAGAAAACAACAGAGTTTCGAAAGCGCCTGAATGACGGTGAGCGTTTAGATCAAATTTTACCAGAAGCTTTTGCAACGGTTCGTGAAGCCAGCAAGCGCGTCTTCGGTATGCGTCATTTTGACGTGCAGCTCATTGGCGGCATGGTACTGAATGATAATCGCATTGCTGAGATGAAAACCGGTGAAGGTAAAACCTTAACTGCAACCCTGCCAGCTTATTTAAATGCGTTGCCTGGTAAAGGTGTTCATATCATTACGGTGAACGACTATCTGGCAAAGCGTGACGCTGAGTTCAACCAGCCATTATTCGACTTTCTGGGGCTGACAGTTGCCTTTAATATTCCGGGCATGGCACCGGAAGATAAAAAAGCGGCTTATCAGGCAGACATTACCTACGGTACCAACAACGAGTTTGGCTTCGACTATCTTCGTGACAACATGGCTTTTGCTCCACAGGACAGAGTCCAGCGCGAATTAAACTACGCTCTGGTCGATGAAGTTGACTCAATTCTAATTGATGAAGCTCGTACACCGCTTATTATTTCCGGGCCAGCCGAAGACAGCTCGGAAATGTACCGTAAAATGAATGAACTGGTTCCCCATTTGGTGCGCCAGGAAAAAGAAGATACGGAAGAAGAAAAAGGCGACGGTGACTTCACTATCGATGAAAAAGCTAAGCAGTTGCACCTGACCGAACACGGACAAGAGCACATTGAAGAGCTGTTGAAAGAGAAAGGCATGTTGGAAGCGGACGATTCGCTGTATTCGGCGGCCAACATCAGCTTACTGCACCATATTAACGCGGCATTACGTGCGCATCACCTGTTTCAGAAAGACGTTGATTACATCATTAAAGACGACAAAATCGTTATTGTTGATGAACATACAGGTCGTACTATGGAAGGCCGCCGCTGGTCCGAAGGTCTGCATCAGGCCGTCGAGGCCAAAGAAGGCGTTCCAATTCAAAATGAAAACCAGACCTTAGCTTCTATTACTTTCCAGAATTACTTCCGTTTGTATAACAAACTGGCGGGTATGACAGGTACAGCTGATACTGAAGCTTTTGAGTTCCAGTCTATTTACGGCTTGGAAACTATCGTACTGCCAACCAACCAACCTATGATCCGCGATGACAGAGCAGACCTTATCTATCTGACTACGTTGGAGAAATACGAAGCGATAGCTGAAGATATCGAGGAGTGCCGTAAGCAGAAGCGACCGGTATTGGTGGGTACGGTATCTATCGAAAACTCTGAACTGTTGTCGAACCTGCTGAAGAAGAAGAAAATTCCTCACGCGGTATTGAACGCTAAGTTCCACGAAAAAGAAGCAGATATCATCGCTCAGGCAGGTCGTCCGGGTACGGTGACTATCGCAACCAACATGGCCGGTCGCGGTACCGATATCGTGTTAGGTGGTAGCTGGATGGCTGAAGTTGAAAAGCTGGATGAGCCTACCAACGAGAAAATTGAAAAGATAAAACAAGAATGGCAAAAACTGCATGATGCTGTTATTGAAGCCGGTGGTTTGCATATTATCGGTACTGAGCGTCACGAATCACGTCGTATCGATAACCAGCTGCGCGGTCGTGCCGGTCGCCAGGGTGACCCGGGTTCGTCGCGTTTCTATCTGTCGTTAGAAGATTCGCTCATGCGCATTTTCGCTTCAGAGCGAATGGCTACCATGATGAAGCGTTTAGGCATGAAAGAAGGCGAAGCAATTGAACACCCTTGGGTAACTCGTGCCATTGAAAATGCTCAACGTAAAGTGGAAGGCCGTAACTTCGACGTGCGTAAGCAGTTGTTGGAGTACGATGACGTTGCCAATGATCAGCGCAGCGTTGTCTATGAACAGCGCAATGAATTACTGGATGAAGGCGATATTTCTGAGACCATCGTTGCTATTCGCGAAGATGTTATCAACAGCGTTATTAGCGAGTACGTTCCGCCTCAGTCTTTAGCCGAGTTATGGGACTTAAAAGGTCTGGAAGAACGCCTGCGCGGTGACTTCCACATAGACGTACCATTACAGAAATGGCTGGAAGAGGAAGAGCATTTCCACGAAGAAGTTCTGCGCGAACGTGTTCTGGAAAAACTGATTGCGTCCTATCAGGAAAAAGAAGAAATGGTTGGGCCGGAAGTTTTACGCCGTTTCGAAAAGTCTATTATGCTGCAAAGCCTCGACCAACACTGGAAAGAGCATCTGGCAGCAATGGATCACCTGCGTCAGGGGATTCACCTGCGAGGCTATGCACAGAAAAACCCTCAGCAAGAATACAAGAAAGAAGCCTTTGCGCTCTTTACCGATATGCTGGAGGCATTGAAGCTCGACGTGGTAACCATTTTAAGTAAGGTTAAGGTTCGGGCTCCGGAAGACGTCGATGCGGTTGATGAACAACGTAAGGCAGCGGATAGTGCTCCTCGTGAGTTCCGGCATGAGCAAAGCGGTCCTGCTGGAGAAGAGCCAACTCAGCAAAACAATGCTGACGCACAGGGACAACCTGTTCGTAAAGGCGCGAAAGTGGGTCGTAATGAACCTTGCCCTTGTGGTTCTGGTAAAAAGTATAAACACTGTCACGGTAAACTGTAGGTTACTATGAAAACCGAAGCATCGCCTGCTGTACATGTTGCAGTGGGCGTGATTGAGAATGAACAGGGTGAAATTTTTATCGCCCAACGTCATCCTGAACAACATCAGGGTGGAAAATGGGAACTCCCGGGCGGTAAAGTCGAGGCCGACGAGAATGTCCAGCAAGCCCTGCAACGCGAACTAAAAGAAGAGTGCGGTATTGATGTGACCGATATGGCGCCACTAACGGTTATCGAACATCAGTATAAAGATAAACGGGTCTTACTCGATGTCTGGTGGGTACTTGCTTACGACGGTGAGGTGCGTCAGTTAGAAGGTCAGGACTGGTGTTGGGTTGATAAAAACCAACTTGACGCATTTCAGTTTCCTGAAGCTAACCAGCCCATTGTTGAATGCATTATGCAGTCTTTAAACGCCTATTAATAATCCTGTTCGTCGTTGTTGTAATCATCATTAGCAATGACAACAGGCTCACCAGGAATACTTTTCTCTTCGTTAGCCCATTCACCCAAATCAATCAGTTTACAACGCTCACTGCAAAAGGGGCGGGCGGGTGATTTTTCTGACCATTCAACTTGTTTTTGGCAGGTTGGGCAGTTAACGCTAACACTCATGGACTACACCTTGCGATTTCGAATTCAATGTCTTGAAGGGACGTTTCATTAGTCTCCCCCGGTAAGGGCATGAATCGTACCGTAAAACGTTGTCTGTGCCCACTAATGACAGGGTAAATATTGGCTGAGCGAGGAACTTTAATGCGCAACATTGCCAGTAGCTGATCCGAACTTTCCTGTAAGAAACCATTTTGTAGCTGCATGGGAACAAAAACAGATTGCTCGCGTAACAGTGTCAGCTTCAGTGTGATAGCTAACTCCACAAAAGCTAAGGTCTTGCGCCACTCTTCGCATTGTTTGGCTTTGTCTTCAGCGGACTGGCTTAACCAAAGCTGTAGTTGTGGTAATTCAAACAAACCGCTCATGCCGGGTTGGCTAAAACGTTGCCTGATACTGGCTAGCAGGGCATCGTCTTTAAGTTGCCGTAGGTATTTGGGAATATCCTGTAACTGGTTAAGACATTGCTCAATTTCCTGAATGGTATTGCGCAACGCTTCGCGGTCAACGTCAGGATGCGCTTCCCATTTTTGCAAACGTTGTTTATCGAGATCTAAATCTTTACTGAGTTCGGTCCGAATATCAAAGCGTTCCAGTAGCTCGGTAACGGCGAATAACGCGTTAAAGAAGGGTTCCGCTTGTTCTTCAAAACAAAGTTGACTGGCTTTTAGCTGCTCAAAGCCGTGCTCCAATCGCAAATAGGTTCGCATGCGCTCCTGAAGAGGGTATTCGTAGAGAATGTTGTCTTTATCAGTCGATGCCATGCGATTGCCGATTGGTGAACTCTGTTCCTATAATAGCGTATTACTTTTCCTGTGCAACGGTTGCCGCCAGGTAGCGCTGATGTAACTGAAGTACCTGCTGTTTCAGCTGTTCCAGACTGCCATCATTGTTTAGCACATCATTTGCTTTTTCTAGCCGCTCGCTGCGACTTAGCTGTGCCTTCATAATAGCTTCCACTTCTTTTTTAGGACTGTCATCGCGCTGAATAGTTCGCGATATTTGCAAAGATTCAGGAACATCAACCACCAGCACTCGCTGGCAGTATTTTTCCAGACCGTTTTCCAACAACAAGGGAGCTGACAAAATCACGTAGGGAGAGTCAGCTTGTTCAAGCTGACTGATGATCTCTTGTCTTATCGCGGGGTGGAGCAACTTATTCAGCCATTCCTTTTCCTGAGGGTTAGAAAAGACTCTTTGGCGTAACGCCTTGCGGTTAAGCTCACCACCTTCAGTCAATAACTGGTTTCCAAAATGCTTTGCAATTGCCTGCAGGCAAGGAGTTCCTGGCATAACAACCTGACGGGCAACGACATCGGCATCGACGACGGTAATATCCAGCTTTTCGAATTCAGCGGTAGCTGCAGATTTGCCGCTACCAATACCTCCGGTTACACCGACAACATAGGTCATTTTAAACGCCCCCTAACCAGTGCCAATAGCTAAAGAGTAACTCCGTTCCAAAGAAGTAGCTGAGTATGCCGCCGCCAATTAAAAACGGGCCAAAGGGTATTGGCTGTGATCGGCCTTTGCCGCGTATTATGACTAAGCCCACTATGGCACCGCAAACTGAACTGGCAAGAATGGTAACCGGCAGCAAAGTTGCACCGGTAAAAGCGGTAATGCCGGCCAGCAGCTTAAAATCGCCGTAACCCATTCCTTCCTTCCCGGTAACAAGTTTGAACGCCCAGTAGATGCTCCATAGACTCAGGTATCCTGCTACGGCGCCTATAATGGCAGAGTCAGGTGAGAGTTCACTGGCAGGTGACAATGACCAGAGCAAGGCAATCCAAAGCAGCGGATAAGTTAGCTGATCGGGCAATAATTGATGGTTCCAGTCAATAACAAACAGGCAGATGAGCAGCGAAAACACTGTGACATAAACCAAGGCCGGAAGACTAAAACCAAAGTGCCAGGCGACCAGTCCAAAGGCCACACAACTGATAAGCTCAACCAGCCAGTAGGTTAGCGGAATATGGGTCTGGCAGTGGCGACACCGGGCACGTAATGCCAAATAGCTCAGCAGCGGTATATTGTCGTACCAGGCTATAGAGGTTTTACACTCAGGGCAGTGTGAGCCGGGAACCGCAATAGAAAAGTGATCCAGCTCTTTTAATGGAGTGCCGTTCATTTCAGCACATTCACGCTGCCATTGTCGCTGTAACTGAATGGGTAACCGGCTAATAACAACATTCAAAAAGCTGCCGATAACAGCGCCAAGTATCAGCGCCAACACCAGGGTTGGTATCGACTCAGCAGCGAGCAAGTGTTCCATACTTGTGTTCCTTCGTGGTTAAAATTGCTGCCCCATAGAAAACAGCGGCAAATACATTGCGACCAGCAGAGTGCCTATAATGCCGCCTAAAACCACCATCAGCAAGGGCTCTGCCATACCAATCAAGCGCTCACAGTTTTGTTCAAAGCGTTGCTGGCGAATATCGGCAAGCGTGGCAAAGGCCTGATCGACGTTGCCGTTTTGTTCGGCAACTTTAAGAAAGCTCAATGTACGAGGCTCACTTAAAGGACTTGACCTGAAACTGTCTACCCAGCCGTTTCCCTGCTCGACACTTTGTTGAACAGAGCGTAATGCATGGCGGTGAGGTAGCCAGGTCAGGGAATGCGCGGTGCTGTTAAGAGCCTGACGCGTTTCAATGCCAGCCTTCAGGGCAACAGCCAGACGGTGAAAAAGCTGTTGGAGTTTAATGTCCTCCAACAATTTCCCGATAAAAGGCAGTTGGGACAGGGCTCGTTGCCAGAATAAAGGCGCCTTTTTCCTGACCATATACAACGATGCTGAGAAGAACAAAATAAGGCCAAGAAGCGACACGGTTTGCTCTCGTAGGAAATCCGAAGTATTAAGTAAAGTCCGGGTCAGCCACGGGAGTTCCCCTTCACTAAATAACGGTGCGAAACTTGGCAGTACCCAACCCATCATCATGAAGCAAACGGCGCCCGCAACTAAAAGTACTATAACCGGATAGCGAAGCGCCTTGCTCATTTGCTTTTTGAGCAGCATTTGGCGTTTGGCAACCTGATGCAACTGGTGCAGGGTGTGAGCAAGCTGGCCGGTTTGCTCCGCCCAGGCTATGGCGATGATGTCTTCTTCCGGCAACCAGTTTTTATAGAGCTGCAACGCCCGGCTAAAAGCAAGACCGCGCTCAATACAACGGATGCAGTCTTCAACCATCCAGCGCAATCCTCTGGATGGGCTCTCGCAGACACTGTGTCGTAATGCTTCAGCAAGCGGTAACCCGCTGCTGAGTAGGTCAGATACTTGCTGCAGCAACTCATACCACAGCGATAAGCGGGGTTTATAGCCTTTTAGTTTGTGGGCCGACAAAGGTTTTAGTGCCGCACTGTTTATTTTGTGCTGCGCTAACAGTTGTTTTGCCTGAAGTGCCGAGTCGGCATGAATAAACCCGCACTGCTTACCCACTTGCCAGTACCAGCAATGATTAATCGGCATCATAGGTGAACCGTTCTTTTTCTTTGCGGTTGATCTGACCTGCGTCTATGTAGTTTTGCAAAGCTTGAGAGAAATCAGGAAGCTGCAATGACTCCAGATAACGACGCAGATCCGCTGTATTTGTCTTAAGGTCGATGAATTTCTCCGCCTGCTCCTGCCAGGGGACGACCTCAAACACTGCTTGACGCTTATTTTCAGCAGTTGCGGGTACCGGAAATAGCCGTTGACTGACAATAAGACTGAGTGAACTGCGAATGTCCAGTGGGTTGATGCCAAGAGACTGTAAGCGTTTTAAGCTGTCGAGACAGCTGTTCGTATGCATCGAGGTCAGAACCAGGTGCCCGGTCTGCGCTGCCTGCACTGCAATTTTTGCTGTTTCAGAGTCCCGAATCTCTCCAATCAGTATGACATCCGGGTCTTGCCTTAGCAGAGCGCGGAGCACAGACGCAAAGGTGAGCCCTTGTTTATGATTCACCATCACCTGGCTGCAACCGGGCAGGGGGACTTCAACCGGGTCCTCAACACTGCAGATATTGCATCGCTCTGCGTCTAACTGGCTTATGGCGCTGTATAAGGTCGAGGTTTTGCCACTACCGGTCGGGCCGGTAACCAAAATTAACCCTTGTGGCTGACTCAGGCAATGGGCAAACCATCGGTATTGCGCGTCCAGTAACCCTGTTTGCTGCAGGGGCGTAATACTCTGCGTGGGGTGTAGGCATCTCAGCACCAGTTTTTCACCGCCAATGACGGGGCAGCAACTTAAGCGAAACTCATGTTGGCGGCTATTCTCAGCACGCACCGACAAACGACCGTCTTGCGGCTGACGTAGTTCAGTGAGATCGAGATTAGCCAGTACCTTAATTCGGGAGTAAACCTGCTGCCCAAAGTCTGCGGGCAGCACATCTAAGCGAGAGAGCTCGCCGGCTATGCGGCCTCGCACAGTAATGCCATTTTCCTGAGGTTGTATATGAATATCTGACAGGCCTTCCGCCGCGCAGTACTGCAACAGTTGGTCAACATAATCGACGACGGAGTCATGGCTTATCTGAACTCCCGGAAGTTGACCTTCCCCGCGAAGCACCATCACTTTTTTATTGCTGTAAAAGCTCAAAAGCACGGCATCTACCGGTGGAAAACCGGGTTGTTGTATTAATAACTCCCAGTGTTGAGTACTGGCAAAAGGCTGCAACCCGTGTTGCTTAAGAAACGGATCGTCTGTACTACCTGATACCTGCTTCAGATGAGCCAGTGAACAGCGACCGATAACAGACATTAGTAACTTACCTGACGTTCACAGTTTTGCACGACACTGCGAGACTCACCATAGTCTGAGCAGGCGATACTCCAGTCTAAGTGCGTATTAGCCGCATTGGGTGTCAGTTCAATTTGCAGAGGTTGGTTATTAATACTGACAGAGTTCAGGGTCAGTCGCACGGCAGCCGCCTGTGTCAGGCTCAAATCACTGAGTTCATCAGGTAGTGGTGCCGGGACTGCAGGAATGCCCTGGCTTCCGGCCTGATTGCACTGGTTTAACTGTCCCTCAATTTGCCAGCATAGGGCAATACCCAGTTGCAATGGTTGAGCATGAGCCAGCGCCTTACTGACTTTAGCCTGCTGCGTATAGTAGGTATATGACGGAACCGCAATAGCGGAGAGAATGGCAATGAGGGCCACCACGACCATCATTTCAATCAAGCTAAATCCGGCTCCGGATAAACGGTAAGAATGTGCATCCTGCATGAGACAGCTCCCTGTTAAAAACAGTGAAACTGTGGCTTACCCTGGCCAATTAGTAAATTCTATTTCTCTGTAAGTTATTCACTATCTTGGGAAATTCTCATTGATAAATCAATGGCTTGAATATTTTTAGTCAAAGCGCCGGAAGAAATGAAATCCACACCGGTAGTCGCTAATTCTTGCAAACGCTCATCGGTGACATTACCGGAAACTTCTAATTTAGCCTGGTGTGACGAGTTGTTTTTGTTCTGCTGCACGGCCTGCTCGATATCAGCGATACTGAAATTATCCAGCATAATGATGTCGGCTTCTGCGGCTAACGCCTGCGAGAATTCATCCAGGTTTTCAACTTCAACTTCCACCGTTTTACCCGGATTCAGTTGTTTTGCTGCTTTAACGGCCTGAGCTATGCCACCACAGGCAAAAATGTGATTCTCTTTAATCAGGTAGGCGTCAAACAAACCGATACGATGGTTCACGCCGCCGCCGCAACGCACCGCGTATTTCTGTGCTAACCGCATACCCGGCAAGGTCTTACGTGTATCCAGCAGCTGCGTTTTGTAGTCATTCAGAAGTTGACTGTACTTATAAGTGGTGGTGGCGGTTGCGGACAAGGTTTGCAGAAAATTAAGTGCAGTACGCTCTCCGGTCAGCAAAATGCGACTTGGTCCTTTCAGGCGACACAGTTCCGTATTCGCTGCCACCTTATCACCGTCTTTCACCAGCCATTCAATTTTCACTTTTTGCCCAAGCTGGCGGAATACTTGATCGACCCAGCCACAGCCACAAACCACCGCTTCTTCCCGGGTAATAATGCTGGCACGGGACTGACTCTGTTCCAGAATCAATTGCGCAGTAATATCATAACTGGCGTCTTCGCCGGATAAATCTTCCTTTAGGGCGGCGCTTACGCCGTCCTGAATGGCAAGTTGCAGCTCGGGCTGACTCATAGATGGCTTTACCTTTTAGCAGACAATACGGATACTAGGGGGCAAACTTTACCGTTTTGTTGAGCCTGTGAAAAGCGACCCGATAAAAAATCATAAAATAACAACGGCAGTTCAATACCCGTCGCCGCACTACGATGAACGTCCACAAACTGACGAGATCAGTCTGTTGGTTATTCATTGCATCAGCCTGCCCGAGGGGGAATACGGTACGCCATACGTGCGTCAATTGTTTATGGGTGAGCTGGAAACCGACGCACACCCGGACTTTTCTATACTGCAGGGACTTCGAGTGTCCGCGCATTGTGTTATCCGCCGCGACGGCACGCTGGAACAATACGTTCCTTTTGATAAGCGTGCGTGGCATGCTGGCCAGTCAAGGTATTGCGGGCGTCGGCGGTGCAACGATTTCAGTATAGGTATTGAACTCGAAGGAACCGATCACACCGCCTATACTGAAGAACAGTATCAACAATTAATCCAGGTAACCGAGGCGCTTATCGCCACATACCCAAAATTAAACCGTCGTCGTATTGTCGGCCATCAGGATATCGCTCCAGGCCGCAAGACCGACCCGGGCAGTAAATTTGACTGGCAAACCTATTTAAATGCCTTATAAGGAGTCATGAATGGTCCTCATTGCGTTGCTGATAGCACTAAGCGTTGAGCGTTTGTACCACAGCCCTGCATTCTTGCACTGGGCTTTCTATATGGAACGTTGGCAACGTTGGAGCTCAGCCCGTCTGCAGGATGAAAAATGGGAAAGCGAGCCCTTACAGCTTGTGCGTTTGTTGATACCGGCACTGGGTGTTGGTCTGTTGGTGGTGCTACTGGACAACCTGATGGTGACTTTTATTGTCAGTATTCTTGCGCTGCTGCTGGCTTTTAACTGTGAACCGGCCCGGAAAAACTACAAAGAATATTTAAAAGCAGCTAACAGAGGAGACGAGCCAAGTATTATTGAACATCAACAGGCTCTGACTGAATTTGCCGGGCGTCATCAGCCTCACCAAATTAGCGACTCTTTAATCTGGATCAATTACCGACAATATATTGCCGTGATGTTTTACTTCGTGTTGTTTGGCAGCTTTGGTGCCTTGGTTTATGCCACTCTGCGCTACGCTGAAACCCAGCAGCGCGAGGGAGAATCGGTTAGCCTCTGGCAGCAACTGTTGTGGTTTGCTGACTGGGTTCCGGTAAGGCTGGCAGCTTTTGGTTTATTGATAGTTGGTCACTTCTCACGGGCGCTTCCCGAGTGGTTGCAACAAAGCCTGAATCCACAGGCCGATCCGGATAAGCTTCTGTTTAATGTTGCCAGTAAAGCAGAAGACAACCCGCAACACCCGGATGACCGAACCGAACATGCTGCCTGCCAGTTGCGCCTGATGCGCCGACAACAGATATTCTGGGTTTGTGCTATTGCCGTGCTGACATTGACAGGCTGGGTCAGCTAGAGGTAGTACCAGCTGAGAAAAATTTGGGCTCAGCAGTTAAATGATTTAGAATAACCGCATCTTTTGGTCTGACCAATTTACCGTTATGCCAGATTTACCCATAAAACAGACGAAGCTTTCCGACACTATCGTGGCGCATCTGGAACAGATGATCGTCGATGGTCGGCTTAGTGCCGGGCAAAAACTGCCGGCAGAGCGGCAACTGGCTCAGCAATTTAATGTTTCACGCCCATCGCTGCGCGAAGCCATTCAAAAATTGGAAGCCAAAGGTGTGGTAGAACGTCGCCAGGGCGGCGGAACTTACGTTGTGAATAGCATCAATGAGCAACTAACAGAACCACTGTTTGAGCTCTTGGCCAAGCACCCTGAGTCGCAGTTTGATTTGCTTGAGTTTCGTCATGCGCTGGAGGGCATATCCTCCTTTTATGCTGCGTTAAGAGGAACCGATGCCGATCTGGATCGTATTTCTGAGAGTATAAAAGGCTTAGGCCATAGCCAAAATAGCACTATCGATGAGCAGGTTAATGCCATCGTCGAGTTTTACCACCGTATTGCAGAAGCATCACACAATGTTATTTTGTTGCATGTCATTCAGGGCATGCAGGAATTATTGGCCGAGAATATTCGGCAAAACCTGGAAATATTAGCCGGTCGCGATGACCTGCTGGAAAAACTGAATCAACACCGGCAGCAACTGGTTAGCGCTATTGTTGCAGGTCAACCGGAGCAAGCGCGGGATGCGTGTCACCAACATTTGGCCTATATTGAACAGACATTGTTGGAATTAGGCAAAGAACAGTCACGTATTCAACGTTCGCTACGACGTTCCTGAATTGATAAAAAGGTAAGGAATAGCTATGAGTGAAGAATTAAACAAAGATGTCGATCAGCAGGAAACTCAGGAGTGGCTAGACGCTCTTGAAGGTGTGCTTGAGGCAGAAGGCCCGGAGCGCGCGCATTACCTGTTAGAACAACTGGTCGACAAAGCCCGTCGTAACGGTGCATATTTACCTTACAAGCCAACTACTGCGTATTTGAATACCATTCCGGCTAGTCAGGAACCAACCATGCCGGGTAATCAGACGCTGGAATCGCGCATTCGCTCAGCTATTCGCTGGAATGCTGCCATGATGGTGTTGCGGGCATCAAAAAAAGGCGAAGAGCTGGGCGGCCACCTTGCCAGTTTCGCTTCTTCTGCCATGTTGTACGATGTTGGTTTCAACCACTTCTTCCGCGCACCAAGTGAAGGTGACGGGGGAGACTTCCTGTTTATCCAGGGTCATGTGTCACCTGGTATTTACGGTCGCGCCTTTATTGAAGGACGCTTAACCGAAGAACAACTTAATAATTTCCGTCAGGAAGTGGATGGTAAAGGTCTACCTTCCTATCCGCATCCACATTTAATGCCTGACTTCTGGCAGTTCCCGACGGTTTCTATGGGCTTAGGCCCAATTCAGGCAATTTATTTAGCCCGCTTCCTGAAGTACCTGACTGACCGTGGTATTAAAGACTGCTCAAAACAGCGTGTTTATTGCTTCTTAGGCGACGGTGAAACCGATGAGCCGGAAAGCTTGGGTGCTATTGGTCTGGCCGCTCGTGAAGAACTCGACAACCTGACCTTTGTTATCAATTGTAACCTGCAGCGCTTAGACGGCCCGGTTCGTGGTAACGGCAAAATTATTCAGGAACTGGAAGGCAACTTCCACGGTGCTGGCTGGGAAGTGATTAAAGTTATCTGGGGCCGCTACTGGGATCCGCTGTTGTATCGTGATACCGAAGGTAAATTACAGCAGTTGATGGAAGAAACCGTTGACGGTGACTACCAGAACTTTAAAGCCAAAGGCGGTAAGTTCACGCGTGAGAACTTCTTTGGTAAGTACCCTGAAACTGAAGAAATGGTGGCCAACTTGTCTGATGAAGACATCTGGCGCTTAAACCGCGGTGGTCACGATCCGGTAAAAGTTTACTCGGCGTATCACAAAGCGGTGAACACCAAAGGTCGCCCACAGGTTATTTTAGCGAAAACCGTTAAAGGTTATGGCATGGGCGCTGCCGGTGAAGGTAAGAACATCGCGCACCAGGTTAAGAAAATGGATCTGGATGCGGTTAAGCATATGCGTGACCGTTTCAACATTCCGTTTAAAGACGACGAACTGGAAGACTTGCCGTACTACAAGTTTGAAGAAGACAGCGACGAAATGAAGTACCTGAACGAGCGTCGCGAAAAGCTTGGTGGCTATATGCCAGTACGAAACCCGGAAACGGATGTGGAACTGGAGTTGCCGGCATTGAAGGCGTTTGATGCGGTATTGAAAGGTTCAGGAGACCGGGAAATTTCATCGACTATGGCCTTTGTCCGTGTTTTAACAGCACTGTTGAAAGACAAGAAAATTGGCAAACGTATTGTGCCAATTATTCCGGACGAAGCCCGTACTTTTGGTATGGAAGGTCTGTTCCGTCAAGTGGGTATTTATTCTCACCATGGCCAGAAATACACACCACAAGATAAAGATCAGGTCGCCTATTATCGTGAAGACCAAAAAGGTCAGGTTATTCAGGAAGGCATTAACGAGCTGGGTGCTATGGCGTCCTGGGTGGCAGCGGGTACCAGCTACTCGCTGAACAACGAACCCATGATTCCGTTCTACATTTATTACTCTATGTTCGGTTTCCAGCGCGTGGGCGATTTAGTCTGGGCAGCAGGCGACAGCCAGACACGCGGCTTCCTGGTCGGTGGTACTGCCGGTCGAACAACGCTCAATGGTGAAGGTCTGCAACACCAGGACGGACAGAGCCTGGTTCACTTCGGCACAGTGCCAAACTGCATTAGCTATGACCCGACTTATGGTTATGAAATTGCGGTTATTGTGCACGATGGCCTGAAGCGCATGTTTGGCGATCAGGAAAACGTTTTCTATTACCTCACCGTAATGAATGAAAACTATCATCAGCCAGAAATGCCGGAAGGCGTCGAAGAGGGCATCGTAAAAGGTATTTACGAGCTGGATAAAGTAAAAGCGAAGAAAAAAGCCAAAGGCGATGTGCAGTTGCTTGGTAGTGGTACTATTTTGCAGCAAGTGCGCGAAGCGGCGAAAATTCTGTCGGAAGACTACGACATTAACTCAACGGTTTACAGTGTGACCTCGTTCAACGAGCTGGCGCGTGACGGTCTGGATACCGACCGCTGGAACATGCTGCATCCGGAGAAGAAAGAAAAAGAAGCTTATATCACACAAGCCATGAAGAAAGCGAAAGGACCTGCTGTAGCAGCAACCGACTACATCAAGTTGTATGCTGATCAGGTTCGTGCCTGGGTTCCAACCTCGTACCGTGTACTGGGTACTGACGGTTTTGGACGCTCGGACAGCCGCGCTAACTTGCGTAAGCATTTTGAGATTAATCCGCAATACATTGTGGTTGCTGCGCTAAAAGAGTTAGCGGATCAAGGTGATATCGATAAGAAAGTGGTAGCGAAAGCTATCAAAGACTACGATATCGACACTGACAAACTCAACCCACGTTTGGCGTAAGGAGGTACTGAGATGGCCGATCAAATCGAACTCAAAGTCCCCGACGTGGGCGGAGAAGAAGTAGAAGTCATTGAAATTCTCGTCAGTAAAGGCGATACCGTTGAAAAAGAAGACGGTATTGTGACGGTTGAGAGTGACAAAGCGTCAATGGATATTCCGGCATCTTCAGGCGGTAAAATTGTTGAGCTGAAGGTAAAAGTTGGCGATACCATCAGCGAAGGCGATGTACTGGCTATTGTTGAAGCTGCCGGCGACTCTGACTCTTCGGATGACGAAGAAGAGAAAGAAGACGAAAATTCAGAGGAAAAAGAAGACAAGTCTGACGATAAAGACGAAGAAAAAGCGTCTGAGTCGAAAGATGAGGACAAAGAAGAGAAGAAAGAATCTTCTGAGCCGAAGAAGTCCTCAGGCGAGAGTAAAGTCATTGATGTGGAAGTCCCGGACATTGGTGATGAAGAAGACGTCGAAATTATTGAGATTTTGGTCTCTAAAGGCGACTCAGTCTCTGCCGAAGACGGCTTAATTACACTGGAAACCGACAAAGCCACTATGGATGTGCCTTGCCCGGAAGACGGTGAAATTGAAGAAATGCTGGTCAATGTCGGCGATAAAGTGTCGCAGGGTTCTGTCATTGCGAAACTGAAAGTATCCGGTGGCGCTGACGATTCCGAAGCAGAAGAAGACGATTCTGCCAAGGAAGAGAAGTCAGAGTCCGGCAAGGAGTCGGATAAGAAATCTAATGACAAAGATCAGGACAAAGGAAAAGACAGCGGCAGCAGTACTAAGCCAAGTAGCGAACGCCAGCCGCCGGTACCTGATCACCCAAGTCAGCGTAGCGACCGAAAAGAAGGGATTTTGCATGCGTCGCCTGCGGTACGCCGTGTTGCGCGTGAGTTTGGTGTCGACTTGTCACAAGTCAAAGGCAGCGGACCTAAAGACCGTATACTGAAAGAAGACGTACAGGATTTCGTTAAATACGAACTTTCTCGTCCGAAAGCCGTTGCGGGCGCAACTGGTCAGGGCGGTGGTGGACTGCAGGTGATTGATCCACCTAAGGTCGACTTCAGCAAGTTTGGTGAAGTGGAAGAGGTTCAACTGTCACGCATTCAGCGTAAGTCAGGACCTAACCTGCACCGCAACTGGGTGACCATACCGCACGTTACGCAATTCGACGAAGCGGATATCACCGAGCTGGAAAACTTCCGTAAATCAGAAAACGAAGTGGCTAAGAAAAAAGACCTTGGCTTCAAGATCACGCCATTGGTGTTTATTCTTAAGGCTTGTGCCAAAGCACTGCGCGAATTCCCGACCTTCAACTCCTCGTTGTCGGAATCAGGCGAGTCGTTGTACATGAAAAAGTATGTGCACATTGGTATTGCTGTAGATACACCAAATGGTCTGGTGGTTCCGGTTATTCGCGATGTTGACCAAAAAGGCATTTACGAGCTGTCAGAAGAGCTGGTCGAGATTAGCTCGAAAGCACGTGACGGTAAATTGAAAGCTGCTGATATGCAGGGTGGCTGTTTCTCAATCTCCAGTCTTGGCGGTATTGGTGGTACAGCCTTTACACCAATAGTAAACGCACCGGATGTTGCCATATTGGGTGTTTCTCGTAACGAGATGAAGCCAAAATGGAACGGTAAAGAGTTTGAGCCGCGTCTGACATTGCCGTTGTCGCTGTCTTATGACCATAGGGTGATAGACGGTGCAGAAGCAGCTCGCTTTACAGCTTACTTAAGCGGTGTACTGGGAGATATCCGCAAATTGGTGCTTTAAGCACCAATTTGGACGGGAAATACGAATTAATTCGCGCTACAATAGCGCCACATTTAGCGTTGACTGACCGCGGCCGGTGGCTCAACTGGTCGTGACAAAAAAGGGGTTAACATGAGCGACAAAATTACAACACAGGTAGTAGTGTTAGGTTCGGGCCCAGGTGGATATTCAGCAGCTTTCCGCGCAGCTGATTTGGGTCTGGATGTTGTTTTGATTGAGCGTTACAGCACCTTAGGCGGTGTTTGCCTTAATGTTGGCTGTATCCCGTCAAAAGCACTGCTGCACATGACCAAGCACATTGAAGAAGCACAACACCTGGCTGCAGAAGGCATTGAGTTTGGTGAGCCGAAGATTGACCTGGACAAGCTGCGTAAGCACAAAGAAAAAGTGGTTGGTCAGTTAACCGGCGGCCTCGGTCAGATGTCGAAAATGCGTAAGGTAAAAATCGTCAACGGTTACGGTAAATTTACCGGCAGCAACACCATTAAAGTTGAAGGCGACGACGGCGAAACCGAAGTTAAATTTGATAATGCTATTATCGCAGCTGGTTCTCAGGCCATTAAATTGCCGTTCATTCCACACGACGACGACCGCGTATGGGATTCAACTGACGCACTGGAATTGAAAGAAATTCCGAAGAAAATGCTGTTGTTAGGTGGTGGTATTATCGCTCTGGAAATGGGTCAGGTTTACGCGTCATTAGGTTCTAAAGTTGATGTGGTTGAAATGACTGATCAACTGGTACCGCCAGCGGACGCTGACATTATTAAGAGCTTCAACAAGCAAATTAAAGGTCGCTTCGAAAACGTGATGTTAAGCACCAAAGCAACCAACGTTGAAGCGAAAAAAGACGGAGTTTACGTCACCTTTGAAGGTGATAAAGCGCCAAAAGATCCGGTGAAATACGACGCGGTTCTGGTTGCTGTAGGTCGTGCGCCAAACGGTAATAAAATTGATGCGGACAAAGCAGGCGTTAAGGTTGATGACCGTGGCTTCATCAATGTTGACAGCCAAATGCGTACCAACGTTGATCACATCTTCGCTATTGGCGATATCGTTGGTCAGCCAATGCTGGCGCATAAAGCGGTCCACGAATCGCATGTTGCGGCAGAAGTTATTGCCGGTAAGAAGCACTTCTTCGAACCTAAAGTCATTCCTTCTATCATGTACACCAACCCGGAAGTTGCATGGGCCGGCGTCACTGAAAAAGAAGCGAAAGATCAGGGTATTGAGTACGATGCGGTGACGTTCCCATGGTCAGCTTCAGGCCGTGCTATTGCGTCAAACGCCCAGCAAGGCATGACTAAGCTTATTTTTGATAAGAACAACCGGATTATTGGTGGTGCTATGTGTGGTACCAACGCCGGTGAGCTGCTTGGCGAAATTTGCCTGGCTATCGAAATGGGCTGTGACGCCGAAGACATCGCTCTGACCGTTCATGCACACCCAACCTTACACGAATCTGTTGGTCTAGCCGCAGAACTTCATGAAGGTTCAATTACCGATATGCCGAATCCTAAGGCGAAAAAGAAGAAGTAACATTTTGTTACGATAAATCATCGGTAAAACGGCCGCATTCATCGCGAATGTGGCCGTTTTTTTTGCGCTGAATTTAACAATGCGCTAGTTTAGAGTGGTTAAAAATAATGAACACTCAAAGAAAGGGTAACAATCGATGAAAAAATTGACCGCTGTAGCGCTAGGCGTTTCTATGGCATTAACGTTGGGTGCATGTTCACCACAGCAGGAAGAGTCTAAGCAACAAACCCAGCAGGCTGAAGAAGCAAAACAAGAACTGAGCTCTGGTGTTGTCTTAGAAAACTTTGATCACAGCGTAAAGCCAGAGAACGATCTGTATCAGTACGTTAATGGCACCTGGATTGATAAAACAGAAATTCCGTCTGATCGTTCATCGGTAGGAGCGTTTTTCGATTTACGTCAGCAAAACCAGAAACGTTTACGCGATATCATTGAAAAAGCCGCAGCGGAAAACCCGGAGCCGGGCACTAATGAGCGTAAAATTGGTGACTTTTTCAATGCGTTCATGGACGTGGAAACATTGAATGAACTGGGCGCTAAGCCTATTCAGAATGACTTAGCGGCCATTCAGGCGCTGGAAAACCACGATTCTGTTTCTGAGCATATGGCACGCATGTTCCGTGGTGGTGTATCAATTCCATTTGGTTTTTATGTCTACCCAGACGCGAAAGATCCACAAACTAACGCTATGTATGTTTCTCAGTCAGGTTTAGGCCTGCCTGACCGTGACTACTACCTAAAAGACGACGAGAAGTTTGAAGAATTCCGTAACGCTTACGTCGAATACGCAGAAGACATTTTGAGCATGGTTGGTGTGGAAAACGCCGGCGAAGCGGCACAGCGTATCCTGGATTTAGAAACTCAGCTGGCTGAAGTTCAGTGGAGTCGTGTAGAAAGCCGTAATGCGGACAAAACTTATAATAAAAAATCCGCAGATGAAGTGTCCGACATGCTGGCAAACTTCAACTTTAAGCGCTTCATTGAGACGTCTGATTTATCGCACGTTGAAAACATGATCATCCGTCAGCCCTCGTACTTTGAAGACTTTGGGCAGCTGTTTAGTGAAGTCGACGTACAGGCGTGGAAAGACTACTTAAGTTTCCGTCTGGTTAACGAGTATGCCTCTGCACTTAGCGAAGACATCAGCAAGCGTCGCTTTGACTTCTACGGTACTACTTTACGTGGAACACCAGAGCAAGAGCCGCGTTGGAAACGTGCAGTAGATGCAACCAACAGTGTGTTAGGTGAAGTCTTAGGCCAGGTGTACGTTAAAGAATACTTCCCGCCAGAAGCGAAAGAAAAAATGGAAGGTTTGATTGAGAATCTTCGCGACGCTTATGGTCAGTCAATACGTAATCTGGAGTGGATGACTGAAGAGACTAAAGAAAAAGCCTTAGAAAAGCTTGAAAAATTTGATCCTAAAGTCGGTTACCCAAGCAAATGGCGCGACTACAGTAAGTTGGAAATTTCTGCCACAGACTTAGTTGCAAACTATAAAGCCTATGCTGAATTCAATTATCAGGAAGAAATTGCCAAGATTGGCGGTCCTGTTGACGAAGAAGACTGGGGTATGACACCACAGACGGTTAATGCTTATTACAGTCCTGTGCGTAACGAAATCGTATTCCCGGCCGGTATTTTGCAGCCTCCATTCTTTGACATGGACGCAGAAATGGCAGTGAACTACGGTGGTATTGGTGCGGTAATCGGCCATGAAATGGGCCACGGCTTTGATGACCAGGGTTCTAAATACGATGGTGACGGTAACCTGCAGAGCTGGTGGACCGACGCAGACCGTCAAGCCTTTGATGAGCGCGGCCAAAAACTGTCTGACCAGTTCAGTGAGTACGAGCCAATTGAAGGTCTTAATATCAATGGTGATCTGACTCTGGGTGAGAACATTGGTGACCTGGCCGGCCTGACCATTGCGTACGAAGCCTACAAAATGTCATTAGAAGGTGAAGAAGCACCGGTTCTTGACGGCTTTACCGGCGAACAACGTGTGTTCATCGGCTGGGCACAGGTATGGCGTGGTAAATACCGTGAAGACGCCGTTCGTGAGCAGGTCATGAGCGACCCGCATTCACCAGCGGAGTATCGTGTGAACGGCACCGTAGTTAACGTTCCGGCGTTCTACGAAGCCTTTGATGTTGAAGAAGGTGATGAGTTGTACGTCGCACCTGAAAACCGCGTTATTATCTGGTAAGATGCGTATATGAAGAAAGTTTGGGCAGTTATAGCAATTACAATGACACTTTTGGTGGGGTCCATGACCTCACCAATGGTGCATGCTATGCCTGCCCAAATGTCTGACTCTACTATGCAATCAGAACAAATGAGTGAGAGTCACGACTGTTGCGAGGAAGAAGCAACCCCCTGCAGTGATATGGAAGACAGTTTTTGCCAGCAGTGCGAGCAACATTGCGCTGGTCAACTGGGACTGATGAATCCATTCAAACAACTTTCGCCAGCAGCCTCCACTCACGCTGCCGAGCCTATCTATTCAAACCTTCCGGTTATTACTGAAACGCTGATACGTCCGCCGAAACACGCAGTTTAAGCCCAGTTTTTACGTCTTAAACCGTTGTTTTCGAGGAAATACTATGCGTTATTGGATAGCTATATTAATCCTGATCCCATTTTTAACTTTGGCTCAGGAACACAATCATTCAGAAGATCAAAACCCGTTCGGGCAGAGCACCGAATATGTGTGCCCTATGCACAGCCAGGTGGTTCGTGACGAGCCGGGAACCTGCCCAATTTGCGGTATGGACTTGGTCAAGAAAGAACCTGAACAGGACCATTCTGAGCATGAAGCTGAGAAAAGCTTCACCGTCCCAGAGTCCAGTCAGCAGGCCATTCGGGTAACCACGGCTAAAGCTCAGCGCAAAGACTTGCAACCACAGTTAATGGCTCAGGCTCAGGTACGCTGGCAGGAATCTGCACAACGCCATATCCACAGCCGCGCCGAAGGCTGGGTAGAGGAATTACATGCTGACGTTGAAGGTCAGTGGGTAGAAAAGGGCGATAAACTCTACAGTCTGTATGCACCCGACCTGGTCGTGGCACAGGACGACTATCTGCAACTGCTTGATTCACTCTCGGATATCCGCAACGGTGACAACCAGCAAAGCTTTAAACGCCGAGGGCAGCAACGTTTGCGTTTGCTGGGGATGACCGAAGCGCAGATTAAAGCGCTTGAGCAAGGTGGCGAAACCGAATATGTGGTCGATTACTACGCGCCTGAGTCGGGTTATATTACCAGTCTGGATATTCAGGAAGGCATGTACGTGTCTCCCGGGCTTAAATTACTGACGCTGACGCAGGATAATCAACTGTGGTTCTTTGCCGATGTTCCGGCGCGTTACAGCAAACAGTTAAAAACCGGGCAAATGGCCCATATTTCTTCTGAGCACTTCCCTGGCGGCCACTGGATGAACACCATTGACTACATTTATCCGCAAGTTGATCCGGTAACCCAGACCATCAAAGTCCGTATTCCGGTTAATGACTCCATTGATCGGCTGCGTGAAGGACTCTGGGCGACGGCTCATATTGAACTGGAGCCAGTAAAAGACGCTGTGGTTGTGCCGGTTGCCAGCTTAATTGTCACCGGAGCCAATAACCGCGTGGTGGTAAAATCCGGAACGCGCGAATTTGAAGTGCGCGAAGTGACGACCGGACTGCGTGTTGGTAATGAAATTGCCATTGAAGAAGGCCTGCAGGAAGGTGAGTTAGTGGTCACTTCGGGTCAGTTCCTTCTGGACTCAGAGGCCAGCTTGCAAGGGCTTGGACTTAATAGCAGCGATGATGCTCCTGCGCCACAACACAACCACTAGGAGGTTTTATGTTAGCTCGTATTATTGAAGCCTCCATACGTAATTCGTGGATGGTGTTACTGCTGTTCTTAGGTTTGGCTTTCTGGGCCTGGCAGTCGCTGCAGCAAACCAAACTGGACGCAATACCGGACTTGTCAGAAGTTCAGGTTATCGTTAAAACCAATTACCCGGGACAAGCGCCGGCGGTAGTGGAGGAGCAGGTGACCTATCCGCTCTCGAGTGTGATGCTGTCAGTGCCTAAAGCCACCTCAGTACGCGGGTTTTCGTTCTTTGGCGACTCGTACGTTTACGTTATTTTTGAAGACGGCACTGACCCTTACTGGGCCCGAAGCCGTGTGAACGAATACCTGGATCAGGCGCAAAACCAGCTTCCTGACCAAGTTCGGCCGGAGTTAGGTCCCGATGCATCCGGCATTGGCTGGGTGTATCAATACGCACTGGTTGATGAGACCAATCAGCGTAACCTGGGTGAACTAACCCGCCTGCAAAACTGGTTCCTAAAACAGGAGCTGCAAAGTGTGCAGGGGGTAGCAGAAATTGCCACGGTTGGCGGTATGGTCGAAACCTATCAGGTGGTACTTCAGCCGGAAGCCTTGCATCGTTATAACCTTACCCTGAATCAGGTAAAGCAAACCATTCAGCAGGCCAATAACGAAGTAGGTGGCTCTGTGGTTGAAATGGGCGAAGCTGAATACATGGTTCGTGGCCTGGGGTATTTGAAAAGTGTCGAAGACATTCGCAAAATTCCGTTGCCGCTCACCTCAGAGCAGCAGGGTACGGTGCTGCTGGAAGAAGTGGCTGATATTCGCATTGGGCCCCAGGTACGCCGCGGCATTACCGAGCTGAACGGCGACGGCGAAGTCGTGGGCGGTATTGTGGTCATGCGCCATGGCGAAAATGCCCTACAAACTATAGCCGCCGTTAAAGAGAAACTGGAAGAGCTGAAGCAGGGCCTGCCCGAGGGCGTTAAGGTGGTTCCGACCTATGACCGCTCAAGCCTGATCCAGGCATCGACAGACAACCTCACCACCAAGCTCATTGAAGAAATGTTCTTTGTCGCTGTGGTGTGCATTTTATTTCTCTGGCATGCGCGCTCGGCGGTGGTGGCCATTATCAGCTTACCGCTGTCGGTACTGTTCGCGGTGTGGATCATGAACATGCTGGGTATCAGCGCCAATATTATGAGCCTGGGGGGAATTGCTATTGCTATTGGGGCACTGGTAGATGCCGCCATTGTCATGATAGAGAACACCCACAAGCATTTGCAGAACTATCAGGAGCGACATCAAATAGTGGCAAAAGGTGCTGCACGGTTGAAAATTGTTAATGAAGCCTGTCGCGAAGTGGGGCCTTCGCTGTTCTTCTCGCTACTGGTCATTACCGTCAGTTTTGTTCCGGTGTTTGTGCTGCAAGGCCAACAGGGGCGTCTGTTTGAACCTTTAGCCTATACCAAAACTCTGGCCATGGCCGCGGCAGCTATTATTGCTGTAACACTGATACCGGTGCTTATTGCGTTATTGGTGCGCGGGAAAATACCTGCCGAAGAAAAGAACTGGCTGTCGCGCGGTTTAATTGCGCTTTACCGTCCATTGTTGGCTTTCACACTTAAGTTTCCTAAAACCATTATTGTGCTGGCCCTTCTGATCACAGCATCTGCCTGGCACCCGTATAAAGAGCTCAATTACGAGCTGATGCCGCCGCTGCATGAGGGGGACCTCATGTACATGCCGACGACATTGCCGGGTATCAGTGTTGAAAGTGCCGGTGAGTTGCTACAGCAAACCGATAAGCTCATTGCAGAACAACCTGAAGTTGAGCGTGTGTTTGGTAAAGTTGGTCGTGCTGACACGGCTACCGATCCGGCACCAATGACCATGATCGAAACCAGCATTACCCTCAAGCCTGAAAGTGAGTGGCGTGATGGCATAACCGTGGACGACATTATTGCTGAGCTGGATGAGCGGGTGCAGATACCCGGTGTGACCAACGCCTGGGTACAACCTATCCGTACCCGCATTGAAATGCTGGCTACCGGTGTTAAAACCCCGTTAGCGATTAAAGTCAGCGGTAGTGACTTTCGTGAAATAGAAAAACTGGCTACCCGTATTGAAGAGACGTTGTCTGAAGAGGAGGCAACAGGTTCGGTCATTGCAGAGCGCTCTGGCGGCGGTCGTTATATTGAAATAGAGCCGAAGCTGCGTGAAGCCGCCCGTTATGGCATTAGCCAAAGCGACATTCACGACCATATTCAGTACGCCATTGGTGGAGCGAATATTGCGACATCGGTGCAGGGCAATGAGCGTTTTCCTATTAACTTGCGTTATCCCCGGGAGCAACGCGACCATATAGAGAAGCTGCAAACCCTGCCGGTGAAATCTGCCTCCGGACAATGGCTTACTCTGTCCGATGTTGCTGACATTCGGGTGACTCAGGGCCCGGCCATGCTGAAAAGTGAGGACGCCCGCTTAAGCAGTTGGGTTTTTATTGAACCAGCGAAAGGCATTACGGTTAGCGACTACATTAATCAAGTCGGTGATGCTATGGCTAAAATGGAAATTCCGGTTGGTTACAACTGGAGCTGGACCGGGCAATACAAAGCCATGCAACAGGTGGAAAGTGATTTAAAAGAGATCATTCCGCTGACGCTGTTGGTTATTCTGTTGTTGCTGTATATGACCTTCCGCTCGTTACCTCAGGCACTGCTGGTCATTGGCACTTTGCCTTTAGCTTTAACCGGCAGCCTGTGGTTGATTTACTTGCTGGATTACAATCTGTCACTGGCGGTTATTGTCGGCATGATAGCTCTTGCCGGTGTCGCCGCGGAATTCGGCGTGGTTATGTTGTTGTACCTGAACAATGCCTGGAAAGCCGTGGCTTACAATAAAAACCAGTTAAAGGCAGCGGTAGAAGAAGGCGCGTTGCTACGCGTACGACCCAAAGCCATGACTGTGCTGACCATTATTGTCGGTTTGCTGCCGATAATGCTGGGCGGCGGTGTTGGTAACGAAGTTATGCAGCGCATTGCGGCTCCGATGGTGGGAGGTATGGTATTAGCCCCGCTGATCTCTATGCTGGTTATCCCTGCCGTGTTCTATTTGGCCCGGAAATAACGCGGCGTAGCCTGACGTTCACGTCAGGTGAGGTGGCAGATAGCGAGCGCTGGAGGTTGCAGGAACCATTGAGGAGGACGCCCGTAAATACATCCCTGTAGGGCTTGGGCAGCGCCATCCATGGCGCTGCACACCTCCTCAATGGTTCGCAGCAACCGTCAGACGCGCCCACTATCTGCTATCGCACCTAACGCAACTTTGCATCGTGCTTCCCATCCAGCATTTCACCTGACATAAATGTCAGGCTACAGGGTGCACGTAGCCTGATGTTCACATCAGGAGCAATAGCGTTACGCAAACCGCTGCCAGATGGCATTGGCGGCGGGACCTAAAGTTCTGTTAGCGGAGCGTACTAAGTGGATCTCCAAGCGCACCTGCTGGACGAATCCGGGGATGCTGACTTCAATCAACTTGCCTTCTTTAAGTGCATTACTGGCAATGTGTTTTGGAATAATACCCCAGCCAAAACCGGCCATCAGTAGTTCAAACTGGGTGTTAACCTCATTCACTCTTATGCGCTGCTGGCTGGGCAGCCGCAATACCGAGTCTAAGTTAATGCCAATTTCCAGGTTCTGCGGAACCAGCATTGGTAGTTCTAATAAATCCTGGCGGCTTTGCGGCATACGACCAAACTCCTTCATCAGCGCGGCTGACATAACCACTGTTAATTCAAACGGCGCCACCGGTAAGGTTTCAAAGTCACCGTACTGACGAAACAAAGGCAGCCAGGGGCACAGGGCTAAATCGGCGGTACCGTTATCAATGCGCTTCAGGGCACGCATTTGTGATTCTCCATCCACGTGCAGCTCGGTAGCGGGGTATTGTTGCTGAATGTGTTGAATGCTGGGCATCCAGAGTTTGCTGTCACAGGTATGGTCATAGCACAGTGTCAGCAAAGGTTCTGCACCGTGTTTCAGTTGGTTAGCCAATGACTGTAGGCGCTGTTGCTGGCGCACCACTTCTTCTGCCTGACGTAAAAAATGGCGGCCCTGTTCGGTAAGCTCCAGACGATAACTATCACGGTTAAACAAGGCAAAACCCGCGTTCTCTTCCAGCTTTTTTAATGCCATGCTCACAGCCGATTGTGTGCGACCGAGCTGCTCAGCTGTTTTCTGCAGGCTGCCAAGCCGGGCAACGGTGATCATCATGTGAAGGTGAGATAAATTCATTAAGTTTTACTGATGGTCTTTTTAATTTTAATTCAATATAACTGTAACTATACTTGCGGTAAACTTATTGCCATCAAACATCCCAGAAAAAACGGAATTTAAGTCATGCGCTGGTTTAAAATATTCTTAACTGTCGTTGCCGCTGCCACTGTCGTGGCTTGCAGCGAAAAAGCCGAAGTGAGTGAAGAACAGCAAGCGCGGCCTGCCAGGTTAATGCAGGTAAGTGAAGCCAATGGTCCTCGTCTGCGAGAGTTTCCGGCTGTGGTCGAAGCGGCGAAAGTGGCTCAACTGACTTTTCGTGTAGCGGGTGAAGTTATTGAACTGCCGGCGCGGCCTGGTACTGAAGTAAAACAAGGGGAGCTTATTGCCCGTCTGGACCCGACCGACTATCAACTGGCGGTGGACCAGGCGAAAGCCCAGTATGAACTTGCGCTATCACAATACGAACGCAATAAAGTTCTGGTGAGCGAAGGGGTTATGTCGGAAGGACAATTTGACCAAATTGAGTCAGAGCTTGCAGTTGCAAAATCAAACTACGAAACCGCTAAAGCTAACCTGCGCTATACCGAACTGACCGCGCCTTTTGACGGTGTCATTGCTAACTTGGCGGTGGAAGCCTATGAAAATATTCAGGCTAAGCAGCCCATCGTTACTTTGCAAATCAGCAACGCCATCGATATCAGTATTAATGTGCCGGAAAAGCTTTTTGCCAAGGTGAAAAAGCAGACCGACTATCAACCGGAAGTGCGCTTCGACGCAGCGCCGGGTTTTACCTATCCGGCTCATTTAAAAGAGTGGGACTCGCAATCCGACGGCGCAACCAACACCTATGAGGTGGTGTTCACGCTACCTAAGCCGCAGGACATCAATGTGCTGCCGGGCATGACGGCAACGGTTATTGTCGATATTAATGAGGTGTTGCGCTCTTCTCAAATTGGTATTGTTGTGCCGGCTAAAGCCGTATTTACCGAAAGCCGCGACGCTTCTTATGTGTGGGTGGTTAGCGACGACATGCGTGTACAAAAGCGTAAGGTGAATGTCGGGCCAATGACCAACGATGGACTCACTGTACTGGATGGGCTCGAAGCTGGTGAAACCATAGTGGTGGCCGGTGTCCATCAACTGAAGGAAAATCAGCAAGTTCGTGAATGGCAACGCGAACGGGGGCTGTAATGAATATTGCGAAGTACAGTATGGAGCGGAAAACCACCAGCTGGATGTTCTTCCTGGTTCTGTTAATTGGAGGCCTGGTTGCTCTTACCCAGCTTGGTCGGCTGGAAGACCCTAAGTTCACTATTAAGCAGGCTATGGTCATTACGCCGTACTCCGGAGCTTCGGCGCAGCAGGTGGAAGAAGAGGTAACGTACCGGCTGGAAAACGCTATTCAGGAACTCAGCTACGTCGACCATGTACGGTCCATTTCTAAGCCAGGTTTATCGCAAATAACGGTCGAGATGAAAAGCATCTACCGGGCCGAGCACCTGCGTCAAATTTGGGACGAATTGCGGCGTAAAATTAACGACACCAAAGGTCAGCTTCCTCCGGGCACCAGCGAGCCTATTATTCGTGACGACTTTGCCGACGTGTACGGCGTGATGATGGCCATTACCGGGCCAGACTATTCCTATAAAGACATTGAGCATTACGCGGACTTTCTGCGTCGCGAACTGGTGCTGATTGACGGGGTTGGCAAAGTCATGCTGGCCGGCGAGCAACAGGAACAGGTAGTGGTTGAAGTCTCTCGTTCACGGCTGGCTAACTTTGGTATTCCACCCAGCCGCATTGCCGGTTTACTGCAAACGCAAAATGCCGTAGCAAATGCCGGGCGGGTGACCGTTGATCAGGAAGCTTTGCGCATTGCCACCAGTGGCGAATTTGCCGACGTTGAAGATATGGAAAAGCTGGTTATCAGTAACCCGGGAGCCGAGCAGCGCATCTACTTGCATGATGTAGCGAACATCTACCGGGAGACCAAAGAGATTCCGGATCATGTGGTTCGTTATAACGGGCAGGCGTCGCTGTGGCTGGCGCTGTCTTTTGCGGACAACGTCAACGTGGTTGAAGTTGGTGAGCGTATCCAGAAACGGCTGGATGAACTGGACTATGCCAAACCAATAGGAATGTCGGTAGACCGAATTTATGATCAACCGCATCAGGTCGAAAACTCGGTAAATGACTTTCTGCTTAACCTGGTTGAAGCCGTTGCTATTGTCATTATTGCATTGTTGCTGACCATGGGTTTTCGCAGTGGGTTACTTATTGGCACCGTATTATTGTTAACGGTTCTTGGCACCTTTATTTTCATGCGACTGGGCGACATTAACCTGCAACGGGTATCGCTGGGAGCGCTCATTATTGCTCTGGGTATGCTGGTGGACAACGCCATTGTCATTGCCGATGGCATTATGGTTGGTATGCGGCGGGGCATGAGTAAAGTAGAAGCTGCGGTTAGTGTGGTGAAGCAAAATCAGTGGCCGCTACTGGGTGCAACCATTATTGGTATTATTGCCTTTGCCCCAATTGGTTTGTCATCAGACGCTACCGGTGAGTTTGCCGGAAGCTTATTCTGGGTGCTGCTCATTTCTTTACTACTGAGCTGGGTAACAGCTCTGACCCTCATTCCGTTTTTAGCCGACCGTTTATACTCGGCAAAGGACATTGGTAATGGTGACGAGCAGGACGATGTTTTCTCTCATCCGGTATACCGCGGCTACAAAAAAATGCTGGCAGTTTGTCTGAGGCACCGCATTATCAGCATGGCGGTGATGCTGGCTATGCTGGTTGCTGCTGTGGCCGGGTTCGGACAAGTGAAACAGGCGTTCTTTCCGCCTTCGACAACGCCGCTTTTCTATGTGGATCTCTGGTATCCACAGGGCACCGATATTCGTCATACCGAACAGGATTCAAAGCGCCTGGAAGACTACCTGCTGGATAAAAGCGAAGTGACCTCGGTCTCCACCACCATAGGCCAGGGTGCGCCCCGTTTTACCCTGACCTATCTGGTGGAAAAAAGTTACGAGAGCTACGCACAGTTGCTGGTGCGGGTAGAGGACAAAGACAGCATGGATGCGTTAATGAAGGACATTCGCCAGCGTATTCGTGAAGAGCATCCGGATGTTGAGGACAAACTGATACGGGTTGAAATTGGTCCGGCTACTCCGGCAAAAATTGAAGCGCGTTTCTCTGGACCTGATATTGACGTATTGCGCCAATTAAGTAAGAAAGCGCAGAGCATTTTGGCCGAGGACGAAGGGGCGGTGAATATTCGCTCCGACTGGCGCCACCCAACCAAGCTGCTGCGACCACAATACGACGAAGCGGCGGGTCGTCGCGCCGGTATCACTAAAGAAGACGTTAACAATCTTCTGTTAGCTAACTTTGTTGGCCGACAAATCGGTGTTTACCGCGATGGAACTGACTTGCTGCCAATAGTACAGCGTGCCCCGGCTGCCGAACGTGTTGATCTGGACAACTGGCAGGAGTTGCAAATTTACAGCCCGGTGTTTGACCGCTTTGTACCACTGGCGCAAGTAGCGCGCTCGATAGATGTAACCTGGGAAGACCCGCTCATATTGCGACGAGACCGTAAGAGAACGCTTACTGTTATGGCTGATCATGATCTACTGACCGATGAAACTGCGGCCCAGGTATTTGAGCGTGTCCGACCTGAACTGGAAGCCATTGAGTTGCCGCTGGGCTATGAGCTTACCTGGGGCGGAGAACATGAAGCTTCGGGTAAGGCGGAAAAAGCATTGTTTGGCGCACTGCCAATGGGCTTCTTGGTCATGTTTATCATTACCGTGCTGTTATTTAACAGTATCCGCCAGGCGGCGGTGCTTTGGACGACAGTCCCGCTGTCTATTATTGGGGTAACTGTCGGGTTGCTGTTGCTGGATAAACCTTTTGGTTTTATGGCATTACTCGGTTTTCTGAGCTTGTCCGGCATGCTGATTAAAAACGGCGTGGTGTTGCTGGAGCAGGTCAATACAGAACTGGACGCCGGTAAAGAAGCGGTTCAAGCCTTAAGTGATGCCGCCGTCAGTCGTGTTCGTCCCGTTGGAATGGCGGCAGCTACCACCATTTTAGGGATGATACCGCTGCTGTTTGATGACTTCTTTGCCAGCATGGCAACGGTCATTATGTTTGGGTTGGGTTTTGCTACCGTACTAACCCTGTTTGTTGTTCCGGTTATGTACGCCATAGTCCAAAGAGTACCGCGCCCGTAACCCGGGCGCATTCATCCCGTTTATACCCTGAATTATCTGATTTATAGCCCTGCATCATGGGAATTTAACAGCAAAATCCGTATAATGCGCCGCACTAGTGAACCGTCTAGAATTCATGCAAGCAAATGAGAGGTAATATCAGTGCTTAAAGAATATCGTCAGCACGTGGAAGAGCGCGCCGCAGAAGGCATCCCTCCGAAGCCATTAAACGCCGAGCAAGTAGCCGATTTAGTGGAATTACTGAAAAATCCGCCAGCAGGCGAGGAAGAATTCCTGGTTGAGCTTCTGGCCGAGCGTGTACCGCCGGGTGTGGATGAAGCTGCCTATGTTAAAGCAGGCTTTTTAAGCGCCGTTGTTAAAGGTGAAATTGAAAGCCCGGTTGTCAGCAGAGAATACGCAGTAAAATTGCTGGGCAATATGCACGGTGGCTACAACATCGTCACTTTGGTGGAATTGCTGGACGATTCTCAGCTGGCTGAACTGGCCGCTAAAGAGCTGAAAGAAACCATCTTAATGTTCGACGCCTTCCACGACGTGGAAGAGAAAATGAAAGCCGGTAATGCGCTGGCGAAAGAAGTGGTTGAATCCTGGGCAAATGCTGAATGGTTCACCGACAGCGACGAACTGCCTAAATCAATTAAAGCAACCGTCTTTAAAGTGGCTGGCGAAACGAATACCGATGACCTGTCGCCGGCACCCGATGCCTGGTCTCGTCCGGACATCCCTTTGCACGCCAAAGCTATGTACAAAATGCCACGCGAAGGCATTACCGATGCAGGCAAGCAAATTGAAGAATTAAAAGAAAAGGGTCACCCGGTTGCCTTCGTTGGTGACGTAGTGGGTACTGGTTCTTCACGTAAATCAGCGACCAACTCAGTGTTGTGGAACATTGGCGAAGACATGCCTGGCACACCAAACAAACGTGCCGGCGGTATCTGTATTGGCTCTAAAGTCGCACCAATTTTCTTCAACACCATGAAAGACGCAGGTGCGCTGGTATTTGAAGCCGACGTCGAAAAAATGAACATGGGCGATGTCATCACTATCTACCCATACGAAGGCAAAATCGAGAACGAAGCCGGCGACGTTATCGCTGAGTACGATTATGCGTCTCGCGTTATTTTAGATGAAGTGCGTGCCGGTGGCCGTATTAACCTGATTATTGGCCGTGGCCTGACAGAAAAAGCACGTGAATCTCTGGGCATGGGTCCATCTGACTTATTCCGTAAGCCAGAGCAACCGGCAGACAGCGGTAAAGGTTTCTCGCTGGCGCAGAAACTGGTCGGTAAAGCTTGTGGCATGGAAGGTGTTCGCCCGGGCGCTTATTGCGAACCTAAGATGACCACCGTTGGTTCTCAGGACACTACCGGTCCTATGACCCGTGACGAGTTAAAAGACCTGGCCTGCCTTGGCTTTAACTCAGACCTGGTTATGCAGTCTTTCTGTCACACCGCTGCTTATCCTAAGCCGGTCGACGTTGAAACTCAGCACACCTTGCCAGATTTCATTATGAACCGTGGCGGCGTAAGCTTGCGTCCGGGCGACGGTATCATCCACAGCTGGCTGAACCGTATGTTGTTGCCAGACACCGTTGGTACCGGTGGTGACTCTCATACCCGCTTCCCGCTGGGCATTTCATTCCCGGCAGGCTCTGGTCTGGTTGCGTTCGCCGCAGCTACCGGCGTAATGCCACTGGATATGCCTGAGTCAGTATTGGTGCGTTTCAAAGGTGAAATGCAGCCGGGTATTACTTTACGTGACCTGGTTCATGCCATTCCTGCGTTTGCTATCAAAGAAGGTCACCTGACCGTTGATAAGCGCGGCAAGAAAAACATCTTCTCGGGCCGTATCTTAGAAATTGAAGGTCTTGATCACTTAACCGTAGAGCAGGCATTTGAATTGTCTGACGCTTCTGCTGAGCGTTCAGCGGCCGGTTGTACTATCGACCTGTCAGAAGAGTCTGTTGCTGAATACCTGCGCTCTAACATCACCATGCTGCGTTGGATGATTAACGAAGGCTACGGCGACGCGCGTACGCTGGAACGTCGTGCCCGTAAGATGGAAGAATGGTTAGAAAACCCAGAGCTGACGCGTGCGGACAAAGACGCTGATTACTCGACAGTTATCGAAATTGACCTGAACGACATTAAAGAGCCTATCGTTTGTTGCCCGAACGACCCGGACGACGCGAAGTTCTTAAGCGAAGTTGCCGGCGACAACGTCGATGAAGTTTTCATCGGTTCGTGCATGACCAACATTGGTCACTTCCGTGCAGCAGGCAAATTGTTAGAGAAAAACTCTGACCCATTAAATACCCGTTTGTGGATTGCTCCACCAACGAAAATGGACAAAACCCAGCTGGAAGCCGAAGGTTATTACGACATTTATGAGCGTAATGGCGTTCGTACTGAAATGCCGGGCTGTTCACTGTGTATGGGTAACCAGGCACGTGTTGAACCAGGCGCAACCGTGCTGTCTACCTCAACCCGTAACTTCCCGAACCGCCTGGGTGATGGCGCAAACGTTTACCTGACCTCTGCAGAACTGGCAGCGGTTGGTGCTATCGTCGGTCGCCTGCCAACTCCGGAAGAATACCTGGAGTACGCACAGGACATCAATTCGATGGCTGGCGAAGTTTACAAATACCTGAACTTCGACCAGATGGATGCCTTCCGCGACGCAGAAAAAGCGGCCAAGGAAAACATCATCCCAACCATCAACGTGGCTTAATGAGTGCTTAGGTTGCAAGGACTCTTTACGAGGACGCCCGCAAGTACTTCCCTGTAGGGCTTGGGCAGCGCCATCCATGGCGCTGCACACCTCGTTAAGAGTCCTCGCAACCGTTGAACGCACTCATTAGCAACTTATAAAACCGCTTCGGCGGTTTTTTTGTGTCTGATATTCAGTAGCCTGTTGTTCACATCAGGTGAGATATCCTGGCTTGCAGGTGGTCTGTTTATAGTCTATATTTAGACTGTTCAGTCGGGAGAGATCTATGCAGATAAAAACCATTAGTTACATTAAGCAAAATGCGGCGTCACTGAATGTCGAAGAGCCTATTGTTGTCACTCAGGGTGGAAATCCGGTATACCGTATTGAGTCAGAAGCCAGCGCTCGACAGAGAGACGAAGCTATCGCGACACTTAAATTGATGAATCTGGCTGAACGGGATATTCGAAATCAGAATCTTCTATCTCTTAGCGAAGCAAGAGAAAGGCTAGAGCGTGAACTCAGTACAAAGAAGTTTGAGCTTTAGTCCTCAGTTATGAACTACGATGTTCATTTTACGGAGCTCAGTTATAAGACTCTGGCTGTTTTAACCCGCTATATGGAATCTTTTCTGGGCCAGGAAGAAGCTATTAGATTAGGTCATCAACTTCTTGATTTCGCCACCAATAAACTCGGCGATAATCCTTTGCAATTCCCCATTTCTCATGAACTTGAGACGTTAGGTATCACTGACTATCGAGTAATGCTAGTAGATAATTATAAGATCTTATTTCGTCTGGATGAGAAAGATAAAACGAGTTACGTCATGGCCTTTCTGCGACAGAAACAGAATACCCAAGAGCTGGTTTACCAGATAACGATTTTGTAGTGAGATCTCTGCGCAATAAAACTGATACGTCATTGTTCTGTGTTGGTCAGCGGTGTGTTCGTAAGTCGATAGGGCAGGTTTTTCACTTGTGAGCGTTATGAGTGTTGAGTACTTCTGTGGCGGAGTGTCGAAGGCCATGGATGGCCTTCGTCAAGCCCTCATGGATGAGCTCGTAGCGTCTCCGTCACAGAAGTACTCAATGCTCAAGCGAAATAAGTGAAAAACCTGCCCCTACCTGATAGCGGGGGTTCTGTTCTATTTCTGTTCAGCAATCCAGTCGTTGATGTGTTGCTCGAGTACTTTCAGTGGCACGCTGCCGTTTTCCAGTACCGCATCGTGGAATTCACGAATGTCGAACTTATCACCCAACTGCTGTTCTGCTTCGTTGCGTAAACGCTTAATAGTCAGCTCGCCCAGCTTGTACGAGAGCGCTTGTGCAGGCCAGGTAATGTAACGATCAATTTCGGTTTTCACGTTATGCAGTGACAATGCTGTGTTGTTGGCCATAAAGTCCATTGCGCGTTCACGGCTCCAGCCTTTGGCATGCATACCCGTATCCACCACTAAGCGTGCCGCCCGCCACATTTCATAGCTTAAACGGCCAAAGTTACTGTAAGGGTCTTCATAAAAACCCGCTTCCAGTCCTAAGTACTCAGAGTAAAGACCCCAGCCTTCACCGAAAGCTGAAATGTAGGTCTGCTGACGGTATTCCGGTAAGTCTTCTAACTCACCCGCAATGGCGTTTTGTAAGTGATGACCCGGTACCGCTTCGTGCAGTGTCAGCGCTTCCATCTGGTAGAGAGGACGACGATCCAGCGCGTAGGTATTCACCCAATAAAAACCAGCGCGATCATCGCGGTTGGTTCCGGAGTAGCGGCCGGTTGTGTATTTCGGTGCTATCTCAGCCGGAACCGGAGCTATGCCATAAGGTTTACGCGGCAGGGTTTTGAAAAGCTTAGGCAGTTCACCGTCCATTTTCTTCGCTATCCAGGCGGCGTACTGGAGTAACTCTTCCGCTGTTTCCGGATAGAACTGGTCGTCGGTACGTAAAAACTCAACAAACTCATCGAAGTCACCGTCAAAACCTGTTGCTTCAATGGCTTCCAGCATTTCACCGCGAATGCGCGCAACTTCCTGCAGGCCAATTTCATGAATTTCGTCAGCGGTCATATCCAGCGTGGTGTAATGCTTAATGCGGTTCTGATAAAAGTCGTCCCCATTGGGTAGCTCGCTGGCACCAATGCTGTCACGTGCACTCGGCAAGTACTCAGTAACCATAAAGGTAAAGTAGTCGTCGTAAGCTGGCATCACCTGGTCATCAATAGCGGTTAATGCATCGCTTTTAAGTTGCTCCCATTGTTCGCTATCAACAAAGCCCGGCTGTTGTGCAAAAGGAGAGAAGTAAACGCTGTCTTTAGCATCCTGCACAATGTAAGCCAATATACTTTCTTCAAAACCGGCCATAGCGGCTGCAGGCTGGGTGTAACCTTCTTCAATCGCTTTACGCAACCAGTGAGTCTGCTGCTCCATGTAACGAGGAATTGAGCGCAGTTTTGCTATGTAATTCTGGTAGTCTTCCGCCGATGAAAATGACGTATAAGAAGGCATGAAAGCTAAAGAGCTGTGAAAGCTACCTTCTGCGGTTAATGGCATATAGTGCGCATTAAAGCGGTACTCATCGACCTTGTTTTTTAAGGTGTAGTGAATCATTGCATGGTTTATCTGGTCATCCCGGCTTAGCTCGTTAAGGTTAACGGCGTTCAGCTGTTCAAGCCACTCAGAGCGTTGTTGATAACGTTGCTCTAAGGCTTCCGGTGACATATCGGTCAGCTCGGTTTCGCTGGACTCATTCAGTCCTTCCCAGATAGTGTCAGCCAACTGATGAAACTCAGCAGCCGGAGTCTGTTGTTGAGCACTGCTACGCTGAGTTTGATTGTCTGCCGTGCTCGCACAGGCAGTCAGTCCAAGCAAACCAAAAATAAGTATCAGATTGCGCATGATTTTTCCTTGCGGTGTCATAACGAATACAGGCATTCTATAATGCCTCGTGCGCTATTTAATGTAAAAGCGAATAGAACGAACACACAAAAATAACAGTTAAACGGGAGAATAGGGTGGATAAAGCTCAGTCAGGAGTCTACGCGGAACCTAATCTGCATGGTCTGACGTTGTTTTGTCATGTCATGAGCGACGACGTTGAAAGTTTACGCCGTAAACTGGCTCGCTTTCCAGCCATTTTACGCGATCTTGACGCCCGCTTCTCAGAAGCCATGTTAACAGGCTTTGTCGGCATAGGCGCCGATTACTGGGACATTCTCTACCCACACAAGAAGCCACTTCACTTGCAGGCTTTCCCCGAACTTTCCGACGGCGACCGGGAAGCACCAAGACACCCTTATGATCTCATCATTCAAATTCGTTGTGACCGCTTCGATGCAAATTATCTGGCCGGACGCACGTTAATTGAATGGTTCGGTTATGACATTGAAGTGGTCGAGCAAATTCGTTCCTTCCGTTATCTCGACGGCCGCGACTTGACCGGTTTTATCGATGCGCCTGACAACCCCAGGGGCATGAGCAAACGTAAGGTGGCATTAGTAGAAGAAAAAGACGATGCCGACTTTGTGGATGGCAGTTATTTATTCGTACAAAAGTTTCGTCACGACTTACGCCGCTGGGACTACCTGGGCCCGGAAAAACAAGAGCAACTCATGGGACGTGAAAAAGTCTCAGGGGAACGTTTATCCGAAGCTAAAATTGAAGGTGTTACACATGCAGCCAAAAGTCGTCTAGTGGACGGCAATGAACAACCCATTCCTTTACTGCGGCAGAATATGCCCTGGGGTGACCTGCGCGAACAGGGGCTGCTCGCTATGTATTTTAGTCACACACCGAAAATGGTGGTGCAGTGGCTAAAAAATCGATATTACGCCGACGAACAAGGGGCCTACGATCCGTTACTGGATTATTCGCAAGCGGTATCCAACTGCGGCTTTTTTGTGCCTTCAATGCGTTTTATGGAAGACAACAAAGAAGTAGCGGATCAGGAAGAAGGTAATACCGCCTGACTGGCAAATAACTCCCGGACCTTTTTCAGAGTAAAGTCGATATCAGCAACTTTGAGCGGCGCGATAAAAATAGTGTCGTCGCCGGCTATCGTACCAAGCACACCTTCTTTTTTACCCACCGAATCAAGCAAGCGGGCAATCAACTGAGCAGCCCCCGGGCTGGTGCGAATAATCACCATGACATCATTGTGCTGAATATCCAGTACAAGCTGGCTTAATGGTGCCTTAGTGGAAGGTACCGCTAAGTCGGGCGGTAAGCAGTAGACCATTTCCTGCTTTGCATTGCGGGTACGAACTGCGCCTTGCTTACTCAACATGCGCGAGACTTTAGACTGGCTAATGTTATCAAAGCCCTCGGCTTTCAAGGCATTAACAATTTCTCCCTGTGAGCCATAACGCTCTTCGCGAAGAAGGGTTTTAAAAGCTTCGAGTAACGTGTCTTGCACCATGAGAGAGTTCAATTCCTATACTGGTTACATGCTATAATAACCCCCAGTGTACTGCATATAGATGCGCTATTCGAGTGCTGAATGTGTACCGCGCAAAGTTGTATTTTTAGTGATATTGGAGTACAGTTTTGCGCCAAATTCTGCATTTTTATGCAGTTAAAACTGACTAACAAAAACGGAGTCTGAGATGAAAGTAGCCGTATTAGGTGCGGCCGGTGGTATCGGCCAGGCATTGTCATTACTTCTGAAAACCCAGTTACCAGCAGGTTCAGAATTATCGCTGTATGACGTTGCGCCAGTAGTTCCAGGTGTAGCGGTTGACTTAAGTCACATCCCTACCGACGTGAAAGTAACAGGCTTCGGTAAAGATGATCTTGCGTCAGCATTAGTTGGCAGCGACATCGTATTAATTCCTGCCGGCGTACCTCGTAAGCCAGGTATGGATCGCTCTGACCTGTTCAACATGAACGCCGGCATCGTTAAAAACTTAGTACAAGGCGTTGCAGACAACTGCCCTGACGCTTGTGTTGGAATCATCACCAACCCGGTAAACACCACAGTACCAATTGCTGCCGAAGTCCTGAAAAAAGCAGGCTGCTACGACAAGCGTAAACTGTTCGGTGTTACTACTCTGGACGTTATCCGTTCAGAAGCATTCGTTGGCGAGCTACGTGGTCTGAACCCTGAAAACGTAAACGTGCCAGTTATTGGTGGCCACAGCGGCACAACCATTCTGCCATTGCTGTCTCAGGTTGAAGGCGTTGAGTTTACTGAGCAAGAAATCAAAGACTTAACTCACCGTATTCAGAACGCAGGTACTGAAGTCGTTGAAGCAAAAGCTGGCGGCGGTTCAGCAACCCTGTCTATGGGTCAGGCAGCAGCACGCTTTGCATTGTCATTGCTGAAAGGCCTGCAAGGTCAGGACACTATTGAGTGCACTTACGTAGAAGGCCCTGGCGACAACGCTAAGTTCTTCGCACAGCCAGTACGCTTAGGCAAAAATGGCGCCGAAGAAATTCTGTCTTACGGCAAACTAAGTGCCTTCGAACAAAAATGCATGGACGAAATGCTCGACGGCCTGAAAGGCGACATCCAAAAAGGCATCGACTTCGCCAGCTAAGCTGAAACATCGGGGAATGGTCAGCATTGGCTGGCCATTGCAGGTTATCTTTCGAAAGACGCCTGCAAGTACGTCCCTGTAAGGCTTGGGCAGCGCCATCCTTGGCGCTGCACACTTTCTCCAGATAACCCGCAATGGCTTTTCGCCAATACTGACCAACCTCAATATTTCCACGCTACTTACTGAAGAGTGCTTCTCAGGCTCAATGTTTAAATATCTCAACTGAAACAGAGTGTTGGTTTAAATTTCGAAGCTAAGGAAATAGTTGATGGGGCAGGCTGTTGGATTGTGAGCGTTACGAGTGTTGAAGGTTTCTATGGCGGAGTGTCAAAGGCCATGGATGCTTATTGGAAATGCCTAAAGCGGGAAGGGTTCTGTTTCGGAGGTGTGTAGCGCCATGGATGGCGCTACCCAAGCCCTACAGGGAAGTACTTGCGGGCGTCCTCCGAAACAGAACCCGCTCCCCCAAGGCATTTCCTTCCCTAAGCCACTCGGTCGACTGCCAGGTGGGTTAGGGTAAGAAGGGCTTGTTTGTAGTCGGAGTCCGGGAGTTCGTTTAAGGACTGGCGCGCTTGTTCGGCGGCTTCTAAAGCTTTGTCGCGGGTGTATTGCAAAGCTCCCGTTCGCTCCATGGCGGTTAGCACGGTTTGTAAGTGCTCACGCCCGTCGCCTTGTTCAATGGCTTCGCGAATCAGCTTTTGCTCGGTTTCGTTGCCGTGCCACATGGCGTATAACAACGGCAGTGTGGGCTTACCTTCCGCTAAGTCATCACCGGCATTTTTGCCCATCGATTCGCTGTCGGCGGTGTAATCCAGTAAATCGTCAACCAACTGAAACGCAGTACCCAAATAACGACCGTAATCGGCCAGTTGCTGCGTTACTTTTTCGTCTTGTGCCGTTAATACGCCGGCCAGCTCAGTTGCGGCTTCAAACAGCTTAGCGGTTTTTCCGTAAATGACATTGAAGTAGCTGGCTTCTGAGGTATCCGGGTCGTTACAGTTCATTAACTGCAGTACTTCACCTTCAGAAATAACGTTGGTGGCATCCGCTAAAATCCGCAGAATCCGCAGTGAGTCTAAATCGACCATTAGCTGAAAAGCGCGGGTATAAAGGAAGTCACCCACCAGCACGCTGGCTTCATTACCGAATACTGCATTAGCGGTTTTACGTCCACGGCGAAGCTCCGACTCATCGACTACATCGTCGTGCAGCAGGGTCGCGGTATGAATAAACTCGATAATTGTCGCTAGTTTGCGGTGGTCGTTACCTTCATAACCCAGGGCTCGGCAAGCTAATATGGCAAGCAGTGGGCGTAAGCGTTTACCACCACTGTTGACAATATAGAGGCCTAACTGGTTAATTAAGGCAACATCCGATTGAAGTTGTTCACCTATTAAAGCATTTACGCCAAGCATATCGTCTTTGGCTAATGCGTTAATGGACTGCATATCCATCATAGATATCTGTTTATTTACAAAATTTAACGGAAAAGGGATGGTACACTATTTAAGGCGGCGCGGAAACTCAAAGCGCGGCAGATGGCGTAGCCTTTAAGTTCAAATAAAGGGTTGCGATCGCTGGCGGGATTACGTACAATTCGCGCCCTGATTTGAATTTGGATGCCCAATAGGGTTGTGGAGAATAATATGTACGCAGTATTCCAAAGTGGCGGTAAGCAGCACCGTGTGTCTGAAGGCCAAATCGTCCGCCTGGAAAAACTGGAAGCAGCTACCGGTGATGTAGTTGAATTCGACCAGGTTTTGATGGTTTCTGACGGCAACGATGTAAACATCGGTGCTCCGTTCGTATCCGGTGGTAAAGTGAAAGCGGAAGTGATTGATCACGGTCGTGGCGATAAAATTAAAATCGTTAAGTTCCGTCGTCGTAAGCACTCTCGTCGTCAACAAGGCCATCGTCAGTGGTTCACGGAAGTGAAAATCACTGGTATCAACAGCTAATTAAGGAGTAACGACATGGCACATAAAAAGGCTGGTGGTTCTACTAAAAACGGTCGCGACTCAGAGAGTAAACGTCTCGGTGTTAAGCGCTTCGGTGGTGAGTCTGTATTAGCAGGCAACATCCTGGTTCGTCAACGTGGTACTAAGTTCCACGCGGGAGCGAACGTAGGTATTGGTAAAGACCATACATTGTTTGCAACCTCAGAAGGCAAAGTGTCTTTTGAAGTGAAGGGCAGCAAAAACCGTAAATTTGTGAGCGTTATTACTGACTAATAACGTGAACATAAACTGAAAAGTTTCGGTTCTGAAAGCCCTGCCTTACGGCGGGGCTTTTTCATATGTGCTAGAATTTTGCACAGTATTCTCTAAGTGATAAGTAGCAAATTGCGATGAAATTCGTTGATGAAGTAGAAGTCCGCGTAGATGCGGGTGACGGCGGTAATGGTTGTATCAGTTTCCGTCGCGAGAAGTACATTCCCAAAGGTGGTCCCGACGGTGGTGACGGTGGCGATGGTGGCGATGTCTACCTGCAAGCCGATGAAAACCTGAATACCCTTATCGACTATCGTTTTGAGCGCTTCCATAAAGCGGAGCGTGGGCAAAATGGTATGGGTAAAAACTGTACGGGTAAACGCGGTAGCGATATTGTGCTGCCGGTTCCTCCGGGTACTCGCGCTACCGACGTCGACACCGGCGAAGTTCTTGGCGATTTGACGCAACATGGTCAGCGGTTAATGGTCGCCAAAGGCGGCTTTCATGGTTTAGGTAATACACGTTTTAAAAGCAGTGTGAACCGAGCTCCTCGGCAGAAAACCGATGGTACTCCGGGTGAAGTGCGCTCATTAAAACTTGAACTCATGTTGCTGGCCGACGTGGGCTTACTGGGTATGCCAAACGCCGGTAAATCGACCTTTATTCGTTCGGTTTCAGCGGCGCGTCCTAAAGTAGCGGACTACCCCTTTACCACGTTAATACCTAATTTGGGGGTTGTGCGTCCGGCACCACATCAAAGTTTCGTTATTGCCGATATCCCGGGTCTTATCGAAGGTGCCGCTGAAGGCGCTGGCCTGGGTATTCGCTTCCTGAAACATCTGGAGCGTTGTCGTTTACTTCTGCATTTGGTGGACTTAGCACCTTTTGATGAGACCGACCCTGCAGAGCAGGCACGTATCATCATCAATGAACTGGAAAAATACAGTCCTAAACTGGCAGAAAAACCGCGCTGGCTGGTCATCAATAAAGTCGACTTACTGCTGGACGAAGAACTTCAGGAAAAAGTCGATGAGCTGGTTAAAGCGCTGGGCTGGGACGGCCCGGTATTCCAAATTGCGGCGTTAGAAGGACGCGGCAGTGACGCTCTTTGTCGTGAGGTTATCTCGTACCTTGAGACCTTACCTGCACCTAGCACGGAACAACAGGAAGAAGCTGATCCAGTTGAGTTTATGTGGGATACCTACCACGAAGAAGTGCTGGAAGAAGAGCAGGATGACGAAGACGACGACGATGATGACGATCACGACGTCGAAGTGATTTATCAGAAGTAAAAAGGTAATTCTAAATGAAAATCTCACTTGTGGTTGCAATGGCAGATAACCGGGTTATCGGCAAAGACAATAAAATGCCATGGCATCTTCCGGATGAGTTGCAGTATTTCAAAAAAATTACTTTGGGTAAGCCAATTGTTATGGGTCGACGAACCTTTGAGTCAATTGGCCGACCTTTACCCGGGCGCAAAAATATCGTTCTAAGCCGTCGAACGGATCGTTCGGAAAATCAGGACAGTCAGGTCATCTGGGTATCTGGTGTGCAACAAGCTATTGCGGCTGCAGGGCCGGTTGATGAACTTATGGTCATTGGTGGAGGAAAAATTTATGAAAAATTTTTACCGCTCGCAGACCGCCTATATGTTACTAAAATAGATCTAAATGTTGAGGGCGATACCTATTTTCCCGACTACCTCCAAGTCGCTGATTGGAAAGAGGTAGAGCGGCAAAACTTTGCCGCCGACGAGCGTAATTCACATAACTTCAGTACCCTTATTTTCGACAGGAAACGTTAATAAGAAGTTATAAATTCAGTAACTTACAACAATTTTAGGCCATTGCAGCAGGCTTGAGTTCGTAGTATCATTCCTGATGAATTTTTGAACAATCTTGTGATGGGGTTTTACATGAAAGCGATTGTATTAGGCACCTTGATGGCTGCTGTTGCAGCGACAGGCGCAACATTCTCAAAAAGCGCAGAAGCAAATGAATTAGCTTTGAGCTTGTGCACATACGTACAAGGTGACGACACCATGCGTATGCGTAAGAAACTGCGTGACTCTCGTGTCCGTGTACGTGATATCTACAGCGGCATCCAGTGTAATGGACAAAGCTTACTGCAATTCGCAATGGCGAACGGCTCACAAGAAATTGGTAGCTTCATCGTTGGTCGTCTGTCAGTAGATGAACTGCAAAGCTCAGGCGACTACGAGTGGGCTCAGTCTAACGGTCATGGCGATACTGCCATCGCTCAGGCAATTAAAGAACGCGCTGGCTTTTAATTAAAAGACTTATTGCGTATTTCAAGAGCCCGCAAACGCTGTTTGCGGGCTTTTTTACATCTTCTAACAATTCAATCAGTAACTTACCTTGTAATTCTTCCCCGTTCTCTACGACAATAGATCCGTTACGCAAACAAACGGAATCGTTATGAAACAATGGATGGCAATAGCTTTGCCGGTACTGTTATTGGGGTTAGCTCCGATGAGCAGTTTGGCACAGACAAAAACAACCGAAGCTGCAAGCTGTTATCTTCCCGGCGTGCAGGAACAATTGCATTGCGGAACAGTGTCAGTTCCGGAAAATTATGACCAGCCTGAAGGCAAGCATATCGGTATTTATTACGCCGTACTGCCGGCAGTTCAGGAGGGCGCTAAGTCTGACCCAATGCTTATTCTCGCAGGTGGGCCCGGGCAGGCGGCGACAGAGCTTGCGCCAATGATAGCGCGAATGTTTGAGGGAGTGCGCCAAAAGCGGGATATTCTCTTAATCGATCAACGCGGCACAGGGAAAAGTCATCCGTTGAAATGCGATATCGAGCGGCCAGATGAACTCATTCGCGCGGACGATGAGCAAGACCTTGCAGAGTTGAGCCGTGAATGCCTGAAGCAATACCCCGATACTGATACAACGCAATATCACACCGTTAATGCGGTAAAAGACTTCGAGCGGGTACGTGAACATTTAGGAATTGAGCAACTGAATTTGTATGGCGGATCATACGGCACCCGGGTAGGGCTGACTTATTTGCGTGAAGCTCCAGGCTCAGTTCGTACCGCTACTTTAGATGCAATTGCACCACCTCAGGTTGTTATTGGTCCTTTTGGTCAACATGGTGCTGACGCATTTGACGCCATGTTAGAAGACTGCACAGAACAAACTGCGTGCCGTGAGAAATTTCCAAGGCTTGAACAAGAATATTATGAGGTGATGGCTGAACTTGAAGCTCAGAATATCTTATTGGAAACACGTGATCCTTTGTCCTTCGAGCCTCTGGAAATCAAGCTGACACCAGGACGTTTCAGTTCCATTATGCGAGTGGCTTTATACCACCCGAACACTCGTCAGCTTTTACCTTATGCTATCCATTCTGCCGCAGCAGGAGACTACCATGCCATTCTTGGACTCATGGGCGGCACCATGTCTCAAAGCAGTATCTATTTGGGGTTGATGTTGTCGGTCGTCTGTTCTGAAGACCTACCACGAGCCACACCAGAGTTGCTCGAGCAAGACGGCGACAATCAGTTTATTGGCAGTCGCACCGGCGACGCCTTTGTTGATATGTGTGCCGGTTGGCGCTCATCGAGTGTACCTGGTTACTGGTCTGATCCTGTCGTGAGTGACAAACCGGTATTGTTATTATCCGGTGAGTTAGATCCGGTAACGCCGCCTGAATGGGGAGAAATTGCACACCGGACTTTGCCCAACAGTAAGCACTTAGTTGCGCCAAACGCAGGCCATACCATTGCCAGCCATACATGTGCGAATCAACTTGTTGCGGATTTTATTGAGCAGGGCTCAATCGAAAATATAGATGGCAGTTGCTTAACTAAGCAGAGTCTTAAGCCTTTCGTACTGAACCAAAATGCAGCGGGGCTATAAGGGATGATAAACGTAGATGCACTAACAAAAACATTTAAAAATGTGCAAGCGCTGGATTCGCTCTCGTTTCAGGCAAAAGACGGTGAAATTACCGGGCTCCTTGGCCCTAATGGCGCCGGTAAAACCACTTGTTTGCGTATTATTTACGGATTACTGCAGGCCGATACCGGTAAAGCTGAAATTGAAGGTGTCGATGCGAATCAGAACCCCATAGATGCCCGCCGTAACCTAGGTATATTCCCCGATAAATTCGGCCTCTATGAGCGTTTGACGGTACGTGAGCAAGTGGCTTACTTCGCCGGACTTCACGGTCTTACCGGTAGCAAGCAAAAGCAAGCTGTCGAACAAGTGATAGAAAAGCTCGACATCAAAGAGTTGGCCGACAGACGTACAGCCGGTTTTTCGCAAGGCCAGAGAATGAAAGTAGCGCTGGCACAGGCACTGGTGCATAGCCCTAAGCACTTGATTCTTGATGAGCCCAGCCGCGGACTGGACGTAATGAGTACCCGTATTTTACGAGATGTGCTGCGCGAGCAGCGTGCGCAGGGTACCTGCATTCTGTTTTCCAGCCACGTAATGCAGGAAGTTGCTGCACTTTGTGACCGGGTGGTGGTTATGGCAAACGGCAAAGTTGCCGCAGAAGGAACCCCACAAGAGCTGTGCGACATGACAGGCGAGCCACAACTGGAAGATGCCTTCGTGAAGATAATTGGTACTGACGAGGGGATAGCAGCCTGATGAGTGCATTAACCTCTGTATGGAAAAAAGAGTTTCGTGATGCAATTCGAGACAAGCGTTCCGTTCTGGCCGCTATGTCTTATGCTTTTTTCGGACCACTGTTAATGGCCGTTGCATTCTTTTTTCTGATTACGCAACTGACCGATAAAGCCGACATTGAAATCACCATTGAAGGCGAAGAAAACGCACCTCAGCTGGTTGATTTTCTTAACGAACGAGGCGTCGTCCAGAAGCAGGGTGAATGGGCAAAAACCGAAACGCCTATAGTCCTTACTTTGCCTGAAAACTGGCAGGAAAGCGTTAGTAAAGCAGAACCGGTAGAAGTGACTTTACGAGCAGACTGGTCCGCACAAAAACAGCAAACCGATATTAAGCGAGTAGAGCAGGCAGTGCAGGCTTATTCAAGCCAAATAGCCGCATACCGTTTAACCTTGCGCGGTGTCGATCCGCGTGTGATTCAGCCGGTACAGCTGCAGAAACAGGACTTGGCAACTCGCGGCTCAAAGGCCGCTTTGATAATGGGTAGCGTACTGGTCTTTATTATTCTTTCCGTGTTCTGGTCCGGAATGAACGTGGCCATAGACATTAGTGCAGGTGAACGCGAGCGTAACTCACTGGAGTTTCTGCTGAGTCAGCCGTTAAGCACCTGGGATATCGTGACTGGTAAAGCACTGACCGCAACAACCTTCTCATTGTTTGGGGCAATACTTTCACTGGTACTTATTCCCATTATTTTTGCCTACGTGCCATTGCATGAAATTGGCATGAACGTGAATTTCAGTGTCGGTATGATGGCGCTGATGTTCATCTTACTGGTGCCGCTGGCCTTGCTTGCTACCGCGTTGCAGTTATTCGTGTCCTTCCGGGCGAAGAACTTCAAAGAAGCACAAACCTACATCAGCTTCTTGTTGATCATTCCAATGGCAGCTTCTTTTGGTGTGGAATTCGCGCGCCTTAAAAACCCAACCCTGTACTATCTCCCGTTAACCGGTCAGCATCAGGCATTTCTGTCACTGATACGCGGCGAAAACGTAAACCTCATGGGAACGGTCATCAGCGCAATTGCCACCCTGGCAGCCGCACTGCTGCTCATGAAATACATAGCCCGAATGCTCAAAAGCGAAAAAATCGTCTTCGGCCTGTAGCTCCAGGGCAGGCTACTCACTTGCTTCGCTTGAGCATTGGAGAGCGCTGAGGTTACAAGGGCTATTGTGGAGGACGCCCGTAAATACATCCCTGTAGGGCTTGGGCAGCGCCATCCATGGCGCTGCACACCTCCACAATAGCCCTGTGTAACCGTTGGGCGCGCTCGCTATCTTCCGCTTCAGATAAGAAGCGACTTAAGCCTTTATGAGAGAGTCTAAAGGGGCAGGTTGTTCACTTGTGAGCGCTACGAGTGTTGAAGGCTTCTGTGGCGGAGTGTCGAAGGCCATGGATGGCCTTCGTCAAGCCCTCATGGATGAGCTCGTCGCGTCTCCGCCACAGAAGCCTTCAATGCTCAAGCGAAACAAGTGAATAGCCTGTCCCGTCTCAGTCGAGTAGGCGGCCGTAGTGGTAGTAGAGCCATTGGCCCAGGCGGCGGAAGCGCGGTAGTGGGAAGGGCTTTAGTTGTGACTGGTAGTACGGTAGCTCGGGCAGGGGTTGTTCCATGGCGGCTTCTGCCAGTCTTTGGCCTGCTAAGGCGGTAAAGCTAACACCGGCGCCGCAGTAACCCATACTGGCGTAGATATTATCTTTCACTTGGCCTATCCGCGGGTAATCGTCCAGTGACACACTGACCCAGCCACTCCAGAAGTGTTCCCATTTGTTGATATCCCGCAGTTGCGGAAAGGTCTGGTGCAGAGCCGTTAGCAGACGCTTAGCATAAACAGCATCGGCGGCATTTTTCCCCTGTATGGCACCACGGCCGCCAAACAATAAGCGGTTATCCGGCAGTAAGCGGAAGTAGTACTTCAGTATGCGAGTATCCATTATGGCGTACTGGGGTGACAGCTTAATGCTTTCAACTTGTTCTTTACTCAGAGGTGGGGTGGTAATAATGCTCGACAGTACCGGTAGCGAGCGACTGGCAAGCTCCGGCAGTAATTGCCCTGAGGTATAGCCGTTAGAACAAACTAACAGCTTACGGGCGCGTACAGCGCCTTTAGCGGTTTGCAAATACACGCCTTTGCCGCCAAGCGACACCGCCTTTGTTACCGGACAGTGCTCAACTAACTGCGCACCGGCTGCAACGGCCCGTCGGGCGGTGGCGGCAGCTAATAACATAGGGTTCAGAGCAAAACAGTCGGTGAAGCGTAATGCCGCATGAGCCTGCGGGCTGGAAACCAGGTTGCTCAATTGCTCTTGCGTCAGCCATTCCACCGGCTGGTTAAATTGTTTGAGCTGGTCATACTGTTTCTTTAACGGATCAATGGCGCCGGGTTTATGCGCTATTTTCAGATAACCACCGTTTTGGCGCTGACAATGCTGAGGGCACTCCTGTACCGTTTCCTCAACCAGCTTCAGCGCTTTCTGGTGTTCGGCGGCAATGCCTTGCGCAACTTCGTTGCCCAGGCGTTCAGCCCAGGCTGACAAGCCCAGTCGACCGGTACTTTTCATTACAAAGCCAGCATTACGGGAGGAACACCCCCAGGCTAATTGGTTAGCCTCAAACACCGCAACAGAGTGCCCGTTTTCAGCCAGAACCCGGGCTGCATTTAAACCAGTATACCCAGCTCCAACAACAGCAAACTCCACTTCCTCCGGCGCATCAACACACTCCGGAAAATTGGCCTGCGTATGCTGCTGCCAATAACTAGGCTCAGGAGCATCATGAGGCCCCGGAGGCGCATTAACCAAAGGATCATACATAATCACCACCTATAAAAGCAGAGAAGGACAGGTCACTCACTTGTTTCGCTTCAACACTCGTAACGCTCTCAAGTGAATGACCTGTCCTTCTAGCATATCCATGTTTACGATAAATTGCTGCGATTACGTGAGATGCCGGGTAGAGAGCGCGCCCGACGGTTGCAATGGGCTATTGTGGAGGTGTGCAGCGCCATGGATGGCGCTGCCCAAGCCCTACAGGGATGTATTCACGGGCGTCCTCCACAATAGCCGATGCAACCTCAGCGCTCGCTATTCGCTGCCTTACGTATCGAACTTCAGCAGCATTTCGCCGGCGTCGCAGTAGCAGGTGCCGTCGCACACAGGGCAATAGTAGCCGTCTTCTACTGAGGCTTTGTACCAACGTTTTTCGTGTTGTTTAATCATTTCACCGCCGCAGCGGGTGAAATATTCATAGGCGCTGTTTTTGGGGCTTTGCATCCAAATATGCGCTAAGCCACCCTGGCAGCCCAACTCTTTGGCTGAAGCTATGCTGCGATACAGCAACTCTTTGCCTATGCCTAAGCCACGTGCCTTTTCCGATACGGCGGCGCATTTAAAGTAGCACAGTTTGTCGGCCGGAATTGGCCAGGCGTCAGGGGTGCAAAAATCATCAATGGGCCATTGTCCGGGGGCCAGGGTAATTCTTATACCTAAAGGCGTATCGCCGCGCAGGGCTATCCAGTTCAACTGTACGTTACCAGCGGTACCGCCGGCTAAATACTGCTGAAAACTGTCTTCGTTCAGGTAGTTGTCACCATGAACTTCATTGGCCAGATCAATAACGGCCGCCATATCGGCAGCCGTTATTTCACGATAAATGATATCGCTCATTAGTAGCGGTACTCGTCTGTTTTAAACGGACCTTCTGCATCAACGTGAATGTAGTTGGCCTGATCCGCTGTCAGCTTGGTGATAACGCCACCAAAACCCTGCACCATGTAACGTGCAACTTCTTCGTCCAGTTGCTTCGGCAGAACTTCTACGCGCAGGTATTCTTCCTGCTGTTTTTTGTCCATGTCGGCAAACTTTTGTCCAAACAAGTGAATCTGCGCCAGTACCTGGTTAGCAAAAGAACCATCCATAATACGGCTTGGGTGACCGGTTGCGTTACCTAAGTTCACCAGGCGGCCTTCGGCCAGCAGAATCAGGTAGTCGTTATCATCGTCTGAGCGATAAATTTTGTGTACCTGTGGCTTAATTTCTTCCCAGCGCCAGTTTTTGCGCATAAAGGCCGTGTCAATTTCGTTATCAAAGTGACCAATGTTACAAACCAGAGCGGTAGGCTTAAGTGCGGCCAGCATATAACGGTCACACACGTCCATATTACCGGTTGTGGTGACAATCAGGTCGGTATTGCCCAGCAAATCTTTGTTAATGTTCTCACCGTTACCGGTATTTTTACCTTCAAGGTAAGGAGAAACCACTTCAAAGCCGTCCATGCAAGCCTGCATAGCACAAATTGGGTCAATTTCGCTGATCTTAACAATCATGCCTTCCTGACGCAGACTTGCGGCAGAACCTTTACCCACATCACCGTAACCAACAACCAGAGCCTTTTTACCTGACAATAAGTGGTCAGTTGAACGCTTAATAGCGTCGTTCAGCGAGTGGCGGCAACCGTATTTGTTGTCATTTTTTGACTTAGTTACGGCGTCGTTCACGTTAATGGCCGGAACTTTCAAAGTGCCTTTTTCCAGCATATCCAGCAGGCGGTGAACGCCGGTAGTGGTTTCTTCGGTAATGCCGTGTACTTTGTCCAGCATTTGTGGGAATTCGTCGTGGATCATCAGGGTTAAATCACCGCCGTCATCCAGAATCATGTTGGCATCCCACAGCTCGCCGTCTTTGTGGCAAGTTTGCTTTAAGCACCAGTCATACTCTTCTTCAGTTTCGCCTTTCCAGGCAAATACCGGAACACCGGCAGCGGCCATAGCGGCAGCAGCGTGGTCCTGAGTAGAGAAAATATTACACGACGACCAGCGTACTTCTGCGCCCAGCTCAAGCAAGGTTTCAATCAGCACGGCTGTTTGAATAGTCATATGGATACAACCAATAATGCGGGCTCCGGCCAGTGGTTTGCTGTCAGCGTATTTACGGCGGATAGTCATCAGCGCCGGCATTTCGGACTCAGCAATCGCAATTTCCTTGCGACCCCATTCCGATAAGCTAATATCTGCAACTTTGTAGTCTTGCGAATTTTCTACACTCATAGCGACTCTCTTTTTCAGTGATCTTGTCGGTGAACTTGTAATGAGTTCAGGCGGTTTGAGCCTTCATAACACGCTCAATTAACTGCTGTTGACGCTCTTTATCCAGTCGAGCACCAAATTCGGTAACCAGTTCAGCGGCCGCGTGGCTGGCCAGACGGCCTGCGTCTTCTAACGGCATATTACGGGTTAAGCCGTACAGCATAGCACCTGCGAACATATCGCCGGCACCGTTGGTATCAATAGCTTTAACCGGCACCCCAGGAACATGAACCTGACGCTCACGGTTAGCAATTAAGGCGCCATCTTTGCCCAGAGTAATTGCAACCGTGTCGGCTTGCTTTAGTAATACGCTTAAAGCCGCCTGAGGATCGTCCTTACCGGTTAATAATTCTGCTTCCTCACGGTTACAGAACATTAAATCGACACCACCCTCAAGAATTTCATCAATGCCGTCGCGGAAAAACTTCACCATTGCCGGGTCAGAGCAGGTCATAACCAGTTTGGTGTTGTTATCGCGCGCCACTTTTTTAGCATGCTGAATAGCACCACGGGCAATTTCCGAGGTAATTAAATAACCTTCAATATAAAGGTAATTTGCTGCTGCAATCGCATGGTCATCAATTTCAACGGTGGACAAGTCAGCGGTAATGCCCAGGTGTGTACGCATAGTGCGTTCAGCATCCGGGGTAACCATGACCAGGCAACGACCGGTGATACCCGGGTTCTGCTGCTTTTTAAGGCTGGTTTCAATACCCACTTGTTCTAAGTCCTGACGGTAAAACATACCCGCTTCATCGTCTGCAACTTTACAACAATAATAGGCTTTTCCGCCAAACTGAGCAAAAGCCACCAGCGAGTTAGCGGCTGAGCCGCCCCCACACTGCTTTTTTAATTCACCCAGTTCGCTGAGCTCGGCAATCAGAGTATTTTGAGCGTCTTCGTCAATCAGCTCCATCATGCCTTTTTTCAAATTGTGCTTTTGGAGGAAGTCATCAGTGACCTCAAACTCCTGATCCACCAGCGCATTGCCAATGCCGATTACATCAATGGTTTTCATAGTATTAAATGGTTGCCTTATTAGGGCGCGTAGTATACCCGATGAGTCGGTCAGGGTCGATAAATGAACAGAGCAAAAAGTGCAATAACCAGACAAGCAATGAAAAAGATCTGCCATTGCCTTTGCCAGCGCTGCGCCCGGGGCAATAACAACTCTGCCGGACGACCGTCAAAACGCTGTCGCGCAATACGAATTCCCTGAACTTGTATAGGCCCGCCCAGGCTTACCCGGTGACAATAACTGAAACTCTGCAACCAACTGAGCAGCACAGTCGGGAACAACGGGTTACGGTTTAGCGACTGCAGTTTGGGCTTGTTGGGCTGAAACAACGCCATAAAACGCGCTGCCAGCGACAGTAAAAACGAAGGGAAAAAGTGGCTTATGGTGTACAGCCAGTGAGTTGCCAGACCAAAATGGCGGTAGCGGGCCTGAGCAATGGGCCATATCTGAGTCAATTCATAGACAGTGCGCACGCCAAGCGCAGCTAAAGGGCCTCCAATAAACCAAAAGAATAAAGGGGTGAAGCGGTGTTCTAAAATACTGGCAGCACGTAATTCCAGACTGGTTTTTGCAATGCCGTGTTCACTGAGTAAGTCACAGTCGCGCCAGGTTACACGGCTTAGCCAGGCGCGGGCGGCATTTTTACGACCACGTTGTAAGTGGCTGTCTGCTAAGCGCACGGCATGAGTAACGGGTTGCTGGCGTAAACTGACCAATAGAATAAGCCAGCCAATGGCAAGTTCCACTTCGGCACCGGCAAAGACAATAGCCGCCGGCAGCAGAACCAGCAGCGACATGGTTAACCAGGCCAGAAAACCGGCAATACGTTGTTGGCTGACCGGGCGTCCGGGCTTGTTCACTTTGCCGCTCATGTAGGAAGCCATTAGCCGAAAAACGGCAAGTGGATGCCATTGTTCCGGCCACGGAAACCAGCGCTCTGCCAGCAATGCCAGCAGAGCGAGAGTCACAGGGGATAACAGAATGTCGTGTAAAAGCTCCGTGTTCATGCAGCTATACTGCCACGGACATGGTTAAGCGGCAATCGGCTGGTTATCTTTGTCTCTATTGGTTGGTACGGCTGCGCGAACATGCTCGGCCTGACGAATTTTGCCATGAATGTAGTCGTGTAGCTCAGCTACACGGTAACCCGGCTTGGCTTTAAAGCGCAGGAACGGCAAGCCGGCTGCGGCTAACGTATTTTTCAAAAACAAGTTACGTTTTTGCTGATTCAGCGATGACTGTCCGGGTTCCAGCTCAATGGCAGCTTTTACCTGCATGGTGTGAATGTCACACAGTACATAGTCAAGAATACGTTGGCTGGCTTTGTTGTGCGCATCTTTACGGGCAGTTGCCGACAAGCCGGAACGCACGGTAACAATATCGCTTAAGCGGACTTTAGTGAAAATACGGAAATCATCGCCGACCGACTTTTCCAGCAGTGTCAAAAATTGGTCTTCCTGAGCTGTGCACAGGGTCGTATCTTTCAGTTTATAAGGGTAGGGGACGTAGTTTTCGGACATTCGGCTGGCAATAACGGCCACCGCAATTAATACAACAACAAACAACAACAAGATAATTTCCATTTTCACACCTCATCAGAAAATTGACGCTCTGTGAGGTGTGAAGCAAAAGCTGTGCCACTAATAGCTGCTTATGGAATTAATTTAAGCCGGGTTAGGCTGAATAACCACCCGGAATACCTTTGGTGGTGACACTGACAGCATCGTGCGCGTGCAACGACTCGTAGTGGTTCACCCGCAGCCAGAAGTCACGGAAGTGTGACATTTGGTTCAACTGGTGCTGTAAGCGGCGCGATGCGTCTTCACAGAACATTAGATTTTGTCCGTTCAAACGGGCAAACTCTTGCTCATCTTCACGTTTCACTGCAGCCTGAACTGGCGTCTTCAGCGCATCTTCAACAGCGTCAATCAGTTCCACAATAGGAAAGTCAGTAACGCTCTCGCTCAATGCCACTTTAACTTCAGCAATTGAACGCTGGCTGTGTGGTGTAGCGACAATACCTTCGGTCGAACCTAACCATTCGTGCATGGTGGCTGCATCGACTTTTTCCTGACCGGCAAACTGGGCATTAAAGGCGTCCTGAATTAACTGACGCGCTAACGCTGCAGAGCACGGGCAAGTTGACGAGTAAGGCACATCAACAGACAGCTCCAGCTTTAGTTTTCCAGCATCGTAGCGACCGGTTAAGCTCACCGGGTAAGCTTTCCAGCCCTGCTTTTTGCTTATCAGCGACTTGCGGCGTAAGTGGTAGTCAAAATCAAACTTAATAAAGGCCTGATCACTAATGTCTTTATGACTTTCAATAAAGTCATTCAGCAGTTGCTTCAAAGTATCATGACTGAGTTCACCTTCGGTCGAAAGTTTGTCCAGCAATAAATACAAGCGAGACATATGGATACCCTTGGTTTTCGGGTTCTTCAGGTTGACGAAAGCTTCCACTTTAGCGGCCACAGGGCGCTCTGGTACGCCGGCGGCGGCTACCATAAGTGGAACTTCAATGTTGCTCATGCCAACCCAATCGAGGGCTCCCTCTGTCTGGGCCTGCGTTTGGTTGGCTACGTCGGGCATAACTGTTGGCATTCGTTGTGAACTCCAAGTCTCGTGAATATTGTCCGGCCAGATTGATCTTGATCAAGTTGGCTCAGTCTAAAGGTGGGCATTATATCGCAGAATTTAACCAGGTGACACCGATTGCCCTAATCGATTCTATCTGTGCACTGTGCACAGTGGTTGACTCAAAACAGGAATACGCCGAGGATAGGGTTTTGGATTGATGGAGCACACAAAGATGGCAGAAAAATCGGATATCGATACCGAACTGTTGCAACAATACCTGGATACTTTGGGCGCCGAGGGCATAAAAGCAACCCTTACAACCTTTGACGGTATTATTCAAAGCTACGCTAAGTTACTGCATCAGGCAGCTAAAGAGCGCAACGAAGACGAATTACGCAAACAGGCGCATAAAGTGAAAGGGGCCTGCAGTTCGGTCGGCTTAACGGCTCTGTCAAAAAACATGGAAAAAGTAGAGAAAGAAGACTGGGAATGGCCAGTGGCAGAACGCCTGTTAATAGAATGGGCCGATGCGGTCATTCCGCACCGGCAGCAAATTGACGCCTGGTTAGCGAAGCATCACTGAGCTTGCTGATCAACCTCACCAATAAAACGATAACCTTCACCATGGATGGTGGTAATAAGGTTTGGCGTTTCCGGGTGTGACTCGAAATGACGACGAATACGGCGAATAGCAACGTCAACTGTACGATCATTCGGGCGAAGTTCGCGGTCCAGCATACGTTTAACCAGTGTTTCGCGGTCAAGGATACGGCCCGGATTCGATAAAAACAGCTCCAACGCGCGGTATTCACTTTTCGGCAGACGGAACATCTGATTTTCCGGTGAGTACAGGCAGCGACTGTCGCTGTTTAAACGCCAACCGTGGAACTGGAACTCAACACTGTTGTTTTCAACCGGATTGCTTGAACGTGAAGCTTCAATGCGACGGCAGAGATTGCGTACGCGAATAGTCAGCTCTTTCGGATTGTAAGGCTTAATGAGGTAATCATCAGCACCCAATTCCAGAGCCAACAAGCGGTCGTCTTCGCTGTCGCGACCGGTTAAGAAAATTAAGCCAATGTTGTCGCTTTCGCGTAATGACTCGGCAAGTTCCAAACCATTTTTGCCTGGCAGGTTAACGTCCATGATTACGACATCAACACGTTCCTGACGCATGATGTTTTCCATTTGCAGGCCATCAGCTGCATCAAAAACTTCGTAGCCTTCTTGTTGGAATAGACGGGTAAGAGTCTGGCGAGTAACAACTTCGTCTTCAACAATCAATATTCTGGCATTCATAAGCGTTGATTTTCCCGGAAAGTTCGTCGCTGTGCGTACGGTGTTGAACTTATATTTATAAAAGTTATGACGTTACATTATGACTTTTGTTTGAGATTTTTCAAGCATTGCTGACTAAAGTGACGGGAAAACGAACAATAAACTCCACCCCGTTCTTTTCTTCACTAAAGAAGTGAATGTTACCACCTAATACCTGAGTCACCAGGTTATAAACTAAATGCAGCCCCAAACCACTACCGCCGGACCCTCGTTTGGTGGTGACAAAGGGATCAAATATTTTACGGCTGATATCACTTGGTACGCCTTTACCGTTATCGGCGTAAACCATTTCCAGCTCAGTGTCGTTCTGCATGCTAAAACTAATATCAATTTGCCCATGGTCGTAGCCGTCAAAAGCGTGGATCATGGAGTTCACAATAAGGTTTATGAGCACCTGGTTCAGCGGTCCGGCTTTAGCGCGTACCGTCAGGTTGTCCGGACAAGAAATTCGAATTGGGAATTTTTCCGGATCCAGGCGTCGCGGTTTAACAGAAATAAGAACATCGTTCATAAAAGAAGGAATATGAATGTCGCGATCCACTTCCGATGACTGGTCAACGGCCACTTGCTTAAAGCTGGTCACTAAGTCGGCGGCGCGGCCTAAGTTGCGGTAAATAATTTGCAGGTTTTCGTCGCAATCACTTAAAAAGCGTTCAAATTCAGACGTTGAAATGCGTTTTTCGTCAAACTTTTCCTGCATAACGGTCAGTTTGTCCTGCAATAAGGTCGAAGCCGTTACTGACAAACCAATGGGCGTATTAACTTCGTGCGCAATGCCGGCAACCATGTCGCCCAGCGACGCCATTTTTTCCGACTCAACCAGTTGTCCCTGATACTGGTGCAGCTGCTCCAGCGTTTTTAACAGTTCGCTGTTCGATTCTTTCAGCGCCTGAGTGCGCTGTGTTACCTGCCGTTCCAGCTCGGTATTTAACTGACTGGCTTCTTCTTCGGCACGACGCTGACGACTGATATGCTGCTGCACTCTGTCCAGCATGGTATTAAAGGCGTGTGCCATCATGTCAAACTCTACCAGCTGTGAGGGGGCCAGGCGCAGTGAGTAGTTCTTGTCCCGCGCTACCTGAGAAATGACATCCACGACTGAGTCGAGCGGTGTCACAATGGTTTTTCTTAAACGCAGAGTCACTAACCAACAAAGCAGCAGTGTCAGCACAAATACCACAGCGGCTATGCCAATAGAGCGCCACATAAATAAACGGGCCTGCTCCAGTGAGCCACGTAGGTAAACATAACCTATTACTTCGCCATCCAGTACTACAGGCTGGGACACTTCAATGTAGTCGTCCTGAATTTGTGGCGTGGTCAGCCGGTCAAGTTTTGAAAAGCGAGCAGGAATGGGGGCCAGTCCCTGTTTGTTGTAGCTGGAGAAAAAGGTCAACTCGTTACTGGTTTCATCCAGTTTGTAGACATGAACGTGCTGAATAAAGTCAGTGTTTTGCAGTGAGTTCAGCCGTTGCTTTTCGGTTGCGTTGTCATTAAACACCAGACTACTGGCGGCATTACCGGCAACTATTCGGGCGTACGAAAGCGACTGTTCATGCAGCGACTTCTCGTACTGAGCAACCTGGCTAACAATATTGACGGTAAAACCGACAAGAAGCGCGAAGCTGGTGACCAACAACACGATATAAATCAGTATGCGCTTCAGTGAAATAGTATGCATTCAGTCTACGGCTCAGTCTCTGAAAAAAATTATTTGTATATTGATGTTAGCAAAGCGTTAACAAAAAAGGCATTGGTTAAACAAAAAAATCGGTTATTTATCGATAAGTTGCATGGTAAACACGGTAGCGACCATCATCGGCAATGGTATCACAGTGCGTAAAAGCCGACTCAATAACCTCGGGCCAGGGCAAAAAGCGGTTTGCCACAATTCTTAAAACACCTTGTTTATTAAGGTGTTGCTTCGCATCTTTGATGAATTTTCGGGCAATCTCATAATCGGTTTTCTGCCCGGTATGAAACGGCGGGTTACTAATAATGAAATCGAACTGTCCGGCGTCTTCTGGTATCCCGTCGGCTAAACGCAATTCCGCATTTATTGCTTCTTTTTCCAACGTCATTCTGCTGGCAGCAATGGCAATAGGACTCACGTCACACGCCATAAGTTCAGTGGTCAGTGGCGAAACTTGCTGTGCAATAACACCGGCTCCGCAGGCAAAGTCCAGGCCCCGTCCCTTGGGCAAATCTTTAATATGTTGCAACAGCAGCAGGGTGGCAGGGTCAATATGCTCACGGCTGAAAACACCCGGTAAAGTGACAAAAGATTTCGGCTGGTTATCCAGTTCATAAGTCAGAGTCTTAGCGTAACTGGCCAAAGACGCTGGTTCATGTGCCTGATGGTTTCTTGCACTGGCAAACAGTAAGCAGTGGTTTGCTGAAGCCAGCTTCTGAGGCGGTTGCAACCAGTCAGGTAACTTTTTCATTAACGGTTGAATGCCGGAGCGTTTCTCACCTGCAAACCAAACAGGGGTATTGGCCGGCAATAACGCCAGTTGTTCTAATAAATAATGGTTAAGTTCTTTTTCTTTAGCTACCAGCATTAACACGCCGTCGTAAGCGGTTAAATCGGGCGCCTGTGCCTGACAAAAAGCCTTGTGTCCGGCCGCTTTCCAGGCATCGGCATGGCCGGCATGAAAACACCAGGCCGAACTATTGCTCAGGCCTGCCAGTTCTGCACCGCCTGGGTGAATGACTAACAACGAACCATAAGTCCAGGGTTGAGAGGATTGCCTCCCAAGCATAGAAAGAATTGCAGATGACATAGTAGTTACCGCTTAGACCAGACTGTCTACTCGTAGTTGTTTGTCCTGAAGTAAGAACATTGTACCATTGCGATGTTCTTTTATGCGCAGGCTTTTTTCTTTAAAAATAAACAAAATGCCGGGGAACACTTCTTTACTGACCATAGTACGCAGTACCGGATGGTTCTCAAAAGCTTCCAGTACCGAATCAATACTGGTGCGGGTAGTAACAATGCGAGCTTTGAGCTTACGCAGTTCACCTTTTAATTTGGTCTCGTACTCAAGCTTCTTAGGGCCGTCTTCCAGCGTCTGGCAACGGTCCAGCCCCTGTTGCACAACTTTTATTCGTGCCAGAGTTTTAGCCAACACGCCGCGCATATTTTTTAAGTGTTCCAGCGACTGTGGGTCAACCGGCGGTAGCGACCAGTATATTCGTGTTTTGGTTCCGGCTGGTGCGCCTAACTGGCCACAATAAATGTGATCACAGGTTTCAATGGTGCCGCCTATCAATTTTCCGCGGGCGTTGCGACCCTCACCACCAATAGCCAGTTGGCCTTTGGTTATGACATGACAATGAGTCAGCTGCTTGTCGGTATGTACGCCATTTTGCGAGTCTAAACAGGAATATTGGGCATAGGCGCACCAAATGGAGCCACCCGCCACCAGTTTGGTGGAAACATCGGGTATCCAGTCATCGGCGTCTTCGTCATGCTCTGCGGTTTCGCCGGAATTCAGCAGGCGACCAATGCAGCCTTTGCGTACTGTTATATTGCCGTCGGCGTAAAGTTCAGCTGAGTCGACATAACCACCGACAGTGATATCACCCGAGCAGGTGACTTTCATGCCTTCGCTGACGTTACCGCTAACAATGACGCTGCCTTTAAATTTAACGTGCCCGGTGGAAACATCGACATTATTTAGCTGCATGACATCGTCAACTTGCACGCTGTTATCGTTAAAGCTGGGCATGCCGGTACGGTCGGCAACAATTAAATTGCTGTCTGTTTCACTGACACGGGTACCTTCCCCGGGTTTAAAGTCGCGATCCTCGCCGTCATGGGCCTCTAACTCCTGGCCAAAAACCGTAAAACCTGGTCGGCCTTTGCTGGGCGGAGTCTTTTGCAGTAACGGCTGTTCCGGGTCAACAGTAACCTGAGCGCCTAAGTCGCGCATGTCGGCGGTACCGTCTTCGCGAAGCTGTGGTCTGAGTACGCGCTTGCGGGCATCATCGGCCAGCGGCTTAAACTTAGCATTACTGCCGTTAATGGGGTATTTGCCTTTGGCTACGGTTACTGATAATTCCGCACCCGGAGGGGCTTCGTTGGTGTGTTCAACCAAAGCATCAATGGCTTTGCGCTGAATACCGGAAGTTACCTTCTTCTCTTTCAGCTTAGCAATAATAGCTTCCTGACTCAGCGGCTTACCGCCAAAGCCAACAATGGCGCTGGCAGTCACTTTCATATCGTCATCACTGACTAGTAAGTTCAGGTCGGCGTCAAAAATTTCGGCAATAATAACCTGAAAAGAAATGCTGCTGTTGCTGTCTTTACTGAAGTGCTGGGCGTACTTGGTGGCCGTTTGGGTCATCATTTGAGGGTCCAGCAATTTTGCAGCCGAATAGTCAGAAGCCTGCCACGCTTTCTGTAACTGCTCTGCTTTGACTTCTGAAGGACGTGTACCGGCATCAATAATGATGTAAACATCTCTTTCAGAAACCCGGAAACTGACCGGACTGGACATAAGGCGCCTGTTTTTTAATCGCTGTTGTTATTTTTATCGGGCCATTTTAACGAATATTAAGTAACTTTTGTATTAATTTTAATCGGCCAAATTAACGTTGTTGCAATAGTTCTCTATTTGACCATTAACTAAAGCCAGGTTGGTGTTAACTTGTCTAATCGCTTCTGCGCGTTGTTGTTCATCTTGTTGCTGCCATTTAACAAAAAGTTGTGCTGCCAACTTGCTTAAAGGTGCGGCGCCTATCGTTGCACTCAAACTTTTTAACGTATGGAGTTGTAAGCGCGCTGCCTCAGAGTCTGTTAGTAGTGTGTTCATGTCAAGCAGAGGACGGAACTGGTCCAGATAACAGACCAGCACTTCCCGGTATAAACTGTCCTGACCATCGCAATGGCGCAGGCCCTGACTAAAATCAATGTCTGCTAAATTACTGCTCATACGGCTTGTTTTCATACACCTCAGTAAAAGAATCTACACTCTCGGTCGCATCCGACATGGTATCTTTATCAAATTGCGCTACGTTGAATAAGGCTTCGCCTTCATTCGCTACCGGAATATTACTGCAGCCTATGATAATACCGCGCACCGGAGATTCAACCTCATCGCCTTCGCCACCGTGAGGGCTTACACTTAACGCTAATACTTGCTGCTTTTGAATGGTTTGACCCAGCTCAACTTTTGGAATGATAAGACCATCCCGCTCTGCCCGAACCCAGGTGGAACGGCGTGCAATAACAGGGGTAACACGGCGCCCGCGGCGTCGGCCTTTCATTATCTTCAGGTGCTTCATAACGTTCTGTACGCCAATAACACCGGCACTTATCGAGGCTTCATCAAAGCGCAGTGCTTCGCCGGCTTCGTATAAAATCAACGGAATATTCAGCTCGTTGGCGAAAGACCGTAATGAACCATCGCGCTCTTTCGAGTGAAGAATAACCGGAGTGCTAAAGGCTTTTGCCATTGCCAGCGCTTTCTCGTTTTCAACATCAACACGAATTTGTGGCAGGTTGCTGCGGTTAATGGCGCCGGTATGTAAATCCACTATGTGAGTGGACTTTTTTACCAGCTCTTCACTGAATAAATAGGCCATACGGCTGCCCATTGCACCGCGCTCTGAACCCGGAAAGCAACGGTTCAAGTCGCGTCGGTCAGGCAGGTAGCGCGACTGCTGAATAAAGCCAAATAAGTTCACAATAGGCACTACCACCAGCGTACCGCTGAGTTCGCGCGCATCTACGGTATTGATCAAACGCCGGCAAACTTCAATGCCATTCAGTTCATCGCCGTGAATGGCAGCGCTAACCAGTAATACCGGGCCGGGCTTAGTGCCATGAAACACATCAATACGTAAGTCCAGCGGCGCGTCGTTGTATAAACGCAGCGCCGGCAGCGTAATGTGCTGATGTGAACCGGGCTCTACACACTGTCCGCCAATTTCAAAACGCTTCATTCTAGCCGCGCCCTTTGGTACGGGTTTTATGGGCTTTGGCATTTTTCTCAAGGAAGCTGATAATTTGCCCGGCAACGTCTTTATCCGTTGCCTGCTCAATGCCTTCAAGGCCGGGTGACGAATTTACTTCCATGACTAATGGCCCGTGGTTAGAGCGCAGGATATCCACACCGGCCACATTCAGACCCATAGTCTTAGCTGCTTTAACGGCCGTTGCCCGCTCTGCCGGTGTCAGTTTTACCAGCGAAGCACTGCCGCCGCGGTGCAGGTTAGAGCGAAATTCACCAGCTTTTGCCTGGCGCTTCATGGCCGCAATGACTTTGTCACCAATAACCAGACAGCGAATATCAGCGCCACCGGCTTCTTTAATGTATTCCTGCACCATAAAGTTCGACTTCAGGCCCATGAAGGCTTCAATCACGCTTTCCGCAGCCTGACGAGTTTCAGCCAGAACCACACCAATACCCTGAGTACCTTCCAGCAATTTGATAACCAGCGGCGCACCGCCGACCATGTCAATTAAGTCCGGAATGTCCTGCGGCTGACTGGCAAAGCCTGTGGTCGGCAGGCCAATACCTTTGCGCGATAAAAGCTGCAGCGAGCGTAATTTGTCACGGCTACGGGAAATGGCGACCGACTCATTTAATGGGTAACTGCCAATCATCTCAAACTGGCGCAGCACTGCTGTGCCGTAAAAAGTAACAGACGCGCCAATACGGGGGATCACACAGTCATAAACTGGCAGCTCTTTACCGTGTTTGTGAATCGACGACTCGCGTGCGTTGATGTCCATGTAACACCGCAATGGGTTAAGTACGTCAACCTCATGGCCACGCTGTTCAGCGGCTTCTACCAAACGGCGTGTTGAATAAAGCGCTGAGTTACGCGATAAAATCGCAATTCTCATGGTTGTTCTCCTAATAAGTGAGAGGACTGTGGGTCGACGATGAAATGTCCACGCATGGCTTGTCGGCCTAATAACATCCGAAATTTCATAGTGTCTCTGTTAGTTAACGTCAGTTCCACCAGCTCGTCAAATGTACCCAGTTGTAAACGTGTTCGGATCACATACCGGGTCTCGGTGTGGCCGCCGGAATCGGTTACTTCACGTTTATCAAATACGGGTGCTTCGCAAATTTGTTCGCGCAGAGAGTCTTGTTCCGGGTGCATGTAAATGCGCAGCCATTCTTTATTGTCGCGCTCAAATGGCTCTAATTTAAATGCATGCAAACACGAAGTTTTCGCGCCAGTATCAACTTTCATATGAATTGGGTTAATATGGAGTTCAGGAAGTACGCCCCACTCTTGCCAGCCAATTGTTGTCATTGTGCTACCTTGTAATAACTGTTGAATGCTTAATACAGTATTCTGATAAAAACGCAATTTTTATTGATCGATAGTCACAGTTTTTACGTTTTTTCTCAAACCTGATACTTTAGTCTGGTATGAGCTATACAACTTCTTTGAGGATAGTCTATGTCTGCTTGCCCAACCTGTAACTGCCGCAAACCTCTTGGGTTTGGTATTAAAATGGCGTTTCAGCCAATTGTAGACATCTCCAGTAAAACGGTGTTCGCTTACGAGGCTTTGGTACGTGGCGAAAACGGCGAAGGCGCAGGCCGCATACTGGGGCAAGTGACTGAAGACAATAAATACACCTTTGACCAAAGTTGCCGGGTGAAAGCTATTGAAACGGCTTCGCGCATTAAATTGCCGGGTAATTTAAGCATTAACTTTATGCCCAATGCCATTTATGAGCCCGAAACCTGTCTGGCAAAAACCTTAGAAACGGCAACGAGAACCAACTTTGACCGTAATAACATCATTTTTGAGGTCACTGAGCAGGAGCAAGTAGTCAGTCAGCAGTTTTTAGTTGAAGTATTTGAAGCTTACCGCAAAGAAGGTTTCAAGACAGCCATTGACGACTTTGGTGCCGGTTATGCCGGACTGAATTTGTTAGCCGACTTTCAGCCCGACATTCTGAAAATTGACATGAAACTGATTCGTGATATTTGCCAGAATAAAGTCAAACAAACCCTGGTTCGCTCTATTCAACAAATTGGTGAAGAGCTTGGCATTCAACTTATTGCCGAGGGCATTGAAACCGACGACGAATACAAATACCTGCGCGACAACGGCATTACTTTAATGCAGGGGTATTACTTTCAAAAGCCTATGCTGGAAGCTATTCAGGACGTTAATTTCCCGTAATTACGCATCCGTATCACCGTTTCGGCTCGCCTGTAACTTTTGCAAATGCGCTTTAAAGTCGTAAATGTCGCGGTCCAGCGCCGCAGAGCTGACGTATAAGTCGTAACCAAGCAGCTCCCGCATTTGCTCCATGCGTTTACCAAATACTCCAATAAGCCCTTTGTAAACCTTGCCGTCGGGGCTTATGTAGCTGTCCGGAATATCGAAGTAGGGCGTGTAGTCTTCCCGGTCCGGAGCCTGGTGCCGCAGCGCCATGGTCAGTAACTGGCGTTGTTCAAATAGCAGGGCAGAGGCTAAGCGGGGTGAAATGTCGTCCAGAACCTCCTCCACGTGGTAAAGCCGAAAGCCAATAAAAGGCGCGTCTTCTAGCTCCATAACCCGGTTCACCCTTGGTACGTCGTAGCGAATAATGTTTTCCCAGCGGATCTCCCACTGACCACGGCGGTGCAAATAGCGAATGCCCTCGGGGGTTATTACCAAGGACACCGGTGGCTCTATTAATTTGCCGATGCCCAGCAGCATCAGAATGCCGGATGCCGCACCCAGAACCACAGAAAGACCAATCGGAATATCGTTGCGGATCAGATGTAAGAATATTAGCAGCGCAAACAGCAAAAGCGCTAAACCACAAAAGGTCAGGGCGTTGCGTCGGGCCTGAGGGCTGACATCAAATTGCATAGTTCCTCCTGTGCTTATTCATGCAAACATCCGCTGCAATATTCTGCGGGTGAACTCTTTTTTCAAATAAAAACCCCGGGGGCGTACTTCAATGATAGTCCCCTCCGGGCCAATGGCTTCGGTCAGCGCTGAGCCGTCTGCCGCTTTAGGGCGAATTTGCATGGCTTCACCCTGGCGCGCGGTAATACTCTCAACCTGTCCCAGCGCAATACGGTCCATGTGCTCTTCCCAGTCGTTGCGCAGCAGGGCTTCTTCCCCGGCGCTGGGTATCCATAAAAAAGCACTGCCCACCACGCGTTCCGCCAAAGGGACATCGCGTCGTCCATCAATGGGCAGCCACAACACCTGTTGTAATTTATTTCGTACGTTAGAAGTGGCCCATTGGACGCCCTGAATATTCACCAGCGGAGCCGTGCATACAAAGGTAGTTTCTAAAGGCTCACCTTCGGGTGTTACCGGCAAGGTTTTTAGCTCAACTCCTAACTCCGGGAAGTCCTGCGTGGGCTTAGAGCCCGCAGTAGCACCCAGTTGCAGCTCTAACAGTTGCCCAACCCAGCCTTTGTCTCGGCGCAAATCTTTAGGTACCTGTAACCCGGTTTCTGCAGCCAGCTCTGCAAAAGAACGGCCGGCTAAAGCGGCGGCGCGCTGGAACAGTTCGTCGATAGATTGAGGGCGTTGTGGCTTGTGGGTCATGACTTAATTCTTCGTAAATAGTGAATCAGCATTTGCCCGCAACCGGGCTTTATGGAAGAATCCACTGTAACAGAGAATAATTGAGGATGCTCGCGTGATAGATGCAGAAGGATTCCGGGCAAACGTAGGAATCGTCATCTGTAACGGGCATGGGCAGGTATTTTGGGCTCGTCGAATCAACCAGCAGAGCTGGCAGTTTCCGCAAGGCGGAATTCATGAAGGCGAGACCCCTGAGCAGGCAATGTACCGCGAACTCTATGAAGAGGTCGGGTTAAAGCCGGAGCAGGTTGAAATTCTGTACACCAGCCGTCAATGGTTGCGTTATCGCTTACCAAAGCGCTTGATTCGACGTGAACAACGGCCCATGTGTGTTGGACAAAAGCAAAAGTGGTTTTTGTTGCGACTAAAATGTCGTGAAGAAGACGTAGATGTTTTACATTCAGGTCATCCTGAATTTGATGGCTGGCGCTGGGTCAGTTATTGGTATCCGGTGCGGCAGGTCGTATCCTTCAAGCGCGATGTTTATCGTCGGGTGATGAAAGAGTTTGCCTCACACGCTATGCCATTTCGTGCTTCGGGAGGGCGTCAGCACAGGCGCAAACGATAAACATGATGCTGGTCACACTGCAAAGGATAGTAGAGGGCGTAAACAAAGCACCTGATTTCAGCATGGCGTTAAACACCATGGTGGGGCAGGTGCGCGAAGCCTTAGAAACTGACAGTTGCAGTGTGTTTTTGGCCGACAACGATCAAAAACAGTTTGTTATGGCCGCCAGCGACGGTCTGCGCGCTGAAGACGGCAAACCCGTCCGGGTCGACTTTGGTGAAGGTATCATCAGTTTAGCGGCGCAACGGGAAGAGCCCCTGAACATTGCCGATGCCAGTAATCATCCCGCCAACAAAAAACTCAGCGACACCAACGAAAGCATTTATCGGGGCTTATTAGCCGCGCCCATTATCCACCGCCGTAAAGTGCTGGGTATTGTTGTGGTTCACCAAAGTGTGGCCCGCAGTTTCAGTCGCGAAGAAGAAGCCTTCATCGTTACCCTGGCGGCTCAGCTGGCTGCGGTTATCGCGCACGCCGACGCCAAAGGTTTACTGGTTAGTGAACACTCACCCTGGATACACAGTCTGCGTGGTCTGCCGGGTTCAGCAGGTGTTGCTGTAGGCGAGGCTTATGTCTCACGACCCGAAGCAAGGCTAGACGAAGTAACGCCGCGTCGCTCGGACAAACCCATTCATGAAATCCGTAAGTTTCGCCAGGCCGTAGCCCGCACCCGTGCCGACCTAAAAGAATTGTCCATGCGTATGGCCGGGCAAGTGCCGGACGACACCCTGGCCATATTCGATGTGTATCAGGGCATGTTAGACGCCGCCAGTATGGGCGACGCCGTTGAAAACATGATCAAAGAAGGCTGGCGCGCGCAAACCGCATTAAAATACGTGGTTGAACAGTTTGTGGCGCAGTTCGAGGCACTGGAAGACTCTTACCTGCAGGAGCGCGCAACTGATGTACGCGACATAGGCCAACGGGTGCTGATGCACCTGCAAAACCGGCAACGCAGACGTAAACCCCTGCCGGACAGTTTCATTTTGGTGGCGGACGAAGTCACAGCGTCCATGTTGGCGGAGCTACCGCGCGAGCAAATTGCCGGCATTATTTCGTTAAACGGCTCCAGTAACTCGCACGCCGCTATTATGGCGCGCAGCATGAATATTCCTGCAGTGCTGGGTGTTGATGACATAGAGCTGCACTTTTTCTCCGACAAACTGCTGGCAGTAGACGGCTACACCGGCGAAATTTATATTGATCCACCAGCGCAAGTTTTAGCCGAGTTTCATCAACTGGCGGAAGAAGAACAAGAGCTGCGCGACATTGTTGCCGAGCACAGTCACTTACCGGCGGAAACTCAGGACGGCCAGCGCATTAGTCTGCACCTGAACCTGGGGCTGGACGTTACCCACGACTACTTAAAAACGCTGAACATAGACGGCGTAGGGCTGTACCGCTCTGAAATTCCGTTCATGATGCGAGACCAGCTGCCCACCGAGGACGAGCAAACTGAAATGTATCAGGAAGTGCTGGAGCAGTTTCCTGACCAGCCGGTGGTTATGCGTACATTGGATGTGGGCGGCGACAAGCCGTTGCCTTACTTCCCGCTAAAAGAAGATAACCCCTTTCTGGGTTGGCGCGGTATTCGCTTAACGCTGGACCATCCGGAAATTTTCCTGATTCAAATTCGCGCCATGCTGCGCGCCAGTATCGGCAAAAGCAATTTGCGAATTTTACTGCCCATGATAACCAGTACCAGCGAAGTGGACGAAGCCTCGCGGCTTATCAAGCAGGCGTATTTTGAAGTGGCCGAGGAGCAAGGCTGCGAAGTGGGCGTAAACCTGTTCCAGCCGCAGTTGGGCGTCATGATAGAAGTGCCGGCGGCTATTTATCAGTTGCCGGCCATGGCCAGTAAAGTCGACTTTTTCTCCGTCGGCAGCAACGACTTAACCCAGTACTTGCTGGCAGTGGACAGAAACAACCGTCGGGTTGCTAACCTTTATGACGCGTATCATCCGGCGGTATTAGCCAGCCTGGATGAAATAGCCCGGCGCTGCGAAGAAATTGGCAAGCCCGTAAGTGTCTGCGGCGAACTGGCCGGTGACCCGGGGGGCGCATTATTGCTGGTTGCTATGGGCTACCGGCAGCTCAGTATGAACAGTTACAACGTGGACCGGGTACGCTGGATCTTGCGCAATGTGCGCTCCAGCACGCTGAATGTGATGCTGGCAAAAGCATTACAGGCGCGTAATCCGGACCAAATTCGTAAAATGATAGCCGACAAGATGGAAAGCATCGGACTTGGCGGCTTTGTCAGGGCGGGTAAATAATTATGCTACTGACGAGCTGGCTCTGGTGTATTGGCGGTGGCGCAGTCGCTGGCTTGTTAGCCGGTATGCTTGGCATTGGTGGCGGTTTAATTATTGTGCCACTGCTTATTTACTTGCTGCCGCTTATTGGTGTGCCACCCGAGCTTGTTGTGCCCAGCGCCATTGCTACCAGTCTGGCAACCATTTGTATGACCACTGCCAGTGCTTCCCGCGCTCATGCAAAGCACGGGTTAATGGAAAACTTCTGGCTTATTCGGGTGCTTCCGGGGTTATCTTTAGGCGCTATGACCGGCGCGTTTTTGGTGACCATTATTGACCCCGACTGGTTAAAGCGTATTTTCTCCATTGTATTAATTGCGCTGGCCATTCGCATGCTGTTTCCGCAGAAAACCGGCGAGCCGTTAACCTCGGTATCTAAGCGTTTAGTGGCCTTAGGCAGTTACATTATTGGTACCATTTCCGGTCTGGTGGGTATTGGTGGCGGCGCGCTTACCGTGCCCTTTTTAAGCCGCATGCGGCTGCCGGTACGCCAGGCTATTGCCATTTCGTCGCTGGGCAGTTTTATCATAGGCTGCAGCTCGGTGGTTATGTTTATTTTAAACGGCTGGTTGTCAGGCCGTGAAACCGGCGCCTTTGGGCTAATCAACATACCGGCCTGGGTAGGCATTTCCGTGGCCTCGGTGTTATTCGCTCCGCTGGGTGCTAAACTGGCGCACAAATTACCGGTAAAACAGCTGCAGCGCGTATTTGCAGCATTTCTTATTCTGGTTGCCATACAACTTATTTTTAATTAACCATAAAGCAGGGAGTACACGCAGTGCCGTCAAATGACTATTGGCAGTTTCCCGCCATTGATCCTGTTATTTTCAGTATTGGGTTTATCGACATTCGCTGGTACGGCCTGGCGTACTTAGCCGCTTTTGCCTTTGCCTACTTCTGGGGCATGCGTCAAACCGAAAAAGACCCAAACTGGAGCAAAGAACAATTCAGTGACTTGCTGTTCTGGGGCTTTATTGGCGTTATTGTTGGTGGCCGTGTCGGTTATACATTCTTTTATCAGTTCGAACGCTTTGTTGATAACCCACTGTACTTGTTTTACATACACGAAGGCGGCATGTCCTTCCACGGCGGTTTACTGGGTGTTATTGCCGCTATGTATCTTTATGCCCGCAAAAAACAACGTTCATTCCTGCAGGTGGGCGACTTTGTCGCTCCATTAGTGCCTATGGGGCTGTTCTTCGGACGCATTGGTAACTTTATTAACGGCGAGCTTTGGGGGCGTGCCGCCGAAGTGCCGTGGGCAATGTACTTCCCCAGCGGTGGGCCGGTACCGCGGCATCCGTCGCAGTTATACGAAGCCGTGTTAGAAGGCCTGCTGTTGTTTGCCGTTATTATCTGGTTCCAGCGTAAACCGCGCGGAGTCGGTGCGGTCAGCGGCTTATTCCTACTGGGCTACGGCGTTGCCCGCTTCATTGTCGAATTCTTCCGGGAACCCGATGCGCACTTAGGCTTGCTGTCTTTAGGCATGTCCATGGGTCAATGGCTGACCCTGCCAATGATCATCCTGGGTATCATTCTGATGGTTCGCGCAAAGCGCGGTTAAAATGACATAGTGAATATGTCCGACGGTTGCTAGTGCGTCTATTAAACGGCTGTTGGGGCGCATGTTTCGCTTGAGCGTTAAGGGGCGCTATGCCAGAGACGCTGCAAGTTCATCCATGAACGCTTGACGAAGGCCATCCATGGCCTTCGACACTCTGGCATAGCGCCCCTCAACACTCGTAACGCTTACATGCGCCCCAACAGCCGTTTATCAGCCCCAGCTCTGTTCTAATCTCTTGATTGGGTTATACCGCAAATGGATACTTTATTGGTTCGTGACACTGATAACCGCTGACCGTGAAATCATCTTTGCTCACCCAGTTTTCTATATCTTCAAGGGACTTAATTTCAGGGTTAATGTGTAACTGAGGCGACGGGAAAGGTTCGCGTTTCAGTTGGACATCGCGCATGAGTTCCAACTGGTTTTCATAAATGTGAGCGTTCACTATCTTGTGGTACGCCTTGCCTGGTTTGTGCCCGGTAATTTGTGCCACCAAAGCCAGCAGAACAAAGCACTGAATTTGGTTGAAATTGAGCCCCAGCGGTACATCGCAGCTGCGTTGGTATGAGGTTAGGTAAAGCGTGTCGCCTAACAGCGAAAAGTTGTGGGTATGCATGCAGGGGCGCAAACAACCCAATTCAAATTCGCCGGGATTATAGAAGGTCACTATTTCACCGCGATCATCAATGCCTTTTGAGAGGTTATTGATCACTTTTTTCAACTGATCTAAGTGGCTGCCATCCGGTTTTTGCCATGAACGCCCCTGTACTCCGTAAACGCGGCCCATGTCATCTTCACCTTGGCGGTTCGGGTTATTCAGCCATGCCTGATTTTCATTGGCATTGGCGTCCCAGGTTTTACAGCCAATATCGCGAAACTGAGCCGCGCTGTCGTAGCCACGCAAATAACCTAAAAGCTCAGCAATAGCTGACTTGTAATAACTTTTGCGAGTGGTAATGAGCGGGAATTGGTTGTTGGCAACATCGTACTCTAAGTCGGCGTTTATAACCGTTAGGCAGTTAATGCCTGTACGTTCGTTTTTAACCCAAACACCTTCGTCGACAATGCGTTGGCACAGCTCTAAGTATTGTTTCATTTTTTATATAAAATTGTGTTGTGCGTAATGTTTTATATCGTACCTGATGCAATGGCATCAGGCTACAGCTTATGGTTAACAGCCTTTGCACTGAGCCGAAGTCCGGCGGGAGCAAGCAGTTTTTCAACGATAGATAAACGCGGATCGGTCTTGCCTTTTTCAATGTCGCGCAATGTTCTATCGGCCACCCCAAGAAATTTCGCGTAATGAGCCTGATTCATCCCGTATAATTCCGTTCTAATTTTCTTAATTGCAGCTCCGAGAGAGATATCGCCACTAGCCAATGCCTCTTCTATATCTTTTATGATCGCTCTGCGCTCTTCTATTGATAAATTATCCATTGTGTACACCGAAATTTGCTAATTTACTTTCAAGGTTGTTAAAACCAATGGCAGGGAACTCCAGTATTTCGCGAGGACAACCATGCTGCTCTAATAAAACAGGAACACCAATTAACTTTTCCGCTAAGCTGTTCAGGAACGCCATCAACTCATCAGGTTTGCAATACTCTGTAAGCTCTTTAACCACGTTATCAAAGCGAACTATGCCGCCTTCTTCACAATCTTTTCCCCACTTAAATAAACGGGTTACCATTTCAGGGTCGGCTTTCATCGGCGCAAAGTCGTAAATAGGGGCAAATTGAATATCACCCTCGAATTTTAAAAATGAGATATTACGCCCGTGGTTGTCTGAATTTCCGAAAGCTAAATTCAATAAATCTCTTGCCAGATACTGTTTAGCAAACTCCTGGCTCGACATCTGGGTGGTGGCTTTTATTTTATTCCAGATGTTCTCCATGACAAAAAAGTGATCCTGGTAACTGCCGGGTCCCGCATTAATCATCGAATAGATACTTTCAACGCCAACCCTGGTTGCTATTGAGTTGTCAACTTGAACGTCAAACCGTGGAAGCCAAAGGCTTACTTGAGATTCATGCTCCAGCGTCATCATGCCAGACACATTAATTGTCTCAATGCTGGTACCTTCCAGTATCTTGCTCAGCACCTGATAAAAGACACCTTCCGCGCGGAGAATATTATTGTCTCTGGCAGAGCGGGCATTCCGGGCAAACTTGGTCAGGTAGGGTGTTGCAGAAAGCCGTTTACCGGCAAAGTCACCATCAATATAAACCTCATTATTTTCAACCATAAGCAGCAGTTTGGGAGCAACACCACCAGCCCCCGTAGCACCACCTACAGCGGCCCCCTGTTCATTTGCGTACTCCAGAAAACCGTGTTGTAACTGTGCAACATCATTAATGGAAAAGCGCTGCGTGTTATGAACGTTCAGTTGTGAAGTGGCTTCTTTAATACGCAGGTTACCAATGGGGGACATGCAGGCGTGGGTTAGTAACGCATAATTTTGCTCAAACTCGCTACGTCTACTGACATTGAGGTAATTAAGCCACCAGTCCCGAGACTTCCCTACCGGCAGCAAATCGTCAAGTAATGCAGGCCAGCTTTCGTAATCGATAGGTGTTATCGTGACGGGGGCATTAACACTACAAGCCCAGCAGTCTGTCATGCCGTAGCTGTGCACGTCCTTAATGTATTGTGGAAGATAAGCTAAGGTAACACCACTTGCCATCTGTTCACCGGCAAAGCTGATGTTGGCAGCGTCCCACCATTTTCCTTCGTTAAATAGCTGAAGTGTTACGTTTTTCATTAATATCCGGCAGTTTGTTGCTGTAATTTGGTAAGAATAGCTTATAAATCGGAATCAATCTACCGTAATTTTATTGTTTATCGATCTTTTTCGGAATCAAACTGCTGTATTTTAAGGTTCACATACATGGCGTCAGACTGCACCATAGGTTAAACTAGGGGCATGTTTTTAACGGCCGGGAATTTCAATCTATGACGCTAAAAGTCACGCTGTGCGATGACTCCAAAATGGCGCGGAAACAGCTGTTGCGCACGCTGCCGGATGACTGGGACGCTGAGGTACATCAGGCGGAGCACGGCGAGCAAGCGCTTATTTGTGTGCGTGAAGGGCGTGCTGAAATCCTGTTTCTGGATTTGAACATGCCGGTAAAAGACGGCTACGAAACCCTGCAGGCAATCAAAGACGAGCAGTTAGAAACCTTAGTTATTGTGGTGTCGGGTGACATACAGCCCGAGGCGCAGAAACGCGTTCAGTCATTAGGTGCCATGGCCTTTGTGAAAAAGCCGATGAAAGCCGAAGACGTACAAACTCTGTTGCAGCAGTTCGGCCTTTACCAGCCGGCCGGTGGTCAGCTTAAAGTCGCCGACCAACAAACCCAGGCTCCGTCTAATCCGCTCGATGTATACCGCGAGGTTTCAAACGTTGCCATGGGTCAGGCGGGCGATCACTTAGCCCGGGTGCTGGATACGTTCATTGAACTACCGGTGCCTAACGTCAACTTTATTGCGCCTTCAGAACTGCACATGGCCATAGAGTCTATAGACGCCAAACAGCAAGTAGCGGCAGTCAGTCAGGGGTTTTCCGGCAGCGGTATTTTAGGTGAAGCTTTAACGCTCTTTAATGAGGCGGCTATTGACGACATTGGCAAGTTATTAGGCGCGAAGCTGGGCGAAAGCGGCTCGGTGAAGCAGCAACGTATTGAGTCGTTAATGGACGTGGCTTCTATTTTATCCTCTGCCTGTTTGAACGGTTTAGGTCAGCAGTTGCATGTGGAGTTTGCGGCGTCGCAGCCGGTATTACTCGGTGAGAACCAGCCCATGCAAGAATTACTGAAGCATGGTGAAAAACGCTGGCAGAAAATTTTGGCCATAGAAATTGGCTATCAGTTGCCGGAGCATAAGCTGGCGTTTGACCTTTTACTGCTGTTCCCGGCGGACGCTGTGAAAATTCTCGACCAGCAGCTGGCGCACTGGCTGCAAAGCGAAGAGGATGACCAATGATAGACGATATGGATGAGCTGCACAGCAAACTGAGCATTCTGGGCGCCATTGATGTAGGCATTGTGGTGGTCGATAACGACAACAATATTCAGATGTGGAACGAGTTTATGCAGAACCACAGCGGTTTGCGGCCCAGCGAAGTGCGCGATAAAAATTTATTTCGCTGTTGTCCGGGTATCGACCAGGCTTGGTTTCAGCGTAAAATTGACCGCGTGCGGCAATTAAACTCGCGGGTGTTTATCACCTGGCAACAGCGTCCTTACGTGTTTCGTTTTCGCCACAGCCGGCCCATAAGCGGGCAGAGCGAATGGATGTATCAAAACGTCACGCTTATTCCGCTTAAGAACCCGCGTGGTGAAGTGCACCAGGTGGGCATTATTATCTACGATGTGAGTGAACAACCCAGTCATGAGTGAAGTTCCCGATCAGCGCTTTGGCGGTGTCAGCCGCGTTTACGGACAGCAGGCGTTAAACCATTTTCAGCAGTTACATATTGTGGTCGCCGGGCTTGGCGGCGTTGGCTCCTGGGCGGTGGAAGCACTGGCGCGCACCGGCATTGGCAAGCTGACCCTCATTGATTTAGACGACGTCTGCACCACCAATATTAACCGTCAGTTGCCGGCTACCGATGACACCATTGGGCAACTCAAAACAGAAGTGCTGGCACAGCGGGTGAAAAGCATTAACCCAAACTGCGAAGTTAAGGTTATTGATGACTTTTTGCTGCCCGAGAACTTCGAAGAGTATTTAGCCGGCGCCGATGCAGTGCTTGACGCCATAGACAGCGTCAATACCAAAGCTGCGTTAGTAGCCTGGTGCAAACGCCGCAAGCTACGCCTGGTGGTGTGCGGCGGTGCCGGTGGGCAGATAGACCCGGGCATGATCCGCGTCGGTGACTTAGCCAAAGCCAAGCAAGACCCGCTACTGGCGAAAGTCCGCTCACAACTGCGCCGCGACTACGGCTTTTCCAAGAACCCCAAGCGTAAATGGGGCGTTGACTGCGTCTATTCCGAAGAGCAACTGCGCTACCCGGTTATTTCCGGTGAGCTGGAAGGTGAAGTGACACTGCAAAAACCAGGCTCCGGTTCCATGCGCATGGACTGCAGCTCCGGCTTTGGCGCCGCTATGGTGGTCACCTGCAGCTTTGCGATGCAAGCCACCGCTGTTTTGCTGAAAAAAGTGTAGTTTGGCGATTAGCGCGCCCGATGGTTATGGGAGCTACTGCGGAGGTGTGCAGCGCCATGGATGGCGCTGCCCAAGCCCTACAGGGATGTATTCACGGGCGTCCTCCGCAGTAGCTCCTATAACCTCAGCGCTCATTCACAACCCGCAACTTCAGGGTTTTGGCGACTTGGTACAGGCCGTTGCTGCGCGAAGGGCTTAGGGCGTTGTCCAGGCCTTCGGCGCGGTAAAAGGCGTCAATGTCAAAGGCGGCTATTTCCGCCACCGAGCAGCCGTCCAGCCGTTGTTGTAGTAGTGCCAGTAGCCCGCGCACAATGCGCGACTCGGAATCAAAACGAATCACTACTGCCTCCACATCAGAAGTATCCAGCCACAGCCACACCTTCGCCTCGCAGCCACCCACCAGATGATCGTCATCACGACATTCTGCCGGATATTCTGGTAGACTTTTGGCTTGTTGAACTAAGTGACGAAAAAGCTGTTCCCAGCTGGTCATGTAAACTCTCCCTTACGGCAATAGAGTTTTATTCTCCCATAACTTGTGAGATCGACGCCAGTCTAGGATAATGACAGCACAATAAAGACCAACATTCAGAACATTCCAGAAAAAGGAAGACAACATGAAGATACTTGTCGCGGTTAAGCGCGTCATTGACTACAACGTCAAGGTGCGTGTTAAACCAGATCAGTCCGATGTCGATTTGGCGAACGTCAAAATGGCACTTAACCCATTCTGCGAAATTGCCGTAGAAGAAGCTGTACGCCTTAAAGAGGCAGGCACAGCAGACGAAGTTGTTGTAGTTTCTATTGGCCCTAAAGCGGTACAGGAGCAGTTACGTACTGCGCTGGCATTAGGTGCAGACCGTGCTATTCAGGTTGAAACCGACGACATGCCGGACTCTTTATCTGCCGCCAAAATTCTAAAAGGTGTGGTAGAGAAAGAAGAGCCGGACATGGTCATCCTGGGTAAACAGTCTATCGACTCAGACAACAACCAGACCGGTCAAATGCTGGGTGCCTTAACCGGTATGCCACAGGGTACTTTCGCGTCTAAAGTGGAAGTAGGCGACGGCTTTGTAAACGTCACCCGTGAAATTGACGGTGGTCTGCAAACCGTTAAATTGAACCTGCCGGCTATTGTCACTACCGACCTGCGTCTGAACGAACCGCGTTACGCGTCGCTGCCAAACATCATGAAAGCCAAGCGTAAGCCGCTGGAAACCACAAGCCCGGACGAACTGGGTGTGGAAGTTAAGCGCACTATTAAGCTGCTGAAAGTTGAAACGCCTGCGGAACGTAGCGCTGGCGTGAAAGTAGCCGATGTAGATGAGCTGGTCGACAAACTGAAAAACGAGGCGAAAGTATTATGAGCATCTTAGTGGTAGCAGAACACGACAATAATGCGGTTGACCCTTCAACGCTGAAAACGCTAGCCGCTGCACAGAAAATCGGTGGCGACATCGAGGTACTGGTTGCCGGTAAAGGGTGCTCAACCGTTGCTGAAAATGTGGCAAAAGCCGACGGCGTGAAAAAAGTCATGCTGGCAGACAACGAAGCTTACGAGCATCAGTTGGCCGAAAACATCAGCGAACTGGTTGCTGACTTAGGCAAAAACTACAGCCACATTCTGGCTCCGGCCACAACCACCGGCAAAAACTTCATGCCGCGCGTTGCTGCGTTATTAGACGTGGCACAGGTATCTGACATTATCTCGGTAGAAAGCGATGACACCTTTAAGCGTCCTATTTATGCGGGTAATGCCATTGCCACTGTGCAGTCAGAAGACAAAATTAAAGTCATTACCGTTCGTGCAACGGCATTTGACGCTGTTGCAGAAGAAGGCGGTAGCGGCGAAGTCGAAAACATCGATTCCGTATTTAACAACGACAAATCTGAGTTTGTTGAAGAGCAACTGGCAGAATCAGAACGTCCTGACCTGACCTCAGCAGAAATCGTTATTTCTGGTGGTCGTGGTATGCAGAACGGCGAAAACTTCCACTTGCTGGAAGACGTAGCTGACAAACTGGGCGCTGCAGTAGGTGCATCACGCGCCGCGGTAGACGCTGGTTTCGTACCAAACGACATGCAGGTTGGTCAAACCGGTAAAATTGTTGCTCCGCAGCTTTATATTGCGGTAGGCATTAGTGGTGCTATCCAGCACTTAGCCGGTATGAAAGACTCTAAAGTCATTGTTGCCATCAACAAAGACGAAGAAGCCCCAATCTTTCAGGTGGCGGACTACGGTTTAGTGGCCGATTTGTTCGACGTATTACCTGAATTAAACAGCAAACTGTAATATTTGCTGAGTCTTTGTAACATTCTAGATTCGCTGCTGGCGCTCCATTTTTAGCGTCAGTAGCGACATTTTCCCGCATTTTTTCCAACAACTTGTTATATTTTCGTGTTCATACACTTGCATATTTTTAACTCATCGGACATGATTCAGACATAACCGCCAAACAAGTTTAAAGGATTAGGTGGCTCACAATGAAAAGAAGAACAACTATGCTAAAAAAACTTCCTCTGGCTACGGCCATTGCACTGAGCTTTGCGGCATCAGGCCAGGCTGCTGACTTCGAAGTCGGCGATTACGAAATTAAATTCGACTCTATTCTGTCATACGGCGCTGCATGGCGTATGGAAGATCAGGCTAACCACCTGATGCATCCGGGCAACCGCCAGGGCGGAACGGCACAGTCAAGTGTGGGTGACGACGGTAACCTGAACTTTGATAAAGGTGATTTAGTATCATCCGTAGTCAAAGGCGTACACGACTTAAGCATTGATGGCGGAAGCCACGGTGCCTTTATTCGTTTCAACTATTGGTACGATCACATCATTTCTGAAGAGAACATGGTGCACGGTCACCCGGGTAACAACTACTACCCGGACACCAAACTGAACGACGACGTATTCGACGACTACTCTCAAGGTAAAGGCGTTGAATTACTGGATGCCTTTGTCTACGCCAACTTTGACTTAGGCGATATGCCAGCCAGCGTTCGTTTAGGACGCCAGGTATTAAGCTGGGGTGAAAGTACCTTTGTTTTCAACGGTATTAACGACATTAACCCACTGGATGTAAACGCGGCACGTCGTCCGGGCGCAGAAATTAAAGAAGCGCTGTTACCCGTTGGCATGTTGAGCACCAGCATTGGCTTAACCAATACCTTAAACTTAGAAGCTTTCTACCAGTACGAGTGGGACAACACTAAACTGGACGGCTGTGGTACTTACTTCTCAAGTGTCGATATCATCGGCGGCCCTGGCTGCGGTAAAGTGACACTGAACCCACAGTTAGTACCAGGTGACCCAGACAGCTACTTAAGTGACTTCGAGTCAGTACAAGCAGGCGCTTATATTGGCAGCAACCCTATGCTGGAAGCTTCAGACAGCGGCCAATGGGGTGCTAACCTGCGTTACTACTCAATGGACTTAGACACAGAATTTGGTGTTTACTACCTTAACCTGCACAACAACACGCCAATTATTTCGGCGTACAACTGGACAGTGGACCCGCGTCCATTCCAGCAAGCGGCCGGCGCAGCTGGCCAACAACTTGGCTATACCTGGTCAACACCTAATGGCTATCCGATAGACGGACCTCGTTTGGTTATTGAATACCCTGAAGATACTAAAGTTTATGGTTTTAGCTTTAGTACCAACTTAGGCCTTTGGTCTGTTGGCGGTGAGTACAGCTACCGCGACGGTGTGCCGGTACAAATTAACACCACCGAAATTTTAACCGCCGGTTTGCGTCCAAACGTGCCAAGCACCTTTGCTGACCGTGTTAACAACGCTGAGCTGGGTGAGTTAGCTCACGGTTACGACCGCATGGACGTTAGTCAGGCGCAGGTCAGTTTTGTGCGCTTTGTTGACCGTCTGTGGGGTTCTGACCGCATGACCTTTGTGGGTGAAATTGCCACTAACCAGGTGCATGACCTGCCAGGTCTGAACGAACAACGCTACGGTCGTTTGCCACTGTATGGTAAGTGCTTAAGTGCACAAGACACTGGCGCTCCGGCCGACATGAACTGCGACGGTTTTGTCACTTCAAACTCGTGGGGCTACCGTACCCGCTTCCAGTTTGAGTATCAGGACGTTTGGCAGGGCTGGGGTTTAACGCCTGTGGTTCAGTTTAACCACGACGTTAATGGTTACTCACCAAACAGCAACTTTATTGAAGACCGTAAGTCGCTGGGCGTTAACTTAGTAGCGGACTACCTGTCTACTTACAAAGTGAGCCTGGGTTACACCACCTTCACCGGCGGTGACTACGATGCGACCACTGACCGTGACTATGCGTCAGTCAGCTTCTCTTACGCGTTCTAATACATTGATTCACACCGTGAATCACGATAAAACCGTCTCTACCGAGGCGGTTTTTTATTTTCCGGGGGAACAACAATGAAAAAATGGATAATTGCGGCAGCCGCACTGGCCTTGTCAGGCACAGCAGCAGCCCAGGAAAAGTTTGAATTAGAAGACGTATTCACGCTGGAATACGCATCCTCGCCGACTATTCACCCCAGCGGTGAATGGACAGTGTTTGTGCGTCAGTCCATGGACATTAATAACGACCGTAAAGTAGGCCGTTTATGGGCCAGTCTGCCCGACGGCGATATTCGGCCGTTAACCGGTGAGCAGGGCAGCGAAAGCCAGCCGGTGTGGTCACCAAATGGTGATCGCTTAGCTTATGTATCCACCGAAACCGGTTCACCGCAGGTTCATATTTACTGGGTAGACTCCGGTGACAGTGCGGCAGTAACGCAGCTGACACAAGCGCCGTCGAACCTTAGCTGGTCACCCGATGGCAGCCAAATTGCTTTTTCCATGTTCACACCAAAATCAAAGCCGGCTCCGGTCAGCTTACCGGGCAAACCCGAAGGTGCTAACTGGACCGAAGCGCCTAAGTACGTCGACAAAGACAATTATCGCTTCGATGGTGGTGGCTACGCAAAAGACGGCCATCAGCAAATTTATGTTATGCCCGCAACTGGTGGTTCGCCACGTCAGCTAACCGACGACGAATTCAACCACGGCGGGCAGCTGGCCTGGTCACCCGACAGCAAGCACATTTTCTTTTCGGCGAACCGTCGCGACGACGCCTTCCGCCAGCCTGTTAACAGTGAAATTTACCGTCTGACTTTAAGCAGCAAAGAAATTTCAGCGGTTACCGACCGTACTGGCCCGGACAGCTCGCCAAAAGTGTCGCCAGACGGCGAAAAAATTGCCTTTACCGGTTATGACGACACCAAAATGAGCTTTCAGGCAGCTAAACTCTATGTCATGGCGTTGGACGGCTCCAATGTGCGCGTACTGGCTGACGATTTAGACCGCAGTGTTACCGGGTTTTCCTGGGATACCGACAGCCAGGGCATTTATTTCACCTACGACAACAATGGCGTTGGCCAGTTGGCACGTACCAACTTAAACGGCGAATACAAGAACCTGACCGACCGCGTTGGTGGGTTGTCGTACAGTCGGCCATACGGTGGTGGTGATTTCAGTGTTGCCAAGGGTGATCGCATTGCCTTTACCATCTCTAACCCCATGCGTCCGGCCGAGCTGGCGTTATGGGACAGCGGTGACGTTCAGCAGCTAACGCGTTTGAACGAAGACGCATTAGGCCACAAGCAATTAGCCAAAGTCGAAGAGATCAACTACAAATCCAGTGTTGACGGTATCGACTTACAAGGCTGGATTGCTTACCCGCCGGGCTTCGACAAAAACAAAGACTACCCGTTAATGCTGGAAATTCACGGTGGCCCGCATACCAATTATGGTCCGCGTTTCGCTGCTGAAATTCAGTTGTTTGCGGCGGCAGGCTACGTGGTGCTGTACACCAACCCGCGCGGCAGTACCAGCTACGGTTCAGACTTTGCGAACGAAATTCACCATAACTACCCAAGCCACGACTACAACGACTTAATGGACGGCGTAGACGCGGTTATCGACAAAGGCTTTATTAACGAAGACGAGCTGTTTGTCACCGGTGGTAGTGGCGGCGGCGTGCTAACCGCCTGGATAGTCGGCCATACCGACCGCTTTAAAGCGTCGGTTGTGGCCAAGCCGGTAATCAACTGGTACAGCTTTGTGTTAACGGCTGATATGTACAACTTCTTCTATCAGTACTGGTTCCCGGGCATGCCATGGGACAACCTGGAGCATTACATGAAGTATTCGCCTATCAGCTACGTGGGTAATGTGACTACGCCAACCATGCTGCTGACCGGTGAAAACGACTACAGAACACCAATGTCAGAAACCGAACAGTATTATCAGGCACTGAAACTGGAAGGTGTGGACACCGCCATGGTACGCATTCAGGACTCAGGCCACGGTATTTACGCGCGGCCCAGCAACTTAATGAACAAAGTTGCTTATATCCTGCATTGGTTTGATAAATACAGGGGAACGAAGTAAATTTCAGACTACCTGTTTTTGTGGTATCGGCGGTTCTGCCAGAAGAACCGCCATTGTTCCTTCAGACGAACCCAACCGCGGCGCTTTAATGTGTGGCGGTTGGCTACACTAAAAATATCGCTTTCGTGTGAGTGACTGTTGTCCACGGTGTAAGGCAGTAGCCCTAGCACATGAGCTCCTGTCTCCCATTGCCATTGCATGTCCACATCCACCGGACGGAAAAAGGGTACCCGCGACAGCAGTTTTTTTGCGCCTTGCCGGCTAAGCAGGTAAGCACAAGCGCCCATCGGTGGTTTTTTATAATCCACCAGTTGAAAATCACCAAAGGTTTCCAGCGGCTGCGATACCTTGGGTGTAAACGGCTGTGCCAGCTTAATGAGGTCCCAGTTCGCGAAGCGGCTGGCCGCTAGTGCCTTCAGCGGCTTTTGCAACTGAGCAAACAGCGGGTCCAGCACAATGTCATCTTCCAGAATTATCGCTGCGTTATCTTCGCTGTCTAAAAGCTTTTGCCAGGCCTTGCGGTGGCTCATGTAGCAGGCAATTTCGCCCATGGTCAGGTCGTAATTGTAGCGCTCGGTGTTCAACTGGTGGCTGTATACCGCATTCACTGCGCTGTTTGAAACGGCACGGCCATCCACCGCCGACACCCGTTGAAAGTCCAGGTTCAGTTCAGACATGGCCTTTTTTACATCGTCCAGGCGGTGCCTTGAGCGATCCAGGTTAATTAAATAAATGGGTAAAGAAGCCATATCAGTGTTCTGACTTTTCAACATCATCGCCGCGCTTACGTCGGTAAGCGCGCTCATACAGCTTGGCTTCGGTCAGGAAAAAATGAAACGCGTCGATGTTGGCTTTAATAAAGCCGCGCCACCCGGCTAAAAACATGCGGCGAATAAAGTAAAACTTAATGAACATAAGCGGGAATATCAGCAGCACGCGTGCCAGGCTGCAGTGACGCCCGCGCTCCTCCCGTTGCTTAGCCTTTAGCAACGAGTATTTGTTCAGTTTGTCCATATAGCCATGAGCTGAATCATAACCGTAGTGTTTAACGTCAATAGGCAAGTGCGTCAGAGGCGGCTCTACCTCAATGTGCTCATGCACTTTGGTGGACGTATTCCACTGCGACTTCGACTTACGATACACCCTGCGGAAGCGATGATGCCGATGGTAAGGCAGCGAGTGCCCCATAAAAATGTCGTCGTGCGCCAGGTAAATACCATTAATATCGCCTTTGGCAATACGCTGCTGTATTTGCTCAAAAGCGCCTTCCGGCATTACTTCATCGCCGTCCAGGTTGATCACCCAGTCGTTACGGCATTGCTCTAAAGCAAAGGCCTTTTGTCTGGCGTAACCTAACCAGTCCTGATGAATAATACGGGCACCGTGTTTTTCGGCAATGCTGAGTGTGTCATCGGTTGAGCCCGAATCTACCAGCACTATTTCATCAGCACCTTTAACACTGGCCAATACTTCGTTCAGGTGGCGACCTTCGTTTAACGTAATTAAATAAACACTGACTTTAGGTAACTGACTTTGCTCAGACATAGGTAACCTTGCGCATCTTTAGTTGAGAACAAGGATCATATCGTTTTATCATACAAAAACAATAACAACGGAAACACCACAATGCCCTGGACCGATCTTCTAGCTGAAGAAAAACAAAAGCCGTATTTTCAAGAACTGTGGCAGCGTGTTGAACAGGCGCGTCAGCAAAGCGTGGTGTACCCACCAAAAGAAGACGTGTTCAACGCACTTAAGCTGACCGAGCCTGAGAACATTAAAGTAGTTATTTTAGGGCAGGACCCATACCACGGCCCGGGGCAGGCACACGGTTTAAGCTTTTCGGTGCCCGAAGGCGTTAAGTTTCCGCCGTCGCTGCGCAATATGTTCAAAGCCATAGCTATGGACTACCCCGACACCGTACTGCCAAAACACGGCGATTTAACCAGTTGGGCAGAGCAGGGTGTGCTGCTGCTCAATACCGTACTGACCGTAGAGCAGGGCAAAGCACACAGTCACGCCAGCTGGGGCTGGGAAACCTTTACCGATACCGTTATTAGTAAAGTGTCTGAAGCTACCGAGCATGTGGTCTTTTTACTGTGGGGCTCGCATGCACAAAAGAAAATACCGCTAATAGACGGCAACAAGCATTGCATACTAACGGCACCTCACCCGTCGCCTTTGTCAGCGCACCGCGGCTTTTTCGACGCCAACCATTTTCGTAAAGCCAACGAGTATTTGCAGCAACATGGGCGACAGCCAATTAAGTGGGCGTGATCACATCCCCGTATCGCGCTTTTATTTTCGTTGCCAACGCCAAACGCGCATCGGGTTCCCCATGAATTAACCGTATAAGCTTTACCGGCTCTTCAGTGGCGTCAATAAAGTCCAGCAGCTCCTGCTGGTCGGCGTGAGCGGAATAACCGCCTAAGGTATAAATACCCGCTTTAATCCAAATGCGCTGATGGTCTAACTCCACATAGCCGCCCTCAGGGCCGTAAGTTTGAATGTCACGCCCCGGTGTACCTGCGGCCTGATACCCCACAAAAAGTACATCGGTGCGCGGGTCGGGCAGTAAGGCTTTTAAATAGTTGAGCATACGCCCGCCGGTACACATACCGCTGGCGGCAATTACAATGCAGGGGTCACCGCTGCTTTGCAGGTAATTCACAATGCGCTCGTGTTCGCTGTGCTCATCCACCGTTAGCAGACGGTCAAAATTAAGCGGGTGGCGGTCTTCGTCTAAGCGTTTGTGGGCGTCCTCGTCCCATAAATCCTTCATGGCGCGGTACTGCTTAGTAAACTGCGCTGCCAGAGGGGAATCGAGAATTACCGTCATTTTATGCCAGACAGGATTTTTCGTGCCGGTTTTCGCTTCTTCTTCACGCGCCTGGTGGATAATATCTTCCAGCTCATATAAAAGCTCCTGCGTACGGCCAATGCTAAAAGCCGGAATTAAAATGGTGCCTTTGTTTTCAATGCAGCGTTCGACTACCGACTTTAATCGCTGGGCACGATCAGCCCGCGACTCATGGTTTTTGTCGCCGTAGGTACTTTCCAGCAACAAAAAATCGGCACGCTCTAATGGCTTAGGGTCGGGCAGCAGTGGGGTGTTTTTACAACCTAAGTCACCCGAGAACACCACGCGGTAGTGGGTACTCACATTTTCAATTTCAACATAAGACGATCCCAGAATGTGGCCGGCCTGGCGAAAGCGCAGTTTAAAAGGCTCAGTAGCAAACTCGGCGGGGAGTTCAAGCCATTGGTCATAAGCAACAGGGTTTAGCTGGCGTCGCAGCCGGGCAATAACCGCGTCGATAATCTCAGCGTTACGGGTTAAACCAACCTTTAAGGCGTCTTCAATAACCAGCGGCAGTAACAGCGCAGTGGCCTTGGTGCAATAAATAGAGCCGTTGAAACCCGCAATAAGCAACCAGGGTATGCGACCAACGTGGTCAATGTGGCAGTGTGTTACTACCAATGCCTTTACCTTGCTTATATCAAAGTCTATTTCCTGGGCGCTGGCGTCGGCACCCGAACCAGATGTTTCTGCCCCCTGAAACAAACCGCAGTCAATAAGTAGTGAGTGGTCATTGTCTAACAAAAGCTCGTGGCACGAGCCGGTAACCCCTTCAAAAGCGCCGTGGTGAATTACATCCATGTTTTTGGTTCCTTGTGTTGCTTCTTCATATGTAGCCTGACATTTATGTCAGGTGAGATACTGTTCCTGACATAAATGCCAGGCTAAAAATTGAGATTACACAAACCAGCGAGAAACCGCCATAGGACAAAAGAGTGATAAGTTCGGGGGAGTCAAGTGCTCAAAATTCCATCGAAAAGATATGATAAAGCCTTTGTAGAGAAAGGGCTGCATGCGGTATCATACGAGCTTGATCTAAATTTAGTAACGCACAAATTACACACAATTAACAGCACTATCGGTCTATGGGAGCCGCACCCCATGGGCGGTAGCGTGCGCAACTTATAAAAATAACGTTAAGTAGGCAACCCTTAAGGCCTTCATGATGAAAAACGAAAATTCTAAAGCACCACTAACTCCTCCTAACTACGAACCAAACCGCCATCCGGATTACCAGGACGACGAAATAGACCTGCGCGAGCTATTCGGCATAATTTGGCAAGGCAAATGGTGGATTATTGCCATTACCTTCGTGTTTGCGGTTGGGTCCGTTATTTACTCTTTAAGCCTGCCGAATATTTATAGGTCTGAAGCAACACTCGCGCCTACTGAAGAAGCGAGCGGTGGCGGACTTTCTCAAATGGCAGGGCAATTGGGTGGCCTGGCTAGTTTAGCCGGTGTTAACTTAGGTGGTAAAAATGCTGATAAAACCACCATCGCGTTAGAAATTCTTAAATCTCGCGCCTTTATTAAAGGCTTTGTCGAAAAGTATGACATTCTGCCTGAGCTTATGGCTGTGGAAGAATGGAATCGGGGTAGTGGTATTGTCTTTAACAATGAGGTTTATGATCCAGACATGAATGAGTGGGTCAGAGAAGTTGAACCGCCTAAGCAGTCAGCGCCATCGAGTTGGGAATATGTAAGAGTATTCAGAGACCAGGTGCTGGAAGTCAGTAAAGACGACGCAACAGGATTGGTAACTGTTGCGGTGAACCATCAGTCTCCAGAAGTTGCCCAAAGATGGGTGGGGTGGCTTATTGAAGAAATTAATAGCCACATGCGTGAAAGAGATATTCGGGAGGCGAAGAGAAGCCTGGAATATTTAGACAAAGAGCTACAAAGCACCTCGTTAAGTGACATGCAGCAAATGTTTTACCAACTCATAGAAAAGCAAACACAAACCATTATGCTGGCGAATGTGCGCCCTGAGTATATTTTCCAAACCTTAGATCCGGCCGTGGTGCCAGAACAAAAAGCCAAACCATCGCGTGCTATAATATCCATTATTGGTACCTTCTTAGGTGGCTTATTGAGTATAGGTTTTGTTTTATCAAGAAGCATGTTTAGTAAGAATAAGATGTTAAACTCCCTCAATTTTAATGGAAGTAAATAAAGTCATTGATTAGTAAAAAAATGGGTTTACCAGCGGGAGCATTTGCTAATTTGATGATTATATTTTCTTGAATCATGTCCTAAGTAAAATAAAAAATATCTTTCAGTTTTAAAATCGGCAAAATTGCTCTTAATTTGCTTTTTACTTTTATCTCTTTAACTAAGAGTCGAATAGTTATATGTTTAAACGTCTGAAACGTCTTTTCCAACTTCTCTCGAGTGAGCAACGAAAACGACTTATAAGACTTCAGTTTTTGGTTGTTTTAATGGCATTTTCTGAAGTCGCAGGGGTAGCTGCAATAGGGCCTTTTATGGCACTGGTGGGTGATATCAGTCTATTACAGGGAGAGGGGGTATTAGCTGAAATATATTCATTAACTGGTTTTCAAAATCCAAGAGATTTTTTGTTTTGGTTGGGAGTATGCGTTTTAGTAGTGCTGGCCTGTGCAAGTATCATTGCCATGTTTACAACATGGCGTCTGTCTCTTTACGCTGCAAAAGTTGGTGCAGAAATCTCTACTCGTTTATTTAAACACTATATGTCACAGCCATGGCTATTCCATGCTAAAGGCACTAGCAGTGAGCTAACCAATAGAATCTCACAAGAGACTAATAGGATAACTAATCTAGTCATTCAGCCATTAATGCAGATGAATGCAAAAGCTGTTTTAGGGTTAGTCATGGGGGGGGCCATATTTGCTTTTAATCCTTTGGTTGCTCTGGTTGGACTCTCTACATTTAGTGTTGCCTATGTGCTTTTGTACAGGTTAATTCGCAGTCAACTAACCCGAAATGGGAACGATATTTCCAAAGCTAACCAAGAACGTTTTAAACTTATGAATGAGGGATTTGGTGGTATTCGGGATACCCTTCTCTTGGGTCGCCAAAATGATTTTGTACACCGTTTTAATAAGTCCAGCGAGTTATTAGGTAACTCACAAGGAGTGACTAGGGCTCTTGCCCAGGCCCCTCGCTATGCTATGGAATTAGTTGCGTTTGGTGCCGTGATCTTTTTGATACTTTACTTATTATCGGAATATGATGGGGATTTAAGTGATATATTGCCTGTTTTATCAGTATATGCGTTGGCTGGGTTCAAATTACTTCCTGCTTTTCAACAGATATATACTAGCTTAGCTCAGGTAAAAGGAAACATGGCTTCATTTGATAGCATTGAAGAAGATTTAAAAGCAAGTCTATATGAAAAAACAATAGAAAATGCTGCACAATATGGGAAGCTTAAACCCAGAAATCTTATAGAACTGGAAGGTATAAGCTTTTCATATCCCGGTAACAGGCAAATGGCTTTGCAAAACTTGAATTTGAAATTGCCCGTTAATCAAGTTATTGGGTTGGTCGGAGCTTCAGGCTCAGGCAAGTCGACAACCATAGATATCTTGTTAGGGTTGATAGAGCCCCAGAAGGGGCTGCTTAAAGTTGACGGTATTGAAGTGAGGGAGAGTAGAAAACGTGCTTGGCAAAATAACATTGGCTTTGTTCCCCAGACAATATTTTTAGCTGATTCGAGTATAAGGGAAAATATTGCTTTTGGGATAGCACCTGACGGAATAGATGAAGAACGCGTGCGAAAGGCTGCGAAACTTGCTCACTTAGAGGATTTATTAGATCAACTTGACGAAGGGTTAGATACAAGAGTAGGTGAACGAGGTATACAGATATCGGGAGGGCAAAGACAGCGAATTGGTATCGCGAGAGCACTATATGATGACGCGGATGTACTAGTTTTTGACGAAGCTACAAGCGCGCTTGATGGAATAACAGAAAAGTTAGTCATGGATGCGATCCACAACTTATCTGGTGCAAAAACAATAGTGATAATTGCGCATAGAATTAATACTGTAAGACAGTGCGATACAATCTATTTTCTAAATAATGGAACGGTTCAAGATTCGGGAACCTATGAGCAACTACTTGTTAGTAACAATAATTTTAGAAAAATGGCTTATACTTCATAGTGTTACCTTTCTAAGAGACTTGTATATTTTTAGATTAACGTTTCTATCTAGTTTTGCATGAAAAGCAGATACTTATTACATAAAAGTTTTTAAAACGCCCGGCTGAGTGCGTATAAGAACATATGAAATATTAAAATAATGGCGTAATATTAAAATAAAATTCAAGCTTGTAGTTAAGACTAGTAAGTTAGTAAGTTTGTAAAGCAGTTCGCAGAAACGTGGTAAGCCTCAAATAGAATCAAGCTAAATTATAAGGTTAATGATTTGATGTTCAGCTATAAAGGGATCGCTCAAAGAGTTTTTGAAACGCAATGTTCTTCAATAAATTTTGTTGCTAAAAAAATTGATGCTGCTTTTGATAGTGCTATCACTAAAATCCTTGATGTGGATGGTAGAGTTATCGTTTGTGGGATGGGAAAATCAGGTCATATTGGAAAAAAAATCTTTGCAACTTTAGTTAGTACAGGTACCCCTAGTTTCTTTCTTCACCCATCTGAGGCATTTCACGGTGACTTAGGTATGGTACAGCCTTCAGATGTTTTTTTGGCAATTTCTAACTCTGGTGAGACAGAAGAGCTATTAAGATTGTTACCTTTCTTGAAAGACAATGGTAATACATTGATTTGTATGACCGGAAATCCTAGCTCAACCCTAGCTCAGAATTCTGATTGTCATTTAGATATAGGAGTTCAAGAGGAAGCTTGCCCTCTGCAACTAGCACCAACGTCTTCGACAACTGCTACGCTTGTCATGGGAGATGCATTGGCTATTGCGTTAATGGAGGCGAGGCAGTTCAAGCCAGAAAACTTCGCTAGATTTCATCCTGGTGGTAGTCTTGGTAGGAAGCTACTTAGCCGAGTCATTGAATTTGCCTTACCTGCAGTAACTGTGCATGTAGCGAGTGACTTTAAACTTTTGTTAACTCGGATCGCGAACTCTAAATGTGGAGTTGTTTGTGTAACAAAAAATGAAAACTTGGTAGGTGTAATTACCGACGGAGATGTTAGCCGTGCATTGTCAAACTATGAGTTGTCAGAGCTTAATAGTTTAAGTGCTGAATCAATAATGACAAAATCGCCTAAAGTAGTATCCTATTCAACAAAATGTGTTGATGCAGACATACTAATGAGTGAAACTTCTGTAAATAGCTTAGTTGTTACTGATGAAGCAAATAATTTATATATATATCAAAACCTGAATAGAGGAGCTTTATGAGAGTCGTCGCGTTTTTGCCAGCTAAAGGCTCAAGCTCAAGAATAGAAAGTAAGAATTTGAAGTTACTTGATGGTAAGCCACTATTTTTACACACCCTAGAGAAATTAGTACTTTGCGATTTTATTGATGAAGTTTATTTAGATACTGAATCAAAAGACGTTATTGACTTTGCAAGTGAAATTGACTGTAAGATTTTAAATCGCGATCCATCTCTTGCTAGTAACAAAACTGATGGAAATCAGCTTTTTATGAATGAAGTAAACCAAGTTGAAGCTGATATTTATATTCAAATTCTTGGTACGAGCCCTTTTATTCAACCTGACACGATTAAAAAGGGCGTCGACGCGTTGATGGAACCTTCGTCTGGATACGATTCAGCAGTGCTTGTTAACTCTGAAAAGCAGTATACATGGGAAGAAGGTAAACCTAGTTATGATATTAATCACATTCCAAACAGCGTAGATCTTGATGACACTGTCATAGAAACTATGGGGTTGTATATTGTAAAAAATGAAGCTGCAAAGAAGACAAATCGAAGAGTAGGTGAGTCTCCTTTAATGCTCCAGGCTTCACCACTAGAAGCTATTGACGTGAACTGGCCTGAAGAATTTGAATTAGCGAACTTAATCGCGGCTGGCTTGAGAGAACAAGATCGTCGATTGTTAACCAATATTAGAAATCATCTCACAAGTAGTATGCTATCAGATATTCTTGATGATTTTGGCTATAGTAATCAAGTTATCCGTGGGCTGACTCCTAATATCCCTGAAGCGAAATTTCTTGGACGAGCAAAAACGTTAAAACTTCGAAAGTTAAAAAAGGGAGAAGATTTTAAAGGAATTTATTCAGCTTTACATTCCTACGATACCATAATACCTAATGATATCATTCTGGTGGAGAATGATACCCCTGATTATGCCTACTTCGGAGAATTGAATGCAAATTTAGCTATTAGGGCGGGTGCATCAGCGGTAGTCGTTGGGGGAAAAACCAGGGATTCTAGTGAAGTACTTAAATTGGGGCTGCCTGTGTTCTCTTCAGGTTATACCTGCCAAGATGTTCGGAAACGCGCTACAATGGCATCTTTGAATAAAACAATTAATTTAAGCGGTGTATCGGTTAGCCCTGGAAGCTTAGTTTTCGGGGACGCTGAGGGGTTAGTTGTTATACCTAAAGTAATAGAAAAAGAAGTGATTGAAGAAATTTATACTCGAGCATCAAATGAAAAAAAGATCCTCGTGGATATATCGATGGGAGCTGAGGTCAGTTCCTTAGTAAAGAATTACGGATTTTTTTAGAGTTTAAAAATGGTCATTGAAATAAATAATAATATTTCGGTAGGAAATCAGCTTGGCTTTACGCTCTTCGGTGGTATTAATGTTATAGAATCCGAAGAGTTAGTAATGGAAGCATGTGAGGAATATGTTCGGGTGACAAAAAAGCTCGGTATTCCCTTTGTTTTTAAAGCTAGTTTTGATAAAGCTAATCGTTCGTCAATCCACTCATATCGTGGGCCGGGTTTAAATAAAGGGTTAAAGATTCTTGCGGATGTAAAAAAAGAATTTGGAGTACCGTTAATAACAGACGTCCATGAGTCATTTCAAGCTGAAGCAGCTTCTGAAGTAGTGGACGTATTGCAGCTTCCCGCATTCCTAGCTCGCCAAACCGATTTGGTTACCGCAATGGCGAAGACTGGCAAAGTGATCAATATAAAAAAACCTCAATTCCTTAGCCCAGGACAAATGAAACACATCATTGAAAAGTTCAGAGAAGCAGGTAATGAACGTATAATGCTCTGTGAGCGCGGAACGTGTTTTGGATACGATAATTTAGTGGTCGATTTGCTTGGTTTCGGTGTTATGAAGAATATTAGCAACAATGCGCCTATCGTTTTTGACGTAACCCACGCTCTACAGCAAAGAGAAAGCGGTGGTTCTGTATCTGGCGGGAGACGTTCTGAAATAGTCGAGTTAGCTAAAGCCGGAATTTCAACGGGGCTCGCTGGTCTTTTTTTAGAAGCACATAAAAATCCCAATAAGGCAAAATGTGATGGTCCTAGCGCGCTGCCTTTAGACAAACTCGAGATTTTTCTTGAACAAATAAAAGAACTTGATGATCTAGTAAAAAAGCAAGATAAAATCCTCATTACTTAATTGGTTAGCTAAATTTCAATAGAGGTATCAAACCTTTTTAAAGCTTGTAAGTAAGGAAGATAATATTAATTGAAATTATTATCTTATACGGTTAGCACCTAGTTCCTTTATTGATGGCACTTAGAAAATATTATACATAATTTTAATATTTCTTGTTTACAGGCTAGCCAAGCTTAGATTAAATCATCTTAACACTAACTGAAGTTTTTTTCTTATCTGCCTTTTGCCAGTATGAAAGATGCTCAAAAAAGGTTGTTGAGTACTAGTGAACAAGTGTGAATCAGAGCCTTGGTACGAGCTTATAGATAAAACCAGTTACTATTGTTTTTTATTTAACCGGGGAAATCTACGCAGAATGAATTTATTGAGAGTGAGTGCCTTCAGTAAAACTGGTTTAAGACTCTCGACAAAGTTAAATATGAAATATAGCGGCGGTATGTTCGATTCGCTTCAGGTTTGTGGTGTTTGATTATTGTTAGACATAATTTCATATGTAGCTACTTTTTAAAACTCCTTATCGAATTGGCGTTATATATTGCTTAATTTTTTTGAAGGTTTTAGTCAAGTTATGTTTTTAAATAAAATTAAAAAATTATTCAGATTAATAAAGCTTTTATTAATCTATGTTTTTAAAATAAGACCAAGCGATTTTTTTAATGATAAATATTTTAGTGGTAAAAAAATAATTATCATAGGCCCGGCAGACACTGCGATGCAGTTTTCTAATCCTGTTAAACTTGACGATTTCGATCTCATCATAAGGCTAAATAAATCTCCCTTAATGCTTGAGAAAAATGGTAATTCTGAAAGAACAGATGTTTTATACCATTGTTTAAATGAGGACCCGATAACGGGGGGGGGGGAAATAAAGCCAAGCATACTTATAAAACAGCATACGAAGTTTATACTGTACCCTTACAGGGAGATTTTCTTGTTTAAGGATTTTTTTGAAATAAAAGCTAAATATCCAGATCTTAAGATAAAAGCGGCTGGTTCTTTTTCGAAGTATATGAAATTAAGAAGAAAGCTTAATGTAAGGATACCAACGACCGGGATTCAAGCAATTAATCACCTAATAGATACCGATTTTAGTGAACTCTATATAACTGGTTTTACATTTTTTAGGACTGCATATAAAGAAAATTATATAGCGGAAAATTATAGCGATTCAAAATCTGCCTACGAATTAGCAAAAAGTAGTGGGAATCATGATCCAGATAAAGAGTTTGAATATTTTTTTGATCTGATAAATAGAAAAAACAGCGGAAAAATCGTACTCGACGAGTATCTTAAAAGGTATAAATTCTGACTTTAAAAAGTTATTGCGAATAAATTAATTTTTACAGTTCGATAAGCATTAATTGTATAAAAATAATAAGTATTTTTGAAAAAAATTACTACTTTTTAAATATTTAATAAAGATCAACCAGTAAATTAAAGTAGTATTATAGTTATGGCTAACGTCGAAGCTTCCTGTTAAAGCAATGAAGATTTTAGATATCAATTGCCCGGTTAATATTTCTGGTTACATAATAGTAATCTAAATTTGGAATGACGAAATTTCGATCTTGATGGTATGAATTTTACTTTGCTTAAATGGTTATTAGGAGTATCTCAGTTTATAAATTTTAAGAGAGGATTAGATGTTGCTGTTCCTTAGAATAAAGAATTTTATATTAGGGCGTCTTCATTCGATTAATTTATCACCCAGATTTATCGAGGATAAAGCTGAATCAACTGATTTAAGTGAATTTGAGAAAGGGTTCGGTATAAAGGCTACTGATAGGCCATTTGAAATATCTGCAGTATATAGACTGTCTCATGAGTCTGAATTTCTAACAGCAAGTGTAATGAGTATTGCGTCTTTAGTTTCGGAAGTTATTTTTGTAGCGAATAATAGTGACGAAGCGACGCTACGTGTAATAGAAAAATTGATAGACTATCTCGGAACTATAGGAATAAGAACCAAACTTATTTTTTTTAATAAAGAAGTAGCCAGCCAAGGTATTAATTATAAAAAAGACATTGAAAATGGGAAAGTCAGTCTGTCCGATTACTATAACTTTTGCTTCTCTCATGCTACATCTGAATATGTAATGAAAGTAGATGGCACAATGATAATGCTTCCACAAGCTAAACATGAAATAGAAAAAAAATTGAAGTTTAACGATTTTGTTCAATATAGAGGAATATCGTTCTTTGGGCGAAAAATGTCCTATGAAACCTATTTATATAAAAATGGTATGTTCAGATATGTTTGTGGCGATTATTTCGAACGGTTAAATGTAAGCGAGTTAGCTGAAAGAAAGAATATATACCGCTCTCGAATACACAAGAGGCTATATATTCATATGAAGTATTATAAGATGAAATATTATCTTCCTTAATTACCAAATAAGTTGTAAGTAAAATTTTTTATGGAATAAAATCCTAGAATGAGTTTAAAAACTATACTCAATTACTTTAACTTTTCTTTAAGCCTTTCGGGTTTTATGCCAGAAATTTAATCGTTGAAAAAGATACTATATTAATATAGCTAGTAGTTTACATCTATTGGCTTCCACTAGAAGAGAAGTAATTTCTAATAGATTTATTTTTTGGAAAAATAGTTCACATTTCTTCACTTTTACCACTTTCTTGCTCGCTTTATGTTTTATAAAAGCTTTAATTTAAAAGGCTACTGAAAAGTATGTTAAAAAACGTACTAGTGTTAATTTTAACCTTAATTCTATTATTAACAACTCAGGAGGTGGTTGCACTTGATCTTTTTATAGGTAAGGAAGTTAAATATCTAATTAATTTTTTATGCCTATTAGCTATATTTTTTAGTTTTCGTGACATAATATTTTTTTATGCCTTAGACCTTGTTTTTTGGTTGTTAGTTATTATTTATGTTTTTGTGAGATTTTCCTACTTTGGAATCTCTGAAAGTTCTGCAGTTGATTTATATCATTTCTTGAAATTTTATTTAGCATTCAAGATCGTTGTTGCATTAATAAGCAGGAGTAACTATAAAAATATATCTAGTGCGGTTAAGTGGCCTATATTTTTTGCATTTATATCTTTCATCCTTTTTTTAGTGAAACCTGACCAGTCATTCGTCTTTGAGGATCACTCTGGGCACACGGTATATGCTACTTACTTGTCATTTAGTTCTTCTATTTATAACTTACCCGGTATATCATTCGCGCGAATGAATTCGGTTTTTGACGAACCTGGGACCTTTGGTCTATTTATTTCAATGGTTCTTTTTTTAGATTACTATAACCGGAGAAAGCTTGATTTTACTTTTTTATCTATTGGGTTGTTAGGCTTAAGCTCAATGTCTTTAGCTTATATAATATACTTTATCGGTATCATTATTATAGTATCATTTAGTAAAATTAAACTTAAGAATTTTTTTACGATAGCTATTTTGTTTTCGATATCCATTTTAATACTATCATTTGATAGTAGTTTTTCAGAGTATATTATCGGTCGTTTCGATTCGATATTAAACGACAGCCATAACCGTTCTTCTGGTAACGAATTAGCTTTAGACTTCCTTGCCCACTCATTGGCAGGGATGAGTGATGCTGTGTTCGATAAGCGTTTAATCCCATCTAGTGGCATACTCGTACTGGCAGCATATAAAGGTGTGTTATTCGTATTACCTTTTATTTTTATGGTGTTTTGGCTGCTTTTATACTTTCCTAAGAATAAACTAATTTTCTTTTTTCTTTTTCTTATAGTAATTTCAACAAGAAATAACTTTTTTACCGGGTTTATGTTACACCTTTTACTTTTTATAGTTGTCTGGTCGTATAATTGGCCTAGTTTACGCGAAAAATAAACGTTGTTTATATATAGATATTTAAATGGATAGTTGACGTGCTGAATGATAATGAGATTAAACATAATAGTGGAAAGCCTTTAAAAGTACTTTGGGTTGTCAATCATGCTATGCCCGATTTATGTGAACATTACTCGCTACCCAAGACAACAAGCGGTTCATGGTTGGTTAGTCTACTAGATTACTTTAAGAGTCAGCAAAGAAGTGTGCAAGTTTTTATAGCTTGCCCCTCTAAACTGGGATATACCGAAACTAAACTGCAAGGGATAACCTATCTGACATTTCCGGAACCGCGGGTTGGTAAATATATTTATCTAAAGAATAAATCGCATAAAATTGCAGAACGTTTAATAAATATAGCTGATCCAGATTTAATTCATTTTCATGGTACAGAGTTTCCATATTTTGAAGCTTTCTACATATCTAACGGCGCTCCAACCGTAACTTCTATTCAAGGGTTGGTCTCTGAAATATATAAAACTAAAGCGATGACTAAGTTCAACAGCTATATTTCTTTTTTAGGAAAGATATATTGTTGGTTTAAGCATTTTTCCCTCTACACTAGATTTCTTTCTGAAACTCGGCAAATTAAGAACTCTCAAAATATAATAGGTAGGACAAACTGGGACTTTGTGCGTTCTTTTTCAATTAACCCTAAAATATCTTATTTTAAGGTGGATGAAGGGTTGAGAAGTGAGTTCTTGAACATAAAGTGGGATGAGAGCTCTCTTCAAGAAGAAACTATATTTTTCCCCGGAGACATATGTAATCCTTTAAAAGGTTTTGCATTTATGCTTAACGTTCTGGCTTCTGTTAAACAAAAAGCTCCAAACATCCAGTTACTTGCAACAGGCGATATAAGTAAAAGGAATGACAGTTATTCTAGGTCGCTTAAGAAAATAATAAAACGTTTTGAGCTTGAAGATAACATTCAGTTTCTTGGTTCTTTAGAGTCGGAAAGAATGGCATATTATTACAAAAATTGCTCAATCTGTTTTATAGGGTCAGCTATAGAAAATAGTTCAAATTCATTTATTGAAGCCCAGTCTGTTGGTATTCCTATAGTGGCCCCCTTTGTTGGTGGGCTTCCGTCGTTATATACGGGGGCATCTAAAGTAAAATTCTACCCGTTGAACGATGTGCAACTAGCTTCGCATTTTGTTTTTCAAAGCCTTGGCTACAGAACCGATTTTGACGGTATTAATAATGGCTTCCACCGTAATGGGGAAAATATATCTTTTCAACTCGATTCTAATGAGACTCAAGGTTTTGATACGGGGTTAGAATATTTAAATCTATACAACTACTTAGTAGGGGAGGGTACAGCCGAAAAAAGTCGGGATACATTTAATTAGTGACCATAAGAGAAAATACTAGGCTAGCTTGGAAATTTCTCGAAACGAGCATTCGGAATCGAGCCTATCGGGTTTGTGCTTAAGCATGGAAAAGCTGTTTATTCTATTAAAAGAATGGGTCCTCTTACTAACTAGGATAGAAATTTTAGCTATTAGAACTAGGTACTGTTGAAACATCTAAAATGATAATTTGCGGAACTTATTAGGCCTGTGTAAATGATTCTTTTGATTACTACATTTTGCAACTCTTAGGCTAATATTGCAGTACAAGTATAAATAAGAAACTTTGATACCTAAGTAAGTGTTTTTAATCAATTTTTTCTTATAAATTATATAAGATAACAGTGTACTTATTTAGTGATATATTACGATTGGTGAAAGCAGAAGAATTAGAAGGAACGTACCTAGGCTTTTTACAGCTTCACATTAATACGATAAGACTTGCAATAGACCGGTAGATTTTTATGAATGAACATATACTTGTAACAGGCGGGGCCGGCTATATAGGCTCACATACAGTGGTTGAATTACTTAGTGAAGGCTATTCAGTTGTCGTTTTAGATAACCTCTCTAATAGTACTAGAGAGTCCCTTAAACGTGCCGAAAAAATTTCAGGAAAAAACATTTCTTTTGTTAAAGGAGATGTCCGTGATAAAGCCAGTCTGAATAAATTATTCAGCCAATATACAATTCAGTCGGTTATCCACTTTGCTGGTTTAAAAGCTGTAGGGGAAAGCGTTGAACGACCACTTCACTATTATCAAAATAACGTTATAGGTACATTCACTTTATGTGAAGTGATGGAAGCTTTTGGCGTTAAGAATCTCGTCTTTTCCTCTTCAGCTACGGTGTATGGAGAGCCCCAAGGTTTTCCAATTAATGAAAGTTCGCCAGTCGGTAGTACTACTAATCCTTACGGCACTTCGAAGTATATGGTCGAACGTATTCTTCAGGATTTATGTGTTGCTGATTCAGGTTGGTCGGCTATCGTTTTACGATATTTTAACCCAGTTGGAGCCCATAGCTCCGGGATTATAGGTGAAGACCCAAATGGTATTCCGAATAATCTTTTACCGTATGTATCACAAGTTGCAATTGGTAAGTTAAAAGAACTGAATGTATATGGCTACGATTATCCGACCCCAGACGGAACAGGTATACGAGACTATATTCATGTAGTCGATTTAGCTCAAGGTCATCTTGATGCATTAAAGTTAATCGAAGAAAATGCCCCAGTTGGATTCGATGCGATAAATCTAGGGACTGGAAAAGGCTATTCTGTACTAGAAATCATAGAAGCTTTCGAAAAACAAAGTGCAAAAGCAGTACCATATAGGCTTGTCGAGCGCAGAGCGGGTGATATAGCTATCTGTTATGCCGATGCAGCCTACGCATATAAGAGATTAGGCTGGAAGGCTAGACTAGGATTAGAGAAAATGATGCGTGACTCTTGGAATTGGCAAATGAAAAACCCTAACGGATACAAAGGAAAATAATTTCTGTCGTAGTTATCATGTAGCTTTTAGCGCAAACCTCTTATATTCAATCCTTACTAAGGAGACTAGTTTTTTATGGAGACTGGTTTTAATTGTTTGTTGAAAATTAAAGGGAAACTAACGTTAACTAAATTGAGATAATTTTTAATGAGTAAAGAAAATTAATCGCTGGACAGAAAATATATTGTTAAGTTGACCGACACACCTGAAACCAATTCTACACCTGAGAGTTAACTAGTAACTGTAATAGTTGCACTTTAAGAGTTATGCTTCGCTTAATAAAGAGCAGTGGCGATTTATTCATCTCGGTCGATATATATTTTATTCGCTATGGTTCAGTTGTTCTTTGCTAGTTTATTTATCGAGGTGATGGTATCTTTTTTACTCATCTTGAGCTTTGCAATCCCGGCTCTTCTAAAGAGAGCTAACGATAATCGATTGGTTTACTAACTTTTGGCTTAAGCTAACGCTTCTAATATTTTATACGGTTCTTTTATGACTTTTAGTAATAAAAAACTTTTACTTACTGGCGGCACAGGTTCGTTTGGTAACGCTGTCCTTCGCCGATTTCTTGATACGGATATCGCTGAAATACGAATTTTTAGCCGTGATGAAAAAAAGCAGGATGATATGCGTAAAGCATACAACCATCCCAAGCTGAAGTTTTACATTGGCGATGTTCGAGACTATCAAAGCGTCTTAAATGCGAGTCGCGGCGTGGACTTTATTTATCATGCTGCTGCCTTAAAGCAAGTTCCCTCATGTGAGTTTCACCCAATGGAAGCAGTAAAGACAAACATCGTAGGTACCGAGAATGTTCTCGAAGCAGCTATTCAAAATGAAGTGAAAAGGGTTGTTTGTTTAAGTACAGATAAGGCTGTTTACCCTATTAATGCGATGGGTATATCAAAGGCTATGATGGAAAAGGTCATGGTCGCAAAGTCTCGTAACGTAGATGAGCAAAGAACCGTTATTTGCGGTACGCGTTATGGCAATGTTATGGCCTCACGGGGTTCGGTAATTCCTTTATTTGTTGATCAAATTAGAAGTGGTAAGCCAATTACTATTACAGACCCTAACATGACACGCTTTATGATGACTCTGGATGATGCGGTCGATTTGGTTCTATACGCATTCGAACATGGTACCAACGGTGATATTTTCGTTCAAAAGGCTCCAGCTGCAACTATTGAAACTCTAGCAAAAGCTATTTTGTCCTTCGTTGATAAAACAGGACATCCCATTGAAACTCTCGGGACACGCCATGGCGAGAAGCTCTACGAAGCACTTTTATCGCGAGAAGAGATGGTTTGCGCAGAGGATATGGGCGACTATTATCGAGTCCCGCCCGATCTTCGCGACCTTAACTACTCTAAGTATGTTGACCAGGGCGACAATAGAATTGAGCAGGTTGAGGACTATAACTCACATAATACTGAGCGATTAAACGTTGAGGGAATGAAGCAGCTCTTGAATAAACTTCCATTCATGCGTGCGGTTGCAAACGGCGATTACATTAATCCAGAAGGCTAGCTATGAAGTTACTGATTACTGGCGCAAACGGCTTTGTCGGCAAAAATCTAGTTGCTCATATCGATGAAATGGAAGATATTGAGTACGTTAAGTTCACGAAAGCTCATAAAGCACCGGAACTTAACGAATTGCTAAAATGTGTCGACTGCGTTATTCACTTGGCAGGTGTGAATAGACCTGATAATGAAAGTGAATTCTTTGAAGGGAATACTAACCTTACAGAAGAATTACTAAATATACTAAGTGAGCAGCCCAAACCCTTACCGGTTATTTATAGTTCGTCTATCCAGGCTCAACGTGATAACGCTTACGGTAAAAGCAAGCGACAAGCTGAAGAGTTAGTTAAAAGTTACGCAGAGGCTAATAGTACGCCTGCAAAGGTTTATAGACTAGCTAATGTTTTTGGGAAGTGGTGTGAACCAAACTATAACTCAATGGTGGCTACTTTTTGTCATAATGTTGCTCGCGACCTTCCTATACAAATCAACGATACCAACGCCAAAGTTAAACTTGTTTATATTGATGATGTAGTAAAGGAACTCATAAAAGCTGCACGTGATTTAGTTTCCGGTGAGAACAAAAATGCACAAACAGAAATGCTTAGTGAAGTGCTGCCTGTTTATGAGAAAACAGTAGGTTATGTAGCGAAGCAGCTGCGTTTATTCAAAGGCAGTCGCGACACTCTTGTTACAGAAAAGGTTGGCGATGGTTTTGTCCGTAAACTGTATTCAACTTACGTCAGCTATTTACCTAAAGAGCGCTTCTCATACGAGGTACCTAAGCATGGCGATGAACGCGGTGTTTTTGTTGAAATGCTAAAAACCAAGGACTCTGGACAATTTTCATTCTTTACGGCTCACCCAGGAGTGACAAGAGGTGGGCATTACCACCATACAAAAAATGAAAAGTTTCTGGTTATAAAAGGGAATGCTCGTTTTGGATTCCGCCATATGATAACTAATGAATATCACGAGCTTTTCACAAGTGGCGATAAACCGGAAATTGTTGAAACGGCCCCTGGCTGGAGCCATGACATTACCAATGTAGGTGATGAAGAAATGGTTGTGATGCTGTGGGCGAATGAGATATTTGACCGTGATAACCCTGATACATACTACGCACCGGTGAAACTTTCATGAAAAAACTAAAAGTAATGACTATTCTGGGTACACGTCCAGAAATAATTCGTCTGTCTCGTGTTATGGCAGTACTTGACGAGGTTGTTGACCATAAAATTGTTCACACGGGTCAAAACTATGACTATGAATTGAATGACGTTTTCTTTGAAGAACTCGGTGTGCGTCAGCCTGATCACTTTTTTAATGTTGATACGTCTTCTTTAGGAAAAAGCCTCGGTGAAATTCTAATTAAAACTGAACAGGTTATTCTTGAAGAGAAGCCGGATGCTGTTCTGGTGTTAGGTGATACAAACAGTGCCGTAGCCACTATGATGGCAAAACGAATGAAGGTAGCTACGTACCATATGGAAGCTGGTAATCGCAGCTTCGATGCCAATGTACCAGAAGAAATTAACCGGAAATTGGTAGATCACTTAGCCGATTTCAACTTGGTTTATACTGAACATGCTAGACGACATCTTTTGAGTGAAGGGCTCTCGCATCGCTTTATTTACCTAACGGGATCACCGATGCGAGAAGTTCTGGAGCATGTATTACCGTCAATTCAGAAGTCTACTGTTTTAGATACTCTGAAGCTCGAAAAGAACAAATACTTTATTGTCAGCGTTCATAGAGAAGAGAACGTCGACAGTAAAGAGAACCTTAAGAAAGTGGTTGAGTGCTTAAGTTCTTTATATGAAGCCTACGGCTACCCAGTTGTTGTCTCTACACATCCGAGAACTCGCAACAGATTAGAAAAGCTCGGCTTGCTCGATGATGTGGAAGGTATTCAGTTTTTAAAACCTTTTGGCTTTTTTGATTACAACAAGCTGCAAATGGACGCATTTTGCGCTATTTCCGACAGCGGCACTATTAGCGAAGAGTCTTCAATTTTAGAGTTTCCGGCAGTAACACTACGTCGTTCTATTGAACGTCCCGAAGCGCTCGATACAGGGGCTATAGCGTTAACTGGTTTGGACCAGCAAATGCTAATTGATGGAGTTCGAATAGCTACCAGCTCTCGTGATGTTTTTTCTGGGGCGGAGCGTGAAATTCCGGAAGAGTATAAAATTAGAAACACATCAGAGCGAGTTGTCCGTTTAATTACTGGAACCGCAAAGTTAACTCCGCATTGGAAAAATATGGACTCGTTTAGTCGTTATGACTGGTAATAATAGAAAAATTTTGTATGTTGGCGGTTTCAAATTGCCGGATTTAAATGCAGCAGCTCACAGGGTTGTCAACCTAGGAAAGGCGTTTTCTGCGTTGAGTTATAATGTATATTATATGCATCACGGAAAGGTAATTAAGCAAAGTGAGCTAGATGAGGTTGAGCATGTAAGGCTATCAAAAATTGCGAGGTTTAAAAAGTTTTTTGGCTTAGATGCTATAACTGGAATTAGAAAGTTAAAACCTAAGTACGTTGTTTTATATAACTATTGGAGTGTTAGTTTTGCTTTTGTTCTCCTTTACTGCAAGCTTAATAAGGTAAAGGTTATATCTGACTGCACTGAGTGGTATGGAGTTATCGGTTATAGAGGAATCAAAAAGTTAGCAAAGTTTATAGACACTGAGCTTCGCATGCGCGTTCTTAATAAACTCTGCTTCAAGGTTATTTCAATAAGCTCCTATCTACACCGCTACTATGGACATAAATCAGTTTTAATACCTCCATTAGTTGATGTGAATGAAGTTAAGTGGAGTGCAAAAGAAGATAGTGAATTTGCGAACCCCAAATACTTCAATATTTTATATAGTGGAAATGTTGGGTATGGAAAAGATAGCCTTTATGGCCTGATTGAAAAAGTAATAGAACATAATAAAAGTGGCAAACGAAAAATCAGAGTACTAATCGCTGGCACTACAAGACAGGACTTTGAAGTCTCTGAGTTCAACTACTTACCTAAAGGTGGAGAGGATGCAGTAGTATTTACTGGAAGGCTAACACATGATGAAGTCATTATGTTAAATAAAGCTTGTGATATTCTATATTTCTATCGTCCGGTAATAAGGGCAAATAAGGCTGGCTTTCCCACCAAGTTTGTCGAAGCCTATACGCTAAATTTACCTATTGTAACTAACGATGTTAGTGATGTTTCTAAATATTTGCAGTTTGAAAGTAGAGGTCGATTAATTGACAGCCCTGGTAAGCTAAATTTAGACGAAATAGTGGGGGGGTATTCATGTCGAGGTTATGGTTTAGACCTAAGCTTTCACTTTGAGAGCCACCTCTCAAGTGTCAAACATCTTTTTCATTGAGCTAATGGCGGCATCCTATGCCTGATTTATATATTTTTATTTAAACCAAAACTTTCATAGTTAGCGAATCACTCCATATCGAATACTAACAATTCATACGTTTACCTTTCCAGTAAGGCTTGAAAACTAAAAACATGCAACAGAAAATACTTTTTATTATTAATACGCCTGAGTTTTTTCTTTCTCATCGTGCCTCTTTAGCCGAAGCCGCTCAACAAAACGGGTATTCAGTTCATGTTGCTACTGGCAAAGGTGTTGCAGCTGAGGAGATAACGCGACTGGGCTTTACTTATCATGAAGTGCCTTTCAGTCGGAGCGGGCAGAATCCCTTAGTTGAACTAAAAACGATATTTAAGTTGTTGATACTATTTAGAAGCGTTAAGCCCGACTTAATTCACTTAGTTACTATAAAGCCAATGCTATATGGTGGTCTCGTCAACCGCTTGAGTATTAGGGTGCCTCTTGTTGGTGCGGTATCAGGTCTCGGTTCGGTATTTACATCGTCCTCATTGTTAGGTAGGTTGCGGCGCCATATAATTACAAGAGTATACTCATTTGCCCTTGGCTGCCGCTCGGTGAAAGTTATTTTTCAGAACCCGGATGACAAATCTACGTTACTGAATAGCGATGTCATTAGCGAAGAAAGTACAGTTCTGATCCGTGGCTCAGGCGTTGATTTAAAAGAGTACGCGGCGTTACCAGAACCTGTTGAGAATAAAATCCAAGTTGTTATGGTGGCTCGCTTACTCTTAGAAAAAGGTGTTTGCGAGTTTTACAAAGCTGCTGAGTTACTAGAGTTTCGTAATGTGCCAGTTGATATGAAACTTATTGGCACACCTGATCCTGGTAATCCAAAGAGTTTGTCTGAGTCAGAGTTCGAGTCTTGGAAGGAAAAGTCTTTCATAAAAGTTCTGGGTTTTCGTAAAGATATTGCCTCACAGTACGCCAACGCAAATATTGTCTGCTTGCCTTCATACTATGGAGAAGGCTTACCTAAGTCATTAATCGAAGCAGCCGCATGTGGTCGAGCTATTATTACTACTGACTCTCCCGGCTGTAACTATGCTATTGAAAATGGTGTTACGGGTTTGCTGGTTCCACCAAAAGACCATATTGCATTGGCTGATGCTATCGAAGAACTAGTGGCCAACGAAGGGAAACGAAAAAGGATGGGCGAAGCTGGTAGGACGTTCGCTGAAAAACACTTTGATATTAATGTTGTAGTGAAGCAACATTTGGCTATATACGACGAGTTGCTGACTTATGAGTGAACCAAGCAAGCTGCTTATTACTGGTGCCAGCGGGTTTATTGGCAATGAGTTATTTAAAAAGCTAAGTAATAATGGGTTCCAGGTAAACGGCACTGCGCGACAGTCTTATGGTGACTCTATTGTAGCTATACCATTAGACACGAAGGACTGGTCACCAGTTTTAGATGGTGTAGAGACAGTTATTCATTGCGCGGCTTTAGCGCATGTACCGCAGTCAGACAATGGGGAGTTTGTCTCTCGGGTTCGTGAGTATAATGTTGAGGCTCCTCAAAGGCTGGCTAAACAAGCGAAAGAAAAGGGCGTAAAGCGCTTTATATTTTTGAGTTCAGTAAAAGCCTTAGGCGAGTCAACAATCCCCAGCAGCTCTTATAAAAGCACAAGTGAATATTCACCTGAAGACTTATACGGCGAGTCAAAACGCGATGCTGAACTGGTCTTGAAAAAGGAGCTTTCAGGCTCTGCTACTGAGCTTGTTATTATTCGCCCACCCTTGGTCTACGGTCGAGGTGTAAAGGGTAACTTTAAAGCTTTAATGGGTTTAGCTAAGAAAAATGTGCCTTTGCCTTTTGGCGCAGTAAAAAATAAAAGAAGCCTGGTTGCGTTAGAAAACCTGGTTAGCTTAATTATTGCTTGTGTTAAGCATCCACAGCCTCTCAATGAAACTTTTTTAGTTAGTGATGATCATGACGTTTCAACCAAAGAGCTATTTGAAACCTTAACCCGTGCTTATGGCAAAAAGCCTAAGCTGTGGGCATGCCCGGTTTGGTTAATGCGCTTTGGAGCAACAATACTGGGAAAAAAAGCCATTGCGGATAGGCTGTTTGGTAATTTACAACTTGATATAACCCACACCAAAAAGACATTAAACTGGGAGCCGCCAGTTAGCTTTCAACAGGCAATACAAATCTGTGTTAACCATGAGCTGCACAGCTCTAATAAACCTGACAACCAATAGTGATATCGTATTCAATGATTCGTATTCTTGATTTTCTATTTTCTCTTTTTGGCCTGATAGTTGGCTTCCCCATACTTGTTTTACTTACCCTTATAGGGTTGTTTGATACGGGCTCGCCAATATTTACTCAGCAGAGGGTAGGCAAAAACAAAAAGCCTTTTGTTCTGGTTAAGTTCAGAACCATGAAAAAGGACACCGTTTCTGTAGCTAGCCATTTGGCCAGTAGCGCTTCTATTACAAAATTTGGGCATTTTTTACGTCGCACCAAGCTGGATGAACTTCCGCAGCTTTGGAATGTTCTAAAGGGCGAGATGAGCTTAGTTGGCCCACGGCCAGGGCTTTTTAATCAGGAAGAGTTAACCCAGGCGCGCGAAGCAAAAGGCGTGTTTAACGTTCGCCCGGGCATAACCGGGTTAGCGCAGGTAAACGAAATAGACATGTCCACACCAGAGTTGCTGGCAGAAACCGACGCAAAAATGATTAGCACACTCAATATAAAAAGCTACTTTCAGTATATTTTAATGACGGTTACCGGCAAAGGTTCTGGAGACAGAGTTAAATGAAGGTTTTAGTAACAGGCACGGCGGGCTTTATTGGTTTCTATACGGCCTTAAAGCTGCTTAAACAAGGCCATACCGTAGTAGGTTTGGACAGCATTAATGATTATTACGATGTAAATCTAAAATATGGCCGATTAAAAGAGAGTGGCATAGAAGAAAGCAAAGTTGAATATGGTGTAATGGTTACGTCTGAGTCGCACCCAGGCTACTCCTTTATCCAACTAAAGCTGGAAGACAAACATGCACTAGATTCGCTTTTTGAACAAGAGCAATTTGACGCAGTCTGTAACCTAGCTGCTCAAGCCGGAGTGCGTTACTCGCTGGAAAACCCCAGCGCTTATATAGATTCCAACATTGTGGGCTTTATGAATGTGCTGGAGGCCTGCCGCCATAATGATGTGAAAAACTTAAGCTATGCATCCAGCTCGTCGGTATACGGCTTAAATGAAGCTATGCCGTTTGCAACTTCGCACAGTGTGGACCATCCGGTCAGTTTGTATGCGGCTACAAAAAAATCTAACGAGTTAATGGCGCATACCTATGCGCACTTGTACGACATACAGTGTACCGGCTTACGGTTTTTCACCGTTTATGGCCCATGGGGCCGTCCCGATATGGCGCCCTTTATTTTTACCAAAGCCGCATTAAATGGTGACACCATTAAAGTTTTCAATAATGGAAAAATGAAGCGTGACTTCACCTATATTGACGACATTGTCGAAGGCGTGGTGCGCGTTATTGAAAGTCCGTGCAAAGCCAATAGCGGATGGAACGGTAAACAGCCAGACCCATCTAGCTCCTCGGCATCTTATAAAGTTTACAATATAGGTAATAGTCAACCTATCGCGCTTATGACCTTTATAGAGGCGGTTGAGAATGCCGCCGGGGTGGAAATACCCAAAGACTTTCAACCTATTCAGCCGGGCGATGTTGTCGCAACCTATGCCGATGTGTCTGAGTTAGAAAACGATATGGGTTATAGACCGTCAACGCTAGTAACTGAAGGCATGAAACGCACGGTTGAGTGGTACAAGCAGTTTTATAATGTCTAAAACCTCATAACAAGAACAGTTGGGTATTTTATGAAAATAGCAGTAGCGGGCACTGGGTACGTTGGCTTATCAAATGCTGTACTTTTGGCTCAGCATAATGAAGTTTATGCGGTTGATATTATAGATGAGAAAGTCGACCTTATTAACAGCAAGAAGTCACCCATTGAAGACAACGAAATATCTGAATTTCTTGCGGAAAAGAAGCTTAGTTTAAGAGCAACCCTAAGCCCTGAAGAGGCTTACAGTGATGCTGAATATGTGGTTATAGCCACGCCCACCGATTATGATCCCGAAACTAACTACTTTAATACCAATAGCGTAGAAGCGGTTATAGCCCAGGTTAAGCAAATAAACCCGGATGCCGTAATGGTCATTAAGTCGACCATTCCAGTCGGTTACACCCAAATGCTGAAAGAGAAAATGGGTACTGACAACATTATTTTCTCGCCGGAGTTTTTGCGCGAAGGTAAGGCTCTTTATGACAATTTGTATCCATCTCGTATTATTGTTGGGGAACGTTCAAAGCGTGCTGAGGTATTTGCCGAGCTGTTGAGAGAAGGTGCTATTAAAAAAGACGTGCCGACGCTTTTCACCGATAGCACTGAAGCTGAAGCGATTAAGCTGTTTGCGAATACGTACTTAGCCATGCGAGTTGCTTATTTTAATGAGCTAGATACTTACGCAGAAGTTCACGGCTTAAATACCCGCCAAATAATTGAGGGTGTTGGTTTAGACCCCCGGATTGGTGAGCACTACAACAACCCAAGCTTTGGTTATGGTGGCTATTGCCTCCCGAAAGATACCAAACAGCTATTAGCTAATTACCAGGATGTACCTCAAAACATGATGCGAGCGGTGGTTGATGCGAACCGTACCCGTAAGGACTTTATTGCTGACAGTATTATTGCAAAAAAGCCGAAAGTGGTGGGGGTTTATCGCTTAGTCATGAAGCAGGGTTCTGATAACTTCCGCGCATCGGCCATACAAGGCGTGATGAAACGCATTAAGGCCAAAGGCATTGAAGTTATTGTTTATGAACCGGTACTAGAGGAAGATAACTTCTATAATTCGCGTGTAGTGAATGATTTTGACGGATTCAAAGCTGAGGCGGACGTGATAGTTTCAAACCGTATGGCACCAGAGCTTCAGGATGTCGCTGGCAAAGTGTATACGCGAGATTTATTTGGAAGTGATTAGTCGCTAGCATCTGATGCGTAGGTGGCATTTTTAAAAAGCACAGGGTATAAGCAATGCAAACCATGACACTACAAAACTATACTGGTGCATCATTGCTTAACGCACGACAGTTAAACCTGTCTATGAGCTTAATGCTTGGGGAGCAAACGCGCCCTAAGCAACTGACTAAGCAGCAGCTCATGCAATTGCTGAATGTGCTGGAATCTTTGGCTATGTCATCACGAGTGCTGTTTGACGGCTCCATACAGCAAGATGATAAACAGCAACTTAAAGACCATAACCATCTCTACCGCGACCTTCTTAAAGAAACCAGTTTGTTTGCAACCGACCAATGGTTAGGTTGCTGCCAGCAGGCCGCTGCTCAGTCCGCATTACTGATTAAAGAATGGTTGGAAAGCCCCGAGCGCTGGTCAGAGCAATCGCCCGTTGCGCAAAAAGATGTCGAAAAATTTAAACAAGCGTTACTTGAAGGCTTTACCCAAAAGTTTACCGACAGACGCAAGCTGGCTAAAAGCACATTAACGGATAATAACTTCCGCGGTGCGAAATGTGTTGCCGGTTTATTGGTGACCATTGCGGAGCAAGCCCCTATAGACCAACCTACCGTTTCTGACTTTGCTCTTGCTTTTAACCAGGCAGCGCAAAGTGATGATGACGCTTGCCATAAAACCGGACAGTTAGTCTCCGGGCTTATCGACCGCTTCCGCGTAAACTTTGTGAATGAACTGGCCGCACAGCATAGCGCAGTTTATGTCGCGGCTCCTGCCATTGAAGACTTAAAAGCACAGCAAAGCGCGCTGCTCTGGCGTTTTTTAGGTAACAAGCTGCAGCAAGAGTCGCGGATAAATGACTTACAAAGCTTGTCACAAACCGAGTCTGAAGCCCTGCAAAGCTTTCCGTATGCTTATGCATTGCTGATGCAGAAGAAAGTCACCAGCCCCTCCAAACTCCTCGACTTACTCTTCAAAGTCCGTGATGACGCTGTTATTGCTCAGCAAGCCAGAGAAGAGCAAAGCGGAAAGCGGTTTGTGCATGAGTGGAACGTAGAAGAGTTTCAGGACATGCACGCTGGCCTTTTCGGGGATACCTTTGCCGCAATAAACAATCACAAAACCGCTTGGCACGATAACTTATTAAACATTGGTCGCTCATGCCTACCAGCACTGCTGTCTGTAGGCTCCGCGGGCCTAGGTATTGTGATACCGGAAAGCGCTGTTGAAGGCACCGTCGCTGTTAGTATGGCTTCTGCCGGTGTGGCGCTTGAAAATGCCAACCGCTTAGGTGGTAATAAAGTCAGTGACGGTAAGAGTGTTAAACTGTACCGCGATAATTATATGCGCTGGAACAAACTCCTGGATAAGGCAGCTACACAGCACTCAGGCGGCATGTCTTTGCAAGGCCGTATTGAAGATGTTTTTGGCGTACCCGTAGTGAACTCTGGTTAGCCAAACACTGTCGTAGCTTTTTTTAAAGTTAACTTATAAAATGCGGTGATTATTTAAGTGCTTAAAACGCATAAAGGGGAAATGCTTTGATCTCGTTGAAATCTTTCTTGTCTCGCTCAGTGTCATATTGTGCTGTGGTGTTAATGGTCGCTTCCACTTTTGGAGCAGTTAACTCTGTTCACGCGCAGTCAATGCCCAGCCAGGCCCAGATTGAGCAGTTAAAAAGTTTACCCCGAGCTCAGCAAGAGGCACTAGCAAAGCAATTTGGTATAGACCCAAGTATGCTGGACCAAATTAATAGCCAGTCATCTAGTTCGTCAGACCAAAAACAACAGCAAGAAAGTGTGGTTTTCCCCCGCGGTACTCGATTTGACGATAACGGCGACCCAATAATACCGGAAGAATTGGAAGAACAATTCACGTCTGATAAAGATGAGCTAAAACCTTTTGGTTATGAATTGTTTGCCGGTGAGCCTAAGTCATTCTCTCCTACAGGTTATGCTCCTGTGCCTTCTAATTACATTATGGGTGTTGGCGACACCATTAAAGTGCAGCTTTTTGGCAAGGAAAACCGGAGTTACGATTTAACCATAGACCGCGAAGGCAAAGTGGTTATTCCAGACTTAGGCGAGCTAAATGTTGCCGGTTTAAGCTACACTCTTATGCAAGAACTCATTCAAAATCAGGTTAAACAGCGCTTAATTGGCTTTAATGCGGCGGTTTCTATGGGAGAGCTGCGTTCTATTCAGGTGTTTATTGCGGGTGAGGCTTATAAACCGGGCTCGTATACTGTTAGCTCTCTGTCTACCATTAGCCAGGCTTTATACTTAGCCGGCGGCTTTTCTGATATTGCGTCGTTACGCTCTATTCGCTTAATGCGTGCCGGTGAGGTAGTTTCAGATTTCGATTTATACGATCTGCTACTTAAAGGTGATGCTTCTGGCGATAAAATGCTGCAAAGCGGTGACGTGGTTTTTATTCCTACCCGTGGCGAGATGGTTACCGTTAAAGGTGAAGTGAAGCGCCCTGCGTTGTACGAGTTAAAAGGTGATGAAACTCTAAAAGATGCAATTCGCTTTGCAGGCGGAAGTGAAGACAGTGCATATTTGTCGTCAGCGCAACTGCAGCGTATTGTTAAAGGTAAACGGCTAATTAGCACCGTTGATTTAACTTCCGAAAAACATCTAAACAAAGAGCTGCAAGGCGGCGATGTTTTAACATTGCGTGAGGTATCGGATTCTCTAGATAACAGCTTGTTATTGGTTGGCGCGGTAACCCGGCCTGGTCATTATGAGTGGTATGAAGGCATACGACTTAATGATGTTTTGCGTGACAGCCGTCATGACCTTTTAGAGCAGGCCGATTTAGCGTACGGACTGGTAGTGCGTGAGGCAGGGCCTCAACGTGACTTGAGCTTGTACCAGTTTAATGTAGCAGAAGCGATTAGCGGCAAAGCAGAAGAAAACCTTGTACTGCAAGAGCGCGATCAAATTGTTATTTTTAGTCGCTATCAAACCCAGGAACAAGAAGAACAACAACTGTCACGCTTTACTTTAACAGAACAAGAACGTCAGGCTGATGAGCGACAAGAAATGTTAGCGGAGTATAGGCGGGCGTTTTTGAAGGACTTAGTGCAGTCGAAGAAAACAAATGAAGAAGACGAGCGCAAGCGACTAGAAGAAGAACAACAGCGGACACCGTTAGCTGATTTATTTGGCTCACCTGATGAAGACGATGTTGAGATTGCGGATGAAGACTTAGCGCTTTATTCTCGCGATAAGTTGTTAGAGCCTATCATGCAGCGCATTGAACGTCAGCGTACCCGCAATGGTAATACGCCATTGGTGTACGTAGCCGGTGAGGTTAACCACCCTGGCGTTTACCCTCTAGTTGAAAACGCTAGTGTCAGCCGTTTATTAGATGCGGCTGGTGGAGTTAAAGACTCGGCGTACCTTAAACGCGCCGAGGTGACTCGTTTTGAGTTCAATAAAGACACTGCCCAGACTGACTACCTATCTGTTGCTTTAAATGACGTTTTAAAGGGCGAAATGGATGTGCCCTTACAAGGCCGTGACCGTTTAAACGTATTGAGTATTCCAGAGTGGCAGAACACTTATGAGGTAACTTTAAAAGGTGAAGTTCGCTTCCCGGGTACATACGCCATAAAGCGTGGTGAAACTTTAACACAGCTTATTGAACGGGCCGGTGGTTTTACCGACCATGCTTTTATAGAAGGTGCGGTATTTACTCGTGAAGAACTGCGCAAGCAAGAGCAAGAGCGTAAGAAAATTTTAGCACAGGAGCTTCAGCGAGAAGTAGCCGGTAATATGTTAACCGGTACCGGTGACAGCCGAGTGTCCTACAGCGAAGTGCGTACCTTGTTAGCTGATTTACTCTCTGCAGAGCCGATTGGGCGCTTAATTATGGACTTACCCAAGCTCCTGGCTGGTAACGGTGCCAATAATGTGCAACTGAAAGATGGCGATACTTTGCACGTTCCGTCTCGTAAGGACTCTATTAGTATTATGGGCGAAGTGCAGATGGCTACCTCGTACCGTTTTGATCCGGAACTTTCTGTTGACGAGTATATTAGCCGAAGTGGCGGTACCAAAGAAAAAGCTGACGAAGAGCGGATTTATATTGTTAAAGCCAATGGCGCTATAGAGCGTTATGAAGGCGGCAGCAGTTGGTTTAGCTTTAGCAGTAACTCTCAATTAGGTCCTGGTGATACTATTATAGTCCCTATGGATACTACTTATACAGAGAACCTGGAGCTATGGTCACAGGTTACAGGTATTATCTATAATTCTGCTGTGGCTATAGCGGCTATTAATGGCCTTTAAGTGAAAAATGATGTAAATGCCGTTTGCATTTTAGGGCCTAGCGGCATACTATGAAAGTTGCTGTTAACTGGAATGTTTTCAGTCACAGCGATACATGTATCTATATCTCTGGAGTGAGGTGAATTTTATGAAAACTTTAGCATTATCAATTGTTGCGGCGTTGGGTTTAGCGGCCGCGCCAGCAATAGCACAGCAGGGTGCTGCTGGCGAAGAAGCGTCAAGTAGCGGTATCGGCGGTATGTCAACTCAGGCAATGGTATTTGCAGGTGTTGCAGCAGCAGCAACTGTTGCTGTTGTTACTGACAGCTCTTCAAACCCAGTTGTTGACCCAACTGATCCGACTGATCCGACAGACCCGGATCCAATCGTTACCGTTACTGGTACAGGTACTAATACCTACACTATTACTATTCCAGCTCAGTAATAGCTTATTGTGTTGATTGCGAAGCGCTTCGCGATCAACACTCTACAAGAGCTGTGATAAAATACCGCCGCTTGGCGGTATTTTTTTATGCGCAATGGTTTAACTAGTGAGACTTCTTATGATTCGGAACGGACTCTTTGCCTGTTTTTTACTAATTTTAGCTGGTTGTACAGCAGTAACGGACGAGGTTCGTAAAACTGTTGAATATGCGTTTAAAGACATTGAAGATGCAGAGCTAAACGCCGAGGAAATACAAAACTTTCCTTATACCTCTTTATACGCCCAGTGGCAGGGAAAAGCTCGGAGCCTGATTGTTTTAGGTTTTGTCAATAAACCGAATGAATACCACTTTATTACAGCAGAGAAAGAAACCTTCGTTCTTGAAAGCGGGCGTGTCATACGCACTCAAGGCCTCGATGATAACCTGTTGAATGTTTCGAATTTAAAGGATGACCCGTTGCGCTGTATTACTACTGCGTCTGAGTCGTGTAACCTCACTTGGCAACGTAATTATGACTATCAGCTTGATGACGGAACACGCGTCAGTCGTGAGGCTCAGTCAACCTTTACGGTTAAGCAACCTGAACAACTGGATATGCCTTATGGTCAGGCAACTGCGGTTCTGGTTGAAGAAGTTGGTGAGTTTGTTTTAACGGGTGAGCGCTTTGTGAATACGTTTTGGGTAGAACCAGACGGCCACGTAATAAAAAGTGAGCAACGCATCATTCCAAATAAACCTGTTTTAAACCTTACCCAGGTGACCTGGATTGGTCGAACAAATAACTCAGAGTCAGCCAAATGAGTGATGTTATGAAACGCATTTTTATTTCTTTATTCGCTGTGGCCATTTTGGCTGAGTCAGGTGCGGTAAACGCAGAAACAAAACAAATTCAGTTTGAAGGGCCCGTGCGGTTAAAGCAGGCACTGAACGCTATTGAACAACAGGGGCTCTTAGCTGACGTATATTGGCCAGCTGTTCGTTTGGTAAAGACCGATGAAGCTGCCGAATTAGGGCGTAAAAAACGAAATGTACTTATGCAGCTAGCCGAGTTAGAAGCGTATTGGCGTGGTCGACGTGAAAATGAGAAAGCCGACGCTGCGGTTATGCTGCAAGGTCAAGTTAAAGGGTGGAAGCTCGGCAAACAATATTGGGGCAATATAAGCATCGAGCAAGCGCGTCAAAACTTAGCCGATAACCCACTTTTGCCTGAAGGTAGCTACTCATTGGTGCTATCGGAAAGACCGGAGCATATTTATGTGTATGGGTTAGTCAGTAAGCCCGGGAAGTATGCATTTCATTCAGGTAAAACCGTGGCAAACTGGCTAAACAGTGTTGAAGAGCAAAGTAATTTCCTTGATGGCTATAACAAAAGTGTTGCTTCTGTCGTGTCTGTTGATGAAGAACTAAAAACCAACTGGGCTTACTACAAGCAAAGCGATGTTGAACTCATGCCCGGCAATATTCTTTGGTTAGGGTTTGAGGTGAATCAGCTGCCGTCAGGCTATAAATCATTGAATGAGGACATTAGCGGGTTGTTAACTCACTTTGTTGAAGATACGTCGGTTCGTTCGGCGACCAACGTGCCTGTGTATCAGGTAAGTGAAACGCCTACATCGAAATGGCATTGGTCTCGTCGTGACTTGTCGCCAAGTTATAACGATTATGGCTCGGTCGGGTTGTTACAGAATCCGACAGCACGCATGATGGATGAAGGCGCTTTTGCTCTAAGCTATACTGACATGGACGAATACCGTCGCTACACCGTTAACTTGCAGTTGCTCCCCTGGTTAGAAACCACCGCGTTTTATACCGAGTTTCCCAATAAACTGTACAGTAATGTGCCGGACTTTAGCGGAGATAACATTCTTACGGATAAAGGCTTTGATATAAAAGCCCGCTTATGGGAAGAGAGCTATTGGTTGCCGGAAGTGAGTGTTGGTTTCCGTGACTTTGCCGGTACGGGCTTGTTCGATGCCGAGTATGTTGTGGCGAATAAACGTTTTGGGCCGGTTGATGTGAGCTTAGGGTTGGGCTTCGGGCGTTTGGGGACGCATGATGACTTCACTAACCCGTTTTGTGAGTTGTCTGACGAATATTGCCAGCGTGAGAGTAGTTTTGGTGGTAACGGCGGTAAGGTTGAGTTTGATCGTTGGTTTACCGGGTCTACAGCAGTTTTTGGAGGCTTGGAATATCAAACCCCGTGGGAGCCACTTAGCGTTAAGGTTGAATACGACGGTAATGACTACTCAACCGATCGCGCGGGTGTTCCTATAGTTCAAGACAGCCGCTGGAACTTTGGCGCGAATTATCAGGTGTCTGATTACTTTGACGTGCAACTGAGTTATGAGCGGGGTAATACGCTTATGTTCAACTTCAGCCTGCGTACCAACTTTAGTACATTGAACCAAATAAAGGTTACGCCGGACAAAGTAGTACCGACTCAGGATAAACGTAAAGCCTCTTTGAAAGACGTTGACTGGACCGGCATGAACCACACCATGCGTAAACAAATGGCATTTAGCGGGGCTCGCTTTGCGGCAGAGGAAGATGAGGTCACTGTGTACGGTTATCACTTCCGCTATCGTGATAGTGAAGAAGCTTATGACCGAGCTGCCCGCGTTATGGCAGCGGAGCTGCCCGACAGTGTTAAAACCTACAACATGGTTGATATGACGCTGTTTGATCCGAACGTTAACACCAGAATTGATGCCGATAAGTTTAAAGATCGTGTACTTAATAAAGATCCCGGAAAAGATGTCGACGAGTTTGACGACTTATTTGTTCGACTGGAGTCGCCGGATATGCCGCCGCGAGGTGATGACAGTTGGATGTTGAACCCTGAGAATAAGTTCACCAACCGTTATGGCTTGAAACCCTTCCTGGACCAGAGTTTTGGTAACCCGGAAACCTTCTATACCTATCAGTTGGGCGTGTACGCCTTTGGCCGTCGCTGGCTGAATGACAATATTGAGTTGTTTGGTGAGGTAGGCTTTAATATTGCCACTAACTACGATGATTTTCTGTTTTTAGGGGGGGGGCAGGACGCCTTACCGCCGGTACGTACCGATATTCGGAAGTACGTACAAAACGATATCTGGCTAGACTCAGCGCAGGCCACTTATCACAAACGTTTAAGCCAAAATTGGTTTGCGACGGCTTATGCGGGTTACTTAGAACGCATGTACGGTGGCTTGGGCGCGGAAGTGCTTTATAAACCAGTGGATAGTCGTTGGGCGTTTGGCCTAAATGCTAACCGTGTTCGCAAACGTGACTTTGAAGGGGGCGGAGGCTTTTTAGATTACGAAGTCACAACCGGTTTTGCCAGTGTGTATTACCAAATGCCATGGTTGTCTGATTCGTTATTACAGCTAGACTTTGGCCAGTTCCTGGCGAAAGATAAAGGCGTCCAGGTAACTATGCAAAAACGCTTTGACAGCGGTGTAGTTGCCGGTGCTTATGCCGCCTTTACTGATGTCTCTTCAGAAGAATATGGTGAGGGAAGCTTTACCAAAGGCTTCTTTATTAGCATACCGTTTGACTTGATGAGTGTGCGCCCAACACGTGAACGCGTCGGCTTTACCTGGGTGCCATTGTCGCGTAACGGCGGCCAACAGCTCCAGCGGCGCGTGCGTTTATACGACTATACCGATGACAGAGCACCTTTTTATAACCGTTAATGTGGTATGATTTTTTCAGGCTTTTAAGAGAAGGGAGCACTTTTTGAAAGCACTAAAAGTGTTAATGCAGCTGCCGCGTAATGTAAAACGCGGCATTGGGTTGGTAATTGACGTAGCGTCAATTACCGTAGCCATGCTTGCCGCGTATTTACTGAGCTTTGATGCCATTATGCCATTGCGCTGGTCGCAATGGGTGATTTTGGGCGGCCTGGTAATGGGTGTTACCCTGCTGGCCTTTATTCGCTTTGGGCTTTACCGCGCGGTGGTGCGTTATGTTGGCTTTAAAGTGCTTAGCCTGGTGTTTTTTACGGTAATACTGAGCGGTGCTTTGCTGGTTTTATGCGCGTTCTGGATGGGTATTGCCTTGCCGGTATCTGCTGTAGTGAACTATGTACTCATATCCTTCTTGTTAACCGGTGGTAGCCGTTTAATTGTCCGTGAAGCCTACCAAAGAGTCATGAGCCGCCAAAAAGACCGCGTTGCCATTTACGGTGCAGGTTCTGCCGGACGCCAGTTGGCTCAGGCGCTGTCAAATGGTGACGAATTTCACCCCGTATTGTTTGTGGATGACGACAGTGGGTTACAGGGCACCTCTGTACTGGGAATAAAAGTTATTGCGCCAAAGGATATAGAGTGCGCTATTCGTGATTTAGACATTCAGCGTATTCTATTAGCACTACCCAGTACCTTACGTTCGCGCAGACGCCAAATATTAGACGCCTTAGAAACCTTGCCGGTAAAGGTGCAAACCGTGCCCGGCATGGCTGATATGGTGAATGGCGATTTGTCGATTGACCAGTTGCAGGACGTTAAAGTGGAAGACTTATTGGGCCGTGACCCGGTGACTCCCGCGCCGCAATTAATGGAAAAACACATTACCGGACAAACTGTACTGGTAACAGGCGCTGGTGGTTCTATTGGCTCTGAGCTTTGTCGGCAGATACTCAAGCAGCGGCCAAAAGCACTGGTTTTGTATGAGCTGTCAGAGTTTGCTTTATACGCCATTGAGCGTGAGTTAACGCAGGTTTGCAGACAACAGGGCATAGGTGCCGAAATTATTCCGGTAATAGGCACAGTACAGCGACGTAACCGCATAGAAACGGTTCTGAAAACCTTTGCTGTCGACACCGTTTACCACGCAGCGGCATACAAGCACGTACCTTTGGTTGAGTACAACATGGTTGAAGGTGTGCGTAATAACGTATTTGGTACCTGGCATACGGCAGAAGCAGCTATATCAGCCGGTGTTAAGCAGTTTGTATTAATATCTACTGACAAGGCTGTTCGGCCTACCAATGTAATGGGTACAACCAAGCGTTTGTCAGAGCTGGTGCTTCAGGGGTTGGCTCAGCGTCAGCCTAAAACGCGCTTTTCTATGGTGCGCTTTGGTAATGTACTGGGCTCTTCCGGCTCGGTGGTTCCGTTGTTTAAAGAACAAATAGAACATGGTGGCCCGGTAACCGTTACTCACCCGGACATTACCCGCTTTTTTATGACCATACCCGAAGCCGCGCAGTTAGTCATTCAGGCAGGTACTATGGGTCATTCCGGTTCGGTATTTGTGTTAGACATGGGCGACTCGGTCAAAATTGTGGATTTAGCCCGTAAAATGATTCGTCTGTCCGGCCTTGAAGAGAAGACCGAGAAGAATCCGCACGGTGATATTGCTATAGAATTTACCGGCTTACGCCCCGGCGAGAAGCTCTATGAAGAGCTTTTAATTGGCGACAACGTAGAAGCCAGCGATCACCCGCGTATTTTGCGGGCTAATGAACAATTCTTAAGCTGGGACGAAATGGAGAAACTGCTGACGCTACTGGATGACGCCTGTCAGCGTTTTGCCATTGATGAATTACGCCAGTTACTGCTGGATGCCCCTACCGGCTATAAACCCCTGGATGACCATATTTGTGATGTTATTTGGAATAAACACCGAACATGCAGTGATGATGAGACCGATGTTGTTTGATGGGAAATGGATGAAACAATGATTAAAAATGGACCTTTTTTAGCCTTAGACACCAGTTATCAGAAACTTTCAGTCAATGAGCTTATTAGTGCTGTTGGTAAACGCTTACCAAAAAACTTTGATGAATACCGTCAGCAATTATGCCGGGGTGAGTACCGAAACCTCAGTGAAGATCGCCCGGTAACTCATGTACTCAGCCGCTCTGTTCATGCCGTAGCTAAACAAAGCAACCGCAAAACTCGTTTTGTCGATACCGTGCAGAAGCTGCGCTCTGGCCGGTGGTTAGGAAGCACCGGGAAACCCATTACCGATGTGGTAAACATTGGCGTAGGTGGTTCAGACTTAGGGCCGCAAATGGGAGCCTTTGCCTTACGCGAATTCGCGAACGATGCGGCATTGCATGATTTACAGGTACACTTTGTATCTTCTATGGACGGTGGGCAGCTTTATGCGGTTTTACCTATTGTTGACCCTGAAACTACTCTATTTATTGTTTCCTCCAAGTCATTTAGTACGGTTGATACTTTTGCCAATGTGGATACCGTTCGTAAGTGGATAGAGCCCACAATTACACAAGAGCAGTGGCTGGAAAAGCATGTGATTGGTGTTTCGGCTAATGCCCAGGCTATGACTAACTACGGCATACCGCCGGCGCAGCAGTTTACCTTTGGTGAAGGGGTTGGCGGGCGTTTTTCGTTGTGGTCGGCATTAGGCTTAAGCATTGCTTTAACCACTGGTATTCGGCCTTTTGAGCGTATGTTAGAAGGCGCCAAAGCTCTGGATGAACACTTTTTAGAAGCACCATTGGAAGACAACTTGCCGGTGTTATTGGCGCTTTATGGCGTGTATAACCGCGAACAACTGGGCATAAACAACCTGGCTATTTTGCCGTATGACGGCCGCTTACGTATGTTGCCAATTTACTTACAACAGGTGGATATGGAAAGTAATGGCAAGCAGTCAACGGCCGATAATAAAGCCATTGATTACCCAACCGGGCCTATTATTTGGGGCGGTTTTGGGCCTAACGGACAACATGCGTTTTTTCAGCATTTGCACCAGGGCTACGATGAGTTCACCGCGGATTTTGTCGCGGTATTAAAACGCGAAGCCCCGGGGTTTGAGAAGTCGGTACAAGAGAGCTTGGCTGAGCAGCAACGACTGGCAGTAGCCAACTGTTTGGCGCACCGCCGCTTAATGTGGGACGGCAGCGAAAGTAAAACTTCACCGCGTGACCATTACCCGGGCAGGCATCCGTCAAACCTATTAATAATGGATGAACTTACACCGGAAAGTTTTGGTGCCTTAATAGCCGCTTATGAGCATAAAGTGTTCACACAAGGGATTATTTGGAACCTGAACAGCTTTGATCAGCCGGGTGTGGAAAAAGGTAAGAAAATTGCCATGGACGTACTGCGCGTGCTGGATGGCGAAAGTGATGAGTCCTTTGACGAAAGTACGGATGCAATAATTCAGAGAATGAAATAAACGGTTATGAATAACAAACGATGGGAAACCAGTGATTAGCGGAGAAAAATTAACGCATTTAAAAGCACTAGAATACGAGTCAATTCACACTTTCCGCGAAGTGGCCGCGGAATTTGATAACCCGGTGATGTTGTATTCGGTGGGTAAAGACTCATCGGTATTGTTGCACTTGGCACGTAAGGCCTTTGCTCCGGGAAAAATCCCGTTCCCGCTTATGCACGTTAATACCACCTGGAAGTTCCGCGAAATGATTGAATTTCGCAACCGCATGGCCGAAAAGCACGGCTTTGAATTGCTAGAGCACATTAACGCTGAAGGCGTTGAAAAAGGCATTGGTCCGTTCAGCCACGGCAGTGCTTTACATACCGACGTAATGAAAACCCAGGCACTAAAACAGGCACTGAACAAATATCAGTTTGACGCGGCCTTTGGTGGTGCCCGTCGTGACGAAGAAAAGTCCCGCGCCAAAGAGCGTGTGTATTCCTTCCGTGACAAAAACCACCGTTGGGACCCAAAAAACCAGCGTCCTGAATTGTGGAATATTTTTAACGGTAAAGTGAATAAAGGCGAAAGTATTCGTGTTTTCCCTTTGTCTAACTGGACTGAGCTGGATATCTGGCAATACATTTACTTAGAAAACATTGATATCCCAGAGCTGTACTTTGCTAAAGAACGGCCTGTGGTTAAACGCGACGGCACCTTAATTATGCTGGACGATGATCGTATGCCACTTGAACAAGGTGAAAAGCCGGAAATGAAAATGGTGCGCTTCCGTACTCTGGGGTGTTATCCGTTAACCGGTGCCATTGAGTCTGAAGCGGAGACCTTGCCGGAAATTATTCAGGAAATGTTGCTGACCACCACCTCTGAGCGCCAGGGCCGTGTGATTGACCGTGACAGTGCCGGGTCCCTGGAAAAGAAGAAAAAGGAGGGCTACTTTTAATGAGCCATGCGTCTCCTTTAATTGAACAAGATATTTCGGCCTATCTTAACCAGCACGAAAACAAAGAGCTGCTGCGCTTTATTACCTGCGGCAGTGTCGATGACGGCAAAAGCACGCTGATAGGTCGTTTGCTACATGACAGCAACCTGATTTACGAAGACCAGCTGGCCGCGATTACTGAGGATTCTAAAAAGTCCGGTACTCAGGGCAATGAGGTGGACTTAGCTTTGTTGGTGGATGGTTTGCAGTCTGAGCGCGAGCAGGGCATTACCATTGACGTGGCCTACCGTTATTTTTCGACCGATAAGCGTAAATTTATTATTGCTGATACTCCGGGCCACGAGCAGTATACCCGTAACATGGCGACCGGTGCGTCTACCTGTGATGTTGCAGTTATTTTGCTGGATGCCAGCAAAGGTGTGCAAACGCAAACACGTCGTCACAGTTTTATTTGCTCACTGCTGGGCATAAAAAATGTGATTGTTGCTGTGAATAAAATGGATTTGGTGGACTACTCGCAGGAAACCTATAAAAAGATTCAGGCAGATTACCTGGAAATAGTGGGGTCATTGAATATTCCTAACATTCGCTTTGCGCCGGTATCGGCCTTAAAAGGCGATAATGTTGTGGAAAAAAGTGAAAACCTGAGCTGGTTCCGCGGTTCTCCACTAATGACGTATCTGGAAGGCATGTCAATTGAGCGTGAAGCCGACAGTGTCGAGTTCCGCTTCCCGGTACAGTATGTGAACCGTCCAAGCTCAGATTTTCGCGGTTTTGCTGGTACTATTACGTCGGGTGAAATTGAAGTCGGCGACACCGTGCGTGTACTGCCTTCGGGGAAAATTTCGACCATTAAGTCGATTGTGACCTTTGAGGGGGAGCACCAAAGAATGCGGGCTCCTGCAGCAGTGACGCTAACACTGAATGACGAAATTGATATCAGCCGCGGTGATATGATTGTGAAGAAAGACTCGTTGCCTAACGTGTCCAGTCGTTTCCGTGCCAAGCTGGTTTGGATGAATGAAGATGCACTGCAGACATACCGTGAGTATTACCTTAAGTTCAACAGCAAGTTGACCACAGGTGAGTTCGAGGAAGTTCAGCATCGCATAGATGTGAATACCTTTGCTGAACACAAAGCTGGCAAGCTGGAGCTGAACGAAATTGGCGAAGTGGATGTTCGCGTTACTGAAAAAGTGATGTTTGACGACTACCAGAGCAACCCGAAAACCGGTGCCTTTATTGTTATTGACCGTATGACCAATATGACCGTTGGCGCGGGTATGATTGAGCAGGCGTTGTCGGATTCTGCTGAAAGTAAAACTCAGAAGCACGAATATAGTGAGTTTGAGTTAGAGCTGAATGCGTTAATCCGCAAACACTTCCCACACTGGGAAGCGAAAGACTTACTTAAGTAATCTGAAACCTCTTGCCGGCCTGCCCGTGGCCACAACCTACCTACATTGCCATGAGTCTGTGGCTTATCCCCTTAGTGTTTCCTTTTTGATTTAAGTTAAGGTTTTGTAACAACGGTTAATACTTTGTTACAAATTGCGTTAACGGTAATTTAACAATGTCGTTATAGTGTTGTTCCTTTTTAGGGGAACAATAAATAACGAGGTAAAAATGCCAGTAAAACAATTTAAATTAACGGCATTATCAGCTGCTGTTGTAATGGGTTTAGCAGCCTGTGGCGGTAGTGATGATAATTATGCACCAACGGTTTCAGCGGAAGTTGCTGCTGAAGGTACCCAGTGGGCACCTATGACCGGTCAGGTAACTGCCACAGATCCTAACGGTGACGAAGTCACTTATTCTGCATCGGTTGTTGCACCAGAAGACGGTAGTGCACCCGGTACGGTAGAAATTGACAGCAACGGCGCGTTCACTTATACGCCGATGCGTGCTGAAACAGCGGTTATCGAAATTACTGTCAGTGATGGCGAACTAAGCACTACAGAAACCGTCACTATTGAAGGTTCCGCAATTAGTGGTGACCCGCTGGCTTACCAGCAATGGCACTTAAATAATACCGGTCAGAAAGCTTACACTCAGACACAAGCCGCGCTTGATTTCTTAGTGAATAACTATGGCTGGACCGAAGAAGATGCACGTGCTGCATTCTTTGACGAAAGCATTTACGTAGCCGGCGAAGACATGAACGTTGTTGGCGCTCATGCGCAAGGCGCGTTTGGTCAGGGCATGATGGTTGGTGTTGTCGATTCAGGTTTGGAAATTGGACACCCTGATTTGCAAGCGAATATTGCACCAAACATGTCGTTGAACTTTGATCCTAATGCAACAGATAAAATGGATCCGACAAATACCTTAACGAACCGCGGTGATCACGGTACTTCGGTAGCGGGTCTAATTGCTGCGGTAGCAGGTAATGAGATAGGCGGCCGTGGTGTTGCGCCTCAGGCAAAGGTTTTTGGTACCAACTACTTAGGCGGTAACGTTTCTCAAAACGATTTAAACTCTGCACTGAGCCATGGTTTACCGGGTAGTGGCGTTTCTGAGAGCGATCCATTAATTGCGTACAACCGCAGTTATGGTATTTCTTACCCTGCGGCTTTGTACACTTACCCAACAGATGAAGCCTTTGAAAGATACGTTGCAACCGACTTACGTAACGGCCTTGGTGCTATTAACGTTAAGTCTGCCGGTAACTCATTTAACGGCGGCGCAACTGGGCTGTGTAACGTGAATGGTTCTATCAGTGAAGGCCTAACCTGTCTGAACGGTAATATGGACCCTTCAAACGCTAACTTCTATACCACGACAATTGCAGCTGTAAACTCTGACGGTGGACATACAAGTTACTCGACAGCCGGTTCTAACACGTTTGTTTCTGCACCAGCAGGCGAATATGGTGAATTTGCACCGGCAATGGTAACGACTGACCAGTCAACTTGTTTGCAAGGTTACAGTAGTTTCCCTTCTCAGGATGCTATCGATACTTTGGCCGGAGCACCTGGCTATTTTGAAGCATTCAGAAACTTTAATGCGCCGGGTCACGAAGAAAACCCAAGCTGTCATTTTAACAGCACCTTTAACGGCACTTCTTCTGCTGCGCCAAACACCTCGGGTGTTGTTGCTCTTATCGGTTCGGCTAACCCGGCATTAAGCGCACGTGAAATTCGTCATGCTATGGCTAGCACTGCGGACCAGGTTGATGCCGAAGACGCCGGTGTTGTACTGGCTGTTAACGGTGGTGAATTTGTTGCTGACCCAGGCTGGGTTGAGAACGGTGCCGGTTATGCATTCAACCTGAAATATGGCTTTGGTCGCGTTAACGCAGGCGCAGCTGTTGCTATGGCAAAAGGTATGGAAGCCGGCGCTATGGGTGAGTTAATTGAGACCGAGTGGATGGATGTTTCTCCTGAAACTGCTGTAAATGTGCCTGACAATAATGCTGATGGCGCGAGCTACAGCTTTACTGTTGAGGAAGACATGACGCTGGAAGGTTTACAGTTCTCATTAACAGTGAGTAATGCTGACTTTAACGGCTCAGGCTGTTCTTTCTACAGCACTGCAGGTTCTGACTTAGCGGTTGAAGTGACTTCTCCTGCCGGTACTACAACTCAGTTACTGTCTGGTCGTCAGGAAATTATTGTTGGCGCTAACGGTCAATGTAGCCCTTACATTCTTGAAGATACCGTCTTACTGGCCAATGCATTTTATGGTGAAAGCCTTGCGGGTGAGTGGACAGTACGCTTAGTAGATACCAATGGCGATGACTTGAACCTAAACGGCATGCCAGTATCTAACAATACAGTACCTTCCGTTTTAGAAACCGTTAACGTTCGTGCGTTCGGTCATTAATAGGAGCAAAGAATATGAGTTTAATGAAAGCACTATTAACCGTGGCCGTGAGTGGCGCAATTGCGGTATCGGCCACAGCGCAGGAAATTCCTGCACCCATGAAAAAACAACAGCCAGCTGTTAAGCAGTTGCCACAGTTGGACGCAAAGCGTGATTACCAACAGTACAGCTTCACTAAACTGCCTGAATCAGCTGATAAGTCAGCGGAAGGTAGTGATGTGTTATTAGCCGGTACTGAAATGGTTAACCGTATTACCGGTGAAAAAGCTTATGTGTCTGGCGTGGTTACCGTGCTGACTAAAAACGTAGATGCGAATGCTTTAGCGTCTCAGTTTGGCCTGACGGTTGAGCGTGTATATTCTCGCTTAAACCTGGCTATGCTGAAAGCGCCTGAAGGCACCAACATGCTTAAACTGCGTGACGAGTTACGCGGCGTAAGCGGCGTAGACAGCATTAAAGTAGAGATTGTGGAAAATATTCGCAAGCCTCATACACTTTAAACGCTGACATCTAATAAAACCGCATCCGGCATCTGTCGGGTGCGGTTTTTTTGTTTATTTTACGGTACAATTCGGGCATCACTTTTTGAATGAAACTACCAATGGCCGATAACATTGTCTGGCATGACGCCGCTGTGTCGCATGAAGACCGTATAAAACAGAAAAAACACCAACCGGCACTGCTTTGGTACACAGGCTTAAGCGGTTCGGGTAAGTCGACTATTGCTAATGCTGTAGACCGTAAGTTGTTTGAACTCGGCTGTCATACCTACCTGCTGGACGGCGATAACGTACGGCACGGCCTGAATAAAGATCTGGGCTTTAATGACACCGACCGGGTGGAAAACATTCGCCGCATTACCGAAGTCAGCCGCCTGTTTCTGGATGCGGGATTGATTGTGGGTACAGCATTTATTTCTCCTTTTATTGCGGACCGGGCACAGGCTCGTGATTTAGCAGGCGAAGGCTTTATTGAAGTGTTTGTGGATACCCCTTTGGAGATTTGCGAGCAGCGCGACCCTAAAGGTTTGTATAAAAAGGCACGTGCAGGTGATATTCCGCATTTTACCGGTATATCGTCACCTTATGAGGCACCTGAACAGCCTGAAGTGCATTTAAAAACCGATGAAATGGACATTGAACAAGCCGCTGAGCAAGTGGTGCAGTATTTAAAGGATAACGGGATTATTTATGCTTAACGAACTGAAGAACATTGCCCGCGACGCTGGCGCAGCCATTATGGAAGTGTACGAAAGTGACGACTTTGATGTGCAGCAAAAGGGTGACGACAGCCCGCTGACTAAAGCGGACTTAGCCGCGCACAATGTGATTTGTGATGGCCTGCGCGCGCTTAAAACTCAGCATCCGATTATTTCCGAAGAGTCGTCAGACATTAGCTGGGAGCAGCGTAAGCATTGGTGCCGTTATTGGTTGGTTGATCCGCTTGATGGCACGAAAGAGTTTATTAAGCGCAATGGCGAGTTTACGGTAAACATTGCCCTAATTGAAAAAGGCGTGCCCATTATGGGTGTGGTTTACGCGCCTGTACTGGATGCCATGTACACAGGTGAGCGCGACCGTGGGGCATTTTTAAACGACAAAGCTATTTCAGTCGCGACCAAAGAACCTGATACTTTGCGTGTTGTGGGCTCTCGATCTCACCCCTCGCAGGAAACCATCGACTGGCTGGATGCCCTGGGCAAGCCTTATGAAATGGTGCCTATGGGCAGTTCACTGAAAATTTGCCTGGTGGCTGAAGGTAAAGCCGATATTTACCCGCGTTTAGGCCCAACGTGCGAGTGGGATACAGCTGCAGCCCATGCGGTATTAAGTGCAGCGGGCGGGCAAGTAACAACTGTTGCCGGCGACCCGCTGCTGTATAACCAAAAAGAAGATTATTTAAACCCGCATTTTATTGCGCGGTGATGTTATTCCTCGTCATTGGTTTCAAGTTCGGCCTCAGTTACCTTGATGTAACTTTGGTCGACCCAGACGCCTTCTATTTCTATAACAACGCCCACTTCAAGAGCATCGTAGAAAGTTTGTAAATCAACCTCTTCGTCGTTGAGTTCAAACTCCGTGTCCTGGCTAAAACGAAGCTCATTGCCATTGACGAAAACGCTGTCGCCCTCGATTGACTCTATTTCGCCTTCAAACTCAGCTTTGCCGGTACTGTCATCGTCATCATCGTCGCCGTCTTGGCCTCCTACGGTTTCAACTTCCACTTTTGCGGCAATTAGCGTGTCGCCGTCGTACTCGCCTTCGACTTCAACGATAACAGCCGGGTTGCTTTGAACCAGTTCGATAAAGCGTTCAACGCTGATGTTGTCGTCTTCGCCTTCAAACTCAGTGTTCTCGTTAAATCCGACAGTAACGTTCGCTATGGTCATACCTTCTGCGGTGACATCAGATACACGACCTTTGACTTCACCTTCGCGGTCTTCCTGGTCAATACGTTTTACTTTAAGTGCAATGGTATTGCCCTGGTCGTCCTGACGTGAAATGACTTTTAGCCAGTCGTTCAAGGCAATGTCGTCGAAGGTAAAGCTGCGTTCGTCTAAACCGGACTCGTCTTCGTATTGTGTTTCAGGTGTTACGCTGAACGTGGTGTTGTCAATAACAAAGGTTTCGTTGTCGGCGTTGAGGTCAGTCACCTGGCCTTCGGTTTTGCTGCGGGCGTCAGTGGCCTTGAACTCAATTTCTTCGGCAATTAACTGTTCGCTTTCAAAGCGACCTTCAACTTTTACGATAACGCCATTGGCAAGTGTGTCTAAACTGCCGTCATCAAACTCGGTGTCATCGGTAAGGGCAAACTGGTAACGGTTAACGCTAAATACGCCGCTTTCGCTGTCGTAATCTTTAACGATACCCGCAATGGTGACTTCTTCGGCGTCGTTATCTATGTCGTTGTCTTCTTTGTTTTCGATACTGCTGGCTGTGAGTGTCAGAGTGTCGCCGTCGAAATCATCGCCTTCTACTTTGACGAACAGGCCGTCGGCCAGGTCGTCCGCGGTCATGTCTTCATATTCCGCCGCAGAGTAGTCGATAGTCAGCTCCGCTAAAGAAAAGGTTTGAGCATCGGTATCCAGATTGGCGATTTCGCCCTTTAACTTAATTTCAGTTTCCTCGGTTTCCAGCTCAACAAGCGTCGCGTAAAAGCTGCCTTCGTCGTTGATGTAGCCGCTGACTTCAATGAAATCACCCACCGACAAAGTCTCGATATCGGTTTCATCAAACTCGGTCAGGTCATCAAAGAGAATGGTCTGGCCCAGCACTTCAATTTGTTCTGCTTCACGGTCAATGAATGAGACCGGGCCTTGCAGGTGTTCCTCGTAGCGAATTTGCTGCGCGTCCGGGTCTTCACCATCGTCTGACGCAGAAGCGGCAACGGTAACAACCATACCGACTTTTAACTGGGCTTCATCTGCCGCAGGGGAGTTACCTACAGCAATTTCAGCATTTTCTGATCGATACCGTTGTCCATTGACATACACACTGCCAAAACCTGTGATCACACCTTCGCTGACAACGGAGGTTGTTGTGATTGAAGTGTCGTCGTTATTGTTTTCGCCGCTTGTATTGTCGTTGGGAGAGTCGCTTGAGCTTCCGCCGCACGCCGTAAGCGCGCCCGATATTGCTAAGACTAAAAGAGACTGTTTAAAACGCATGGCTGTACCTCTTGTTGTTTCTAAAACACCTTATTTAAGTGTCGGTATTTTCAACCTTAGCGGATGGTTTTAGCCGATGCCAGAGGAATTTTTGAATATTTTGAATGCTTGTTACGTTAGGTTTTTGTTATAATATTTAGGCTGTGTAGCCTGACGTTCACGTCAGGAACGATATCTCATATAGCACAAGTGCCAAACTACAGGGTTACACCGGCGATATCATTGGCACACTTCTGTAAATGCAATGTGCGAGCTTTGATGTGTTCAATTAGCTGCGCGATATAGTCTTTTTCTTCTGCCGAAATAAGCTTTTGTTGCTCAAGCTCTTTTGACAGGTCCTGGGTGCTGATTACATGAACGACTTTAGCCGATAATTCACGCAGTGACTCGATCACCAGTGGGCGTTTTAAGCCACAACTCTCTGCAAAATCTGCAAGCTGGTAGGCGTGTATATGGTCAGGCTCAAACTCATCACCTACTGCCATAGCCAGCGCTTGTTTAAACTGGGGGAACATGGCGACGTTAACTAAATCGTAGCTTGGCGTGAAGCTACAACTGTTGCGACCCCAGAAAAATGATACGTTTTTAGCGTGGCTGTCGTAGTTACTGATCATCAGGTTAAATAGCTGCCACTGCAAAAGTTGCATGGTATTTTGAGCCGGGCTGGTTGAGGCCTGGCAAAAGCTAAAAAGCCCTGTGAGGTTGGCGCCATCGCGAATATGTTTTACGTCGCGACTGTCACCAAAATTGCGTTCGTATTTATAGTCGCGTGGAAGATCCAGTGCCTGGCATCCGTCGATAATATGACGCCGCAAGACTTTTTCCGCGTTAGTGTGGTAATGCCTGTCAAAGCGTTTGACCAGAAGGGCGGGGAATTTGTCAAAGCGTTTAAATTCTGTTTCTGCGGTTGGCAAGCCCGAAAGTTTAGCCAGCTGCATGCAAATGAATTCGTTTAGCACCAAATGTGGCAAATTTGCTTTTTCAAACTTAAGAATGTGGGTTGATGATAAGGTACCGTCGCCAAAACCCATTTGACCATCAGGGCTGATATAAACATTAAGTTTGTCCTGCACACCAGCAACACTTAAGCGCAGTTTGTCGTCCCAGTGCAGCAGTCCAAAGTCTTCCTTTTGCTCAAGTCGCTCTATGAGCTCGTTGTGTGGAACTTCACGGAATATGGGCTGGGAAGGAATTTCCTGATTAGTGAATGCAAAGGCTCCGGATACATCCTGACCCAGAGCTAAAGCCTGAGCAAAGACATTCTTTTCGCTGACGCCAAGGTTTTGTGTAAGTAGCTCTCTGGCTTTTCCTTCGGGGAGTAAATTATCCAGATAGTTATAGACACTAGCCGGTGTATGAGAGCCCTCTAGAGAAAGTGAAGGCGAGATAGGGAAGCCGTTTCCTTTCCAGTGTTGTTGGTACTCTATAACCGGAAGTTTGGTTACTTCACTAAGACCGATATGACCAACAACGTTTTCTCCGTAGCGGATATTAACGGAATGCAGCATTTACACCCACTCCTCGGCTGAAGTGTCTGGCTTTACTGTTAGTTGAATACCCAGGCCTTGTAGCACAGAAAAGGCCGCTGCCAGAGTGGTGTTGGGGTTGCCACGCTCAAGACGCGACAAGGTATTGACGCCAACACCACACAATGCAGCACAGTCACGAAGTTTAAGCTTCATTCCTGTGCGCTTAGCTTTAATCAGCTGACCTAATAGTTCTGGGCAGGTAATTGCAGATACATTGGGCGCTTCCGTTGCTTTAACGCGTTTAGGCATACCGCCCTCCTTTTATTCACCGATTTAAGTGATTATAGGTGGTTTTTGGTGTTTATCAATATAAATTAACTGGTATCGGGTATTAATTGCATTAATGTAGGCTTGAGTTTATATAGTCACCTAATAAAGTGATTATATTAATGTAAAAGAAGTTCCTTTAGTGGATAAATACCAGCCGCGTGCATACACTGGGAAGTATTGATATTTAATATAATCATTTAGTACGAAGGGAGACGACTTAATGAAATTATTCGCAGCTTTTATTACAACGCTGTTTTTGGCCGGTTGCAGCAGCGCCCAGTCAGCGTCGGATGAGCCGGTGACCATGGCCGACATAAAGAGCTTAATTGGCACACCAACAGCGCAGAGCATAGAAAGCTGTAAAGTTTTACCTGTGGGCAAAAAGGCTTGTGGTGGTCCGGAAGGCTATGTGGTTTACAGCAGCGAAACCGTGACAGATGAAAGAGCACTGCTGGACGCTATTCACCGTTATAATGAAAAAGCCAAAGAAGAGGCAAAAACGGGGTATTCAACCTGCGAGTATATACCAGAGCCGGAACCGCAGTTGAAAGGTGGCGCTTGCTGGATACCGTAACGCAGGAGAATTAGTGAATGCGATTCACGGTATGTATTGCGGAGCAGGCCGGTATGTAACGCCATGGATGGCGTTACGTAAGCCCCCAGGGATGGGTTTACGGCGTCCGGCCAGATCCGCAATACATACCCAAGCATTCATTAATTTTCCTTGCGCCCGGTAGCAAAAACGGGTAAAATCCACCCGCAACATGAATCCAGTCACGGAGTGTTGCACATGCTGCGAATTGCCCAAGAAGCCTTGACCTTTGACGACGTTTTGCTCGTTCCCGGTCATTCCGAAGTTCTCCCCCATACCGCTGATTTACGCACGCAATTAACGCGTGGAATTACCCTGAATGTCCCGCTGGTTTCGGCCGCGATGGATACCGTTACTGAATCGGCACTGGCTATTGCATTGGCGCAGGAAGGCGGCCTTGGCTTTATCCACAAAAACATGACCGCAGAGCAACAAGCCGCGCACGTTCGTAAAGTGAAAAAATACGAAAGTGGCATGGTCTCTGATCCGGTTACTGTGCAACCCACAACCACCATTGGTGAAATTAAACAACTGACTGCCGAGCATGGTTTTCAGGGTTTTCCTGTGGTTGAAGGCAATGGCGATTTAGTCGGTATTGTTACCGGCCGTGACACACGTTTTGAAGACGATGACAGCAAAGAAATTCGCCACGTAATGACGGGTAATGACCGCCTGGTCACTGTGCATGAAACCGCAGAAAGCGAAGAAATACTGCAGCTTATGCACAAACACCGCATTGAAAAGATCTTGGTTGTGGATGACGCGCACAAGCTGAAGGGTATGATCACCCTGAAAGACTTTGAAAAAGCCGAAAACAAACCGAACGCCTGTAAAGACGAGCTGGGTTCACTGCGCGTGGGTGCAGCAGTGGGTGTTGGTGCCGGTACGGAAGAGCGTATTCAGTTACTGGTTGAAGCGGGCGTTGATGTACTGCTTATTGATACCTCGCATGGACATTCGCAGGGTGTACTGGACCGGGTTAAGAAAACTCGTAAAGACTACCCTGACTTACAAATTATTGCCGGTAACGTAGCAACGGCCGCAGGCGCTAAAGCACTGGTTGAAGCGGGCGTTGACGCTGTAAAAGTGGGTATTGGCCCGGGTTCAATTTGTACCACACGTATTGTTACCGGTTGTGGTGTGCCACAAATTAGCGCTATTAGTGACGCTGTAGATGCCATTAAAGGCTCTGGTGTACCGATTATTGCCGATGGTGGTATTCGTTTCTCAGGAGACATTGCTAAAGCTCTGGCAGCCGGCGCGCACTGCGTTATGGTGGGTAGCATGCTGGCGGGTACTGAAGAGTCGCCGGGTGAAGTTGAGCTATACCAGGGCCGTTATTACAAATCATACCGCGGTATGGGCAGCCTGGGTGCAATGAACCAGCGCAATGGTTCGTCTGACCGTTACTTCCAGAAAAGCGATGAAGCTGACAAGTTGGTGCCGGAAGGTATTGAAGGACGCATAGCTTATAAAGGACCTATTTCTGCGATTATCCATCAGCAAATGGGCGGGTTGCGTTCAGCTATGGGCTTAACCGGTTGTCCGACAATTGAAGATATGCGCACCAAGCCGCAGTTTGTGAAAGTAACCGCCGCCGGCATGGGCGAATCACACGTACACGATGTGCACATTACCAAAGAAGCACCGAATTACCGTAGCTCGTAACAGGATGACTAATGACTAGAGATATCCACGATCACCGAATATTGATTTTAGATTTCGGCTCTCAGTACACGCAGCTGATTGCCCGCCGTATTCGCGAAATTGGCGTTTACTGTGAGCTTTGGGCATGGGACGTTGATGAAGCCGATATTCGGGACTTCGCGCCTAAAGGCATTATTTTATCCGGTGGTCCGGAAAGCGTTGCAGAAGAAGGCTCACCACGTGCGCCGGAATATGTTTTTAATGCTGGCGTACCGGTATTTGGTATTTGTTACGGCATGCAAACCATGGCGCATCAGCTGGGTGGCTCTGTGCAGTGCTCGCTTGAGCGTGAATTTGGTTACGCACAAATTGAGCTGGTAGAGCAAAGCCCGCTGTTTAAAGCCATTGAAGACGCTGTGTCTGAGTCTGGCGCGCCGTTGCTGGATGTCTGGATGAGCCACGGTGACAAAGTGGAAATGATTCCGGAAGGCTTCCACACCGTAGCGAAAACCTCTTATTGCCCTTATGCCGCAATGGCTGACGAAGAACGTCAGTTTTATGGTGTTCAGTTCCACCCGGAAGTGACTCATACGCGTCAGGGCATGCGTATGTTGGAACATTTTGTCAGCGATATCTGCGGTTGTGAGAAGCAATGGACGCCGGAAAAGATCATTGATGACGCTATTGAACGCATTCGCGAGCAAGTGGGTAGTGACAAGGTTATTTTAGGTTTGTCGGGCGGGGTCGATTCATCGGTAACGGCCATGCTGCTGCACCGTGCCATTGGTGATCAGCTGACCTGCGTGTTTGTGGACAACGGCTTGTTGCGCTTAAACGAAGCGGAGCAGGTAATGGAAATGTTCGGCGACCACTATGGTCTGAACATTTTGCCGGTACGTGCGGAAGACCGCTTTTTAGATGCGCTGGCGGGCGAGAACGACCCGGAGAAGAAGCGTAAAATTATTGGTAATACCTTCATTGAAATTTTTGATGAAGAAGCCGGTAAGCTGACCGAAGTAGACTGGCTGGCGCAGGGCACCATTTACCCGGACGTAATTGAGTCTGCAGGCTCTAAAACCGGTAAAGCGCACGTGATTAAATCGCACCACAATGTTGGTGGCCTGCCGGAAGACATGAAGTTAGGTTTGGTTGAGCCATTGCGCGAGTTGTTTAAAGACGAGGTGCGTAAAATTGGGCTTGAGTTAGGCTTACCTTACAACATGCTTTACCGTCATCCGTTCCCGGGGCCAGGTCTTGGTGTTCGTGTTCTGGGTGAAATTAAGAAAGAATACTGTGACTTACTGCGCCGTGCCGATGCAATTTTCATTGAAGAGCTGCATAACGCGGACTGGTATAACAAAGTGAGCCAGGCTTTCGCGGTATTCCTGCCGGTACGTTCGGTTGGGGTTATGGGTGATCAGCGTAAATACGACTGGGTTATTGCTATTCGTGCCGTAGAAACCATCGACTTTATGACTGCGCGCTGGGCACACCTGCCGTATGAGTTATTAGAGAAGGTATCGAACCGGATTATTAATGAAGTGAACGGCATTTCCCGTGTCACTTATGATATTTCGGGCAAGCCACCCGCCACCATTGAGTGGGAATAAGTCAGCAAGTACATCCCTGTAAGGCTTGTGCAGCGCCATGAATGGCGCTGCACACTTTCTCCAGATTTTCCTGCAACGGCGTAACGCCAATATCTACCTGTTATTTGATGAACTTAGAAGTTGTAAGTCACGCCAAGGTGAACTTCGTTGTCTATGCTGTTGAAGTTTCCGCGGAAACCGGCGTCAGCAGAGAACTGTTCAGTGAAAGCGTAGCGTAAACGTGCGCCTACTGATGCGAAGCCGTCTAAGCCCCAGTCATAGCCTGCGTCCACAATAGCTGTCGTTTGCTGGCTGAGTTTGGTCATAGCACCAATACCGGCATAAGCGCTGGTGTCGTCGCCGTATTCAAAGTCATAGTGGCTAACACCGCCTTTTAAGAAGGTGTTGAACTGTTTGCCAGCACCCATGTCCAGGAAGTACTTAGCGCCAGCGCGAAGTGAGTAGTCACCCATGTCGGTTAGCTGAACTTCGCCGACCCAGTTAGGGGCGATGGTGGTGGAGCCTTCGACGTAGAAGTCGGAGTCGTAGAAATCGGAAAAGCCACCGCTGATGTAGTTCAGATTGTCAGCCTGAGTGGCTGCTGAAAACACAAACGAACTGCTTGCGAGTAACGCTGTTGATAGTATGAGCTTTTTCATAGTTTACCTCCTTGGATACAATAACTTCATTATGGCACCTAAGGAGGATTTCAACAGCCCTTCAACTGTAAAGGTTCAGTAAAATAAAGGGCTGCAGAGGTGTTTGGTGTTTATTTAACGATATCTAACCAAACCAAACGATGATCGGAAGAGGCGCTGCGCTTATTCATTAGCTGGCTGCCGGGTTCATCATCGACAGGCCAGAACACGCCGGCGTCTTTTACAATTAAGTCGTCCGAGGGCAGCACGTAGTCAACGCGCTTACGCCAGGCGGCGGTATGGTACTGCGAGTTGCCGTTATTGGGAGAGTGCTGCTGTCCGCCCTGGCTTTGTGGCTTTACGTCATTAACCCGGGGGTGGTCCAGTAGCTGCTCAATGGCACCGTCGACGCCACCGGAACCGGCTTCAGCGTTCATGTCCCCCAGAATAACAAAGCTTTCATTCTCGCTAAGTCCGCCACGCACGCCATTATCGTCGTAAAGGTAGTTGTCACTGCCAGGCGTGAGGTAATCGGCAAATAAGCGGATTTCATCGAAGTTACGCATACCATTGCTGTTTTCCGGGCCGTCGAAAGCCGGTGGTACAGGGTGCGCCGCTAACAGATGAATAACCCGGTCGCCCACTTTTACCGGGACATCCCAGTGTGACTTAGAGCTTAACGGGTACTGCGCCATTATTTCATCGGAGTACCACTGCTCCTTGGTCGGCTGTTCCTGTTCATTCATAACGTAAGGAATGTGACGTCCGGGCATGTCTTTCCACAAAAAGTGCTGAAAGGTACGCACTTTATCGGTTAACAACGGGTACTTCGACAGTATGACCATACCGTACTGGCCGGGATACCAGCCAAAGCCCCAGGCATCTATGCCGGTACCTTCTTTTTTACCGTCGCGGTTTAAATCAAAAGGCGAGGGCACACCGGTGTTTACCGGGGCGGTATAAGCGTAGGGGTACTCAATGGCTTGCTGGCCATTTTGTGAAACCGCTAAATAGTCTTTTTGAAAGACGTTAACGCCAACTTCAGGGTCAAGGTAGTCAAACTCGTTCAGCAGCACAATGTCAGGACGTACGCGCTGAAGAATTTCAGCAATACCCCGTATTTGCCCGTGACCTTGCTGCAGTATTTCCGGTAATGGTGAGTTGTCTAATGTCGGTAGTTCATTTTCACTTAAGTAATTAGACGCATCCATACTGACATTAAAGGTCGCAACCCTTATTGTTTCAGGTTCATTTTTACCGGAGCCTGCTGTGGCATAAAAAGAGGTAGGAATCATAAAGACAACGAATGTTAAAAATACAAAAAAACGCATAAAGCCCATGGAATAACCGTTAGAGAGCAGCCTAAGACAATTGAAGAGAATAAAGGTTCCCGAATGACTAGGCAAGGGCAAAGATTTTGATTAAAATATGTCACATATCTGACACACAAATGTCTTAGAAGCGTAATGAATTCAGCCGCATCCCATACAGCTCCGACCTCTTGCCGTACTTCTGACTCTTATCAGGTCATGAGCTTTCCGGTAATGAACCAGCTATTATGCCGCGGCTCGTCATCGAATACTCAGCGAACGACCCATTTTTCTCTCCCGTCTTCGCAAAAAAGTTCCTTCGCTTCTTCTGTTTTTTTTCAAACCTTTCACGAAATTGTCACAAATGAGCCTTACCCTCATTCGTGCTTAAAAACCCAAAACCAAAACCGGGAAGAACAAAACTATGTTTAACTCCACTTTCAAGCGTACAGCTGTCGCAGCTGCTATTGCTTTTGGCCTTAGCGGTGTAGCTATTGCACAAGATACATCGTCAGTTGTCCGTGGTAACGTTGTTACTGCTTCTGGCGACGTTGCGGCAAACGCACGTGTTGAAATTATTCACATTCCAACAGGAACTCGTTCCGTTGCGACAACCAACGAGTCTGGAGCTTTCGCAAACTCTGGTCTGCGAGTCGGTGGCCCTTACCTCATCGTTATTGAAGGTGAAAATGGCCGCAAAGTATACGAAGACGTATACTTAACGCTGGGCGAATCTTACCGTATTAATGCTGAGCTTGAATCAACCGACATGGAGCGTATTCAAGTTTCCGGTGCGGCGATTTTAGGTGGTGAAAACCGCGGTAGCAGCAGTTTCTTCGGCGAAGATGACATTGCAAATACGCCTACCTTTAACCGTGACTTAAAAGAAGTAGCACGTTTAAACCCATACGTTAACTTGTTGTCAGGTAGCGAAGCACCAATGAGTATTGGTGGTTCTAACCCGCGTTTCAACTCTATCTCAATTGATGGTGTTGGTGTAAACGACGACTTTGGTCTGAACGGTAATGGTTATCCAACCCAGCGCTCACCTATTTCAATTGATGCGGTAGAGCAGGTTGCTGTTGATATGGCACCGTTTGACGCTTCTCAGGGCGGCTTCTCTGGTGGCCGTATTAATGCGGTGACTAAATCAGGTTCTAACGAATTTGAAGGCTCGCTTACATACGAGCGCATGAGCGACGCATGGGCAGGTGACCCGGAAAACCCTGAAAGTGGTCAAGAAGTTCCATTGGATTACGAACGTGATACTTACAGTATTGCGGTTGGCGGTCCAATCATTAAAGACAAGCTTTTCTTCTTCGTTAACTACGAAAACGCACAAGAACCGGCACAAATTGAGTACGGTCCTGCAGGCGCTGGCGCACCGAACGACAGCAACGTGACTCAGGAAGAGTACAACCGTGTTCGCGAAATTGCACAAACTCAGTACGGCTTCGATATTGGTAACTGGGACACTGTCCGTGATACCGAAAACGACAACTTGTTGGTTAAGCTGGACTGGAACGTCAACTACGATCACCGTGTTGCGTTAACCTATAACCGCACTGAAGGTAACAACCTGCGCGGCGTTAGCAGTAGCCAGAACTCTTTAAACCTGGACACTAACTGGTATGACTACCAGCAAAACATGGATCTGTTCCGTTTGTCCTGGTTTGCTGACTGGAGTGGTGACCTTTCAAGTGAAATTTATGTCAGCCACAAAGCGGTTGAAGCAATTTCTGGTTTGGTAACCAAAGACTTTGGTGACGTGAGCGTCCGTACTGAAAATGGCACTCTTAACTTTGGTCCTGATTCAAACCGCCACGCTAACCAGTTAGAAAACGATAATTTCAAAATTGGCGCGAAATTCGATTACCTGGTCGGCGATCACGAAATTGAGTTCGGTGGTGAGTATGACAGCGTTGACGTATATAACGTGTTTGTACGTAACTCTTTAGGTTCCTGGTCTTACGAGTCAATTGATGACTTCGAAGCCGGTACTGCCGATGAGTTCTTCTACGAGAACGCTTACACGAATAACGCGACTGACGCAGCGGCTAACTTTGAGTTAGGCATGCTGAACTTGTACGTACAGGACAACTGGTACCTGAACGATACAATGGAATTAGGTCTGGGTGTTCGTTACGAAACCTACATGGTTGACGACAAGCCAACATTAAACGAGAACTTTGTTGACCGTTATGGCTACAGCAACCAGGAAAACTTAGACGGTAAAGGCATTTTCTTACCGCGCGTTGACTTCAAATGGTTCGCTACTGACGACATGGTCGTTCGTGCCGGATTTGGTCGTTTCTCTGGTGGTCGTCCAAATGTTTGGATCTCAAACTCGTTCTCTAACGACGGCTATACTCTGGTACAGTTTGACCGTGATCAGGTATCAGAAGATCAGTACCTGGAAAACCAAAACCCTGCACAAATTCCGCAAGCGGTATTGGACAGCATGGAAGCCGGTGACGGTGACACTAACAGCATCGATCCTAACTACGACATTCCGTCTGACTGGATTGCTCGTGTAGGTGTTGACTACCGTTTCGACATTCCTAGTGTTGGTGATAACTTCCAGGCAACTGCTGAAGTTACTCGTAAGTGGATGACAGACAACAGCCAGTGGATTGATATCTCACGCTGTGTTGCTGATGAAACTGCAGCAGGCATCAACATTTATGAGCCGTGTGACCCAACTGCACCAAGTGGCCACTATGACCTGCAGCTGACTAACGAAGACAAAACCGGTAAAGCATGGTTGTTAACAACTTCATTGTCTAAAGCCTGGGATAGCGGCTTTAACGCATACGCTGCTTACACCTTCCAGGACATCGAAGAAGGTAACCCGGGTACGTCGTCTACTGCGACTTCAAACTACCAGTACAACATTGTTCGTGACCGTAACCAGGCATTGCTTGGCACTGCTGACTATCAGGTTGAGCACAGCCTGAAAATTGCATTAGGTTACAGCACTGAATTTGTTAGCGGTTACGCGTCTAAGTTTAACTTATTCTTCAACCGTCGCTCAGGTACTGCGTTCAGTTACACCATGGGTATGTATAACGATGGTGACTTCGGTGATCAGCCATACTTCCAGGGTGGTGGTTCTTACCTGCCATACATCCCGACTGGCGCGGATGACCCTGCATTCAGCCCTGAAAGCCCGTTGTCGTACGAAGAAGCCATGGCTTACTTCCGTGACGCTGGTTTAGAACAGTACGCAGGTGGCTTTGCACCGAAAGGTACAGGTCGTTCACCTTGGGTTACCAACCTGGACTTCCAGTTCCAGCAAGAAGTACCTGGCTTCGCAGAAGACCATAAAGGTATTTTCTACATTACCGTTAATAACCTGTTGAACCTTATCGACAGTTCAAAAGGTGAAGTATTGCGTCAGCAGTACACTAACCAGTCGGTTGTAGACTTTGCCGGTCTTGATGACCAGGGTCGTTACATGTATGCCGAGTCATTCTTTGGTTATAACGACTGGAGTATCTTCGAAGCTGAAGAGTCTACCTGGCGCCTGAAGCTGGGTGTTAAATACACCTTCTAATTTCGCTTTGAGTGAAACAGCTAAAGAATAACGAAAGCCGCACCTTAAGTGCGGCTTTTTTTTGAGCAAAGTTCACAGAGTTGTCACAAATAAGCTATACCCTTATTTGTAGTAAAACCAAAACAAAACCGGGAAGAACAAAACTATGTTTAACACGACTTTTAAGCGCACTGCTGTAGCTGCCGCCATAGCAATGGGGTTAGCAGGTTCAGCCGTGGCGCAGGAAACCTCTTCAAGCTTGCGCGGTGTTGTTACCACTGAGTCAGGGCAGGTGGTTTCAAATGCAACCATCCAGTTACGTGATGAGCGTACTGGTAGTGTCAAAACCTTACGCTCTAACGAGCAGGGGACATTCTCTTCACGTGGTTTGCCGGTTGGCGGGCCATACACTTTGGTGGTTGAAGGCCCTGAAGGGCGCACCCAGGTTGTCGAAGATGTTTATCTAACTTTAGGCGATTCACAAAATGTGAACGTGATGCTGGAGCGCCAGGCGGACATGGAGCGTTTAAGTGTAACCGGCTCTATGACCAGTAACGCTTTGTATGGCAGTAACAGTCCGGCCGCGAACTTCAATCTAGAAGATTTGGAAAATGCACCGGCTGCAAACCGTGACTTAAAAGATGTGGTGCGCATTGACCCACGTATTTACATTAACGAAACCAATGCCGGCGACATTCAGTGTGGTGGTGCTAACCCACGTTTTAACAGTCTGACGGTTGATGGCGTCCGTATGAACGACAACTTCGGTCTGAACAGCAGTGGCTACCCAACTGAGCGTATGCCTTTTTCTTACGACTCGATTGAGCAGGTAGCGGTTGAGTTTGCACCATTTGATGTGCAATACGGCGGCTTTACCGCCTGTAACATTAATGCTGTGACCAAAACCGGTGACAACGAAATGTTCGGTGGTGTGTTCTACGATTACACCAACGACTCTTTGCAGGGCGACGAGTTAGAAGGCGACACCATTAATATTGGCGACTTCAGCGAGAAGCGCTATGGCTTTAATGTTGGTGGTGCTTTCATTGAAGATAAACTGTTCTTCTTTACTTCTTACGAGAAACTGGAAGGCTCTGACACTTTTGATCGCGGTCCGGAAGGTTCTGGTGCAGCGACCGAAGTTGCCGGTGTGACTCAGGCCGACGTTGAGCGTATCGCTAATATTGCACAGAATGTTTACGGCTATAACCCGGGCGGGTTCCCGGCGAGCTTACCGGTAGAAGACGAAAAATTCCTGGCCAAGTTGGACTGGTACATTAGCGATGCTCACCGTGCGTCATTAACTTACAACTACAACGATGGCTACTCTATTGCAGAGTCTGACGGCGATTCAGACGAACTTGAATTCTCTAACCACTTCTACGAGCGTGGCTCTAAGTTTACCTCTTATGTTGGTGAGTTATATTCCGACTGGAGTGATAACTTCTCGACTGAAACGCGTGTGGGTTATTCTGAGCTGGACGCTCGGGTGAGCCCCCTGGGTGGTACCGACTTTGGTGAAGTTCAGATTGGTGTTAACGACGCAACGGTGTATTTAGGTGCGGATGACTCTCGCCATGCCAACAAACTGAAATACGACACCACTTTCTTTAAATTGAAAGGCACCTACTTGCTGGGTGACCACGTTATTTCTGCCGGTATTGAGCGGGAAGAGTACGACGTGTTTAACCTTTTTGTACAGGAAGCTGAGGGCGAATATCGCTTCGGTTCTATCGACGACTTTGAAGCCGGCACACCGTACGCGGCTATCTATGAAAGTGCCGCGGGTACCAACAACCCTCAGGATGCTGCTGCTGAATTCGCTTACGCGGTTAACACGGCATACGTTCAGGACGAATATTACTACGCATCAATGGATATTACCTTCACCTACGGTTTGCGTTACGACTGGTATACTAGTGATGACTACCCGGTGAACAACCCGTTAACTCAGGAACTTTACGGGTTCTCTAACCAGCAAAACATGGACGGTCAGGACTTACTGCAACCACGCTTTGGTTTTAACTGGTTTGTTAACCCTGACTTAGAAGTCCGCGGTGGTGTTGGTTTGTACTCCGGTGGTAACCCCAATGTGTGGATCTCGAACAACTACTCGAATAATGGCGTGACTCAGTACCAGGCCTTCCGCGATTTCTCCGGGGAGTCATTATTTGGTGTGCCGCATACTGGCGACGGCAACCCAATTTTTGACATTCCTCAGGAAATGTACGACGAAGTGGCTAACGCCAGCGGTCAGGGCCCGATTAACACAATGGATCCTAACTTCGACCTACCGAAAGAGTGGAAGTACGCATTAGGCGCAACTTACACCCTGCCGGATGACTACATTTTGATGGCGGACTTCTTATACACTGATAAGAAAGATGCGGCGATTATTTATAATCTGGGCTTGGAGCAGGTTGATACGGCGCCGGATGGACGTCCAATTTTTGATGAGATGTCTACTGACGGGCGTGACCAGGGCGACGACTTTCTGTTGACGAATGTTGACGGCGATTCTGGTTCACAAACCACGGTTTCACTGGCGTTAAGTAAGTCGCATGACTTTGGTCTGGACTGGACCTTCGGTTACGCCTATAACAAGGCGGAAGACGTTAACCCAATGACCAGTTCGGTGTCGTTCTCTAACTACACGAACCTGGCAACGGCAAACGCTCAGAATCCGGGTGTTGCAACTTCTAACTACGAGATCCCGCATCGCTTTACCTTTAAAGCGAACTACACCAGAGAGTTCTTCGATGGTTACAACACTGTGGTGACCTTATTTGGTACGCGCAACAAAGGCCGTCCGTTCTCTTACACAATGAGCGATGGTCCTTTTGGTGAAGTGGCGTACCAGGGCCGTAGCTTGCTGTACGTACCGACGGGTCTGGACGATCCAAACTTTGCGATTGGTACTGACGGCGACGGTAACCCATTTGAGACCGGAGCATTCTTCGACTTTCTGGAAGAGTCGGGTTTGAGCAAGTACGCTGGTGGTATTGCGCCGCGTAACGAGTTCAACAGCAAATGGTGGACCAAAGTTGATTTGCGCATTGAGCAGGAGCTTCCGGGCTTTATGGATGACCACAAAGCGTCCGCGTTCTTCGTCATTGAAAACTTAGGTAACATGCTGAACGATGACTGGGGCGTGCTTTACGAAGCGAGCTTCCCTCGTGCAGTGACTGTGGCTGACGTCGAAATTAACGACGCCGGTCAGTATCAGTACAATTCGTTCCGGGACATTAGCAATGTTCAGTCTCGCGCCGGTGCGCCTTCGCTTTGGTCTGTACGTTTAGGCGTAGAATACAAGTTCTGATTGTTTCACGCCGAATGAATAAACCGCCGCTGGTATTGCCCGCGGCGGTTTATTATTTTAATCTCCCTTTATCAAACACTAATTAGCTGACCCAATGGAACTGAGCTGGACCAGTCTTTTACCTTCCTTGCTGGCAATTGTATTTGCCATTGTTACCCGAAAAGTTCTGCTGGCGCTTATTGGCGGCATTATTCTGGCCAATATTCTGTTGTTCTGGCCGGCTCCGGAGAATATCGCCTACGGCACGCTGAACAGTACCTGGGACACCCTTGTTGACCCCAGTAATATGCTGGTGTGGTTTTTTACGCTGGGCATTGGTGCTTTATTCGGGGTGCTGGAAAACGGCGGCACCTTTAAACAGTTCGTATTAAAGCTAGAGCGTAAACAGTGGATTGAAAGCAAACGCCGGGCGCGCTTAATGACCTGGGTTTTGGGCGTTATTGTTTTTATTGAGTCTAACGTCACTATTATGATCTCAGGCACAACCTCACGACCTATTTATGACCGTCTGGGCATAGCGCGTGAAAAGCTGGCGTATATTGTGGATTCAACCTGTGCGGCCATTTGTATTCTTATTCCTTTGAATGCCTGGGGGGCGTTTAATTTAACGCTAATTTCTAACCAGGGTGTTGAACAACCGCTACTGGTGTTCATTCAGTCTATAGCCTTTAACTTTTATGCCATTTTTGCGGTATTGCTGGCGTTGTTTGTGGCTTTGTTCGACTGGAATATTGGCCCAATGAAAGCGTTTGAGAAGAATGCGGTGCCTGATCAGGTATCACAAAACACCTGGGGCGACGGGCCCGATGAAGAGGCCAGCTTTGGTAAAGGCACCGCGGTGGTGATGACCAGCCTGATCTCTTTAGTGGTGATGGTACCTGTCATGCTGCTGATAACCGGAAACGGTGTATTGGTGGACGGTAACGGCACCTTAAGTGTGTTCATTGCTATATATGTGGCATTGGGCCTTGCGGTGGCGGGTACGTTAATGACGCAACCGGTTAACCTGATGGATGTTGGCCGCTACCTGTTAAAAGGGGCGTGGAATATTCTGCCGTTGGCGGTTATTTTGTGGTTATCGATTGCGCTGGGTGGTTTAACCCGTGACTTAGGTACCGGCGAGTTTCTGGCTGCTGCGCTGGACGGTTCCGTGCAATTATGGATGCTGCTGCCGCTGATTTTTGTCTTGTCCGCTATTACCGGGTTTTCTATTGGCTCCAGCTGGGGCACCTTTGCCATCATGCTGCCACTGGCTATTCCGCTGGCAATGACACTGGGCTTACCGGCTGCACCTTTTATTGCGGCGGCAATTTCCGGCGGAATTTTTGGTGACCATGCGTCGCCCATTTCAGATACCACCATTATTGCGTCCATGGCGTCGGGCGTTGAGCATATTGACCATGTTCGTACGCAGTTGCCTTATGCGTTGTTGGCCGGGTTAGGCGCAACCGTAGCTTATGCAATAACGGGTATGCTTATTTAGGGTTAACTTTGGCAGACTTGCGGCGGGCGCGGAAAAATCGTCGTAAAATATCGCCGCATTCTTCTGCCAGTACGCCGCTTTGAACCTCAACTTTGTGGTTCATCGATGCGTGATTAATGACATCAATGGCGGTGCCGGTAGCGCCGGTACGAGGGTCGGTGGCGCCAAAGACTAAACGCTTAACACGGGCATGGGTTATCAGACCGGCACACATGGCGCAGGGCTCTAAAGTGACGTACAGCGTAGAGTTGACCAACCGATAGTTATCGATAGCCTGACCTGCTGCGCGAATAGCCTGAGCTTCGGCATGGGCAGAAGGGTCGGACAAAGAAATTACCTGATTGTAACCTTCGCCAACAATTTTTCCGTCCATGACCAACACCGCGCCAACGGGCACTTCGTCGGCTTTTTGCGCTTGTTCAGCAAGCTCTAATGCTCGCTGCATGTAGATTTCATCGGTTGTCATGGCGGCGATTTTAGCGCAGGATATTACCCAGTACCAGAACAACAATCCGCACCTATGCAGGAGAGAATAATGAAAAAGCTCGTTATTAGCTTAATGCTGGCCAGCAGCTTTGGTTTTAGCGCACAAGCGGCGGCGCAACAGTCGCCGGTAAAAGTCAGCAGTGATTTAGAAGCTCAGGTTATTGAATGGCGTCGCCATATTCATGCTAACCCTGAACTGAGTAACCGTGAGTTCGAAACCGCAAAAATGGTGGCTGAGCATTTACGTTCTCTGGGCATGGAAGTGGAAACCGGTGTGGCGCATACCGGAGTTGTGGGCCTGCTTAAAGGCGGCAAACCCGGCCCTACCATTGCGCTGCGCGCTGATATGGATGCACTGCCGGTCACTGAACAAACCGACGTGCCGTTTAAGTCGACGGTAAAGTCTGAGTATCGCGGTAACGAAGTGGGTGTTATGCACGCCTGCGGACACGATACTCACGTAGCTATGTTAATGGGCGCGGCTGAAAAGCTGACTGAAATGAAAGACGAGTTAGCCGGTAATGTGATGTTTATTTTCCAGCCGGCAGAAGAAGGTGCGCCTGAAGGTGAAGAGGGCGGTGCTGAACTGATGCTGGAAGAAGGTTTGTTTGCCGACAACAAGCCGGAAAAAGTGTTTGGTATTCATGTTTGGGCAGGCTTCCCGACAGGGCATGTGGGTTATCGTAAAGGCCCGTTGATGGCTTCTTCTGACCAGTTTGAAATTAAAGTCAAAGGTAAGCAGACACATGGTTCAACCCCCTGGGGCGGTGTGGATCCTATTGTGACTTCAGCGCAAATTATTAATAACGCACAAACTATTATTAGTCGTCAGACCAATATTACTAAGGCACCGGCGGTATTGTCCTTTGGTATTGTTGAAGGTGGTGTGCGTAACAACATCATTCCCGATGAAGTCACCCTAATTGGTACTATCCGCAACTTTGACATGGATATTCGTTCGGATATTCACGATAAACTGAAGTTGACTGCAGAAAAAACCGCAGAAGCTAATGGTGCTGAGGCCCATGTGCATGTTGACCTGGGTTACCCGGTAACCAGCAACGACGCAGACTTAGTTGAGCAGATGCTGCCAGTGACTAAAGCGGTTGCCGGTGCCGATAAAGTGCAGGAAGTGCCGTTAGTAACCGGCGCGGAAGACTTTTCTTATTATGCACTGGAAGTACCGGGCATGTTTGTATTCTTAGGTGTAACGCCTCCGGAGCGTGATATGGCCAACGAGCCCAGTAACCATTCGCCGCACTTCTATGCCGACGAAGACGCACTGAAAACCGGTACTGAGCTTTATGTGAATTGGGCGCTGGAATCACTCTAATATGCCGAAGTCTGCAGTATCGCTGTTTGTTTTATTGCTGCTTGCCGTTAGCTTAGTAACGGCCTGCAGTCCTCAAACCCGCCCCGATGCCATGACCGTTGTTAAGGAACGTCAGGTATTGCGGGTGGGAACCTTAATGAACCCCACCAGCTATTATTTTGACCATGACCGTGAGCAAGGTTTTGAATACGACCTGGCGAAACGCTTTGCTGATCGCTTAGGTGTTGAGTTGGAAATGGTGCCGCGGTTTGATGTGAATGATCTCTTCACTATGCTGCGCCGGGGGGAAATTGATATTGTCGCTGCCGGGATTGACCGCACCTCAACACGGGCGCGGCTGTTTCGTTTTGGCCCTCCGTACGATGTGATTAGCCAGAAAGTGGTGTTTAAGCAGGGCTCGCGGCAGCGTCCACGGGACTTGCAGCAAATTACCGATGGCGAAATTGTGGTGGTGGAAGGCAGTTCACACCACGAGTTTTTGAAAAGTTTAGGCGACAGCATTCCTACCCTGAACTGGCGCGCAACTCGTGACCATGATGCGGTAGAGTTGCTGCAAATGGTGATTAATGAAGAGATTGACTACACCATAACCGACAGTACGGCGCTGGATATTCAGCGGCGTTTCCATCCGGATTTAAGCGTGGCCTTTACCGTAAAGCATGATCAGGACATTGCCTGGGCTCTGCCGCAGGGCGACGATGATTCGTTGTTTTCTGCCGTGGTGGAATATTTTGGCGAAATTCGTGCAAGCGGTCGGCTGGCGCACATTAAAGAGCAGCACTTTGGCCACGTAAAACAATTTAATTATGTGACCACCAGCTTATTTATTGAGGCGGTAGATAAAATATTACCGATTTACCAGGAAACCTTTAAAGAACATTCTGGTTCGCTTGACTGGCGCTTGCTGGCGGCAATTTCTTATCAGGAGTCATTATGGAACCCGCGTGCCGTATCGCCCACCGGCGTTAGGGGCATGATGATGCTAACCCTGCCTACCGCCAAGGCTATGGGAGTTAAGAGCCGTTTGAACGCAGAGCAGAGCATTCGCGGTGGTGCCCGTTATTTGGAGCGCATGCTGAACCGGGTTCCGGCAAGAATTCCGCAACCGGACAGGACATGGTTCGCATTAGCTGCCTATAATATAGGCTTCGGGCATTTAGAAGATGCACGGATAATAACGGAGCGTCAGGGGGGCAACCCGGACCGGTGGGTTGATGTGAAGAAGCGTTTACCCCTGCTTCGGCAAAAACAATTTTACCGTCATACCCGCTATGGCTTTGCGCGTGGCGATGAGCCGGTAACTTATGTTGGAAACATTCGTCGTTTTTACGACACACTAAAATATCTTGATGAGCAAGGACGGCTTTAGCCTGATGCCCTGTGATGTACCCTGACATTCATGTCAGGTGAGATCCTCACGTCAGGAAAGCAGTAAACGTATAGGAACGAAAATAGATGAACAAGAAGACAATAGCTGCGGCAGTAGTGGCACTAACACCGATGTTTGCCGCCGCTCAAAGTTTGGGTGACAGTATTGAACTGTCTGTAGAGAACCAGATTATAGAAGCGACGCTTGCCGAGCGTTTGTCGTCCGCTAACAGCTATCGGCTGACCTTTGAGAACGCATCGGGTGACACTCAGCATTTAGGCTTTTTACATCAACGTGGTGATAATCAGCTTATCTCAATTACCCATCCGCAACTCGGCTCTGTCAGTATTCGCCGAGTGGATGGTAAAACTGTTACAGAGAACACGAACCTGCCGCCGGCTGAGCCTAAGCGCCGGTTCACGGAGCCTCAGGGTACGCTGAATCTCAATGCCCAAGCTTTATCTGTCCCCCCAAAATCGTACTCCGTTGATCTTTCACCTGCACCGCCAGAGGATGTACAAGAGTTTGATGACTCACTCGATGTGTTGTTTGTGTATGACGACCGTTTAGTCAGTTATGCCGAAGAGAACGATTACGATTTGGAACTGGCTATTCAAAGTGCGGTAGACGCCAGCAATAGTATATTTCAACGCTCTGGTGTTCCGGTAACCATGGCTGTTGCCGGAATGGAGCCGTTTCGTCCCGAAAGCACCACAGACTTTCCTAATGAAAACCCGGATCCCTTATTGGATGAGCTTATCGACGACCAAAGAATGCTTCGTTTAATAGACCGCTATAAAGCCGATGTGGTGCATTTTATCGGGGCTGATAACCCGGACGTATGCGGAATTGCATTTAGAGCTTCTGACTTTAGTACCAGTAACAACCGGGTGAGCTTTGTCAGCGGTGGTGCCAATGCCGGTTATACGGCTTTAAGCTGTATGGGATCGGGTACGGTAGCGCACGAAGTGGGTCATAACTTTGGCCTGCGTCACGATCGTTATACATTAGCTGATAACTCCAGCGGTGGCGAAGGTGACCAGGAAGACTTTCATATTCCTTATGGCTTTATCGACGGGCAGGGACGTTTTTATACGACCATGTCTTATGGTTCTGTGTGTCGTAGCGAATTCAGTGAAGGTGAGTGTGTCAGTGAAGCTGCCTACTCAAGTCCGGACTTAGTTGATGGAAACTATGGTGTGCCACTGGGTAAAGCGGCTTCTGAAATTGATGCAGCCGATGCTAGTCTGGCGGCTCAGCGCAGCAGTATTATTTGGGCAAATAACAGTTCACGCACCAATATTGACAGTATGCAAGTTGAACGCATTGGGAATGACTCTCTGACGTTCAGTTGGCCGCGCGTTGAGGGCTCTGATAAGTACGTTATTGGCGCCGGAGCTTGTGAAGGGTATACCGGTATATCACAACAAGCGTTGTTAGATGACGCAGGTGTTTCCGATAATACCGTTAGCTACGCGGCGAGCTCTCTTCCTGACAGCATTTGTGTTATTGCCGTTGAAGAAGTTAACGCTAATGCGGCACGTTGGCGCTTTGTGAGTAACGCGAGTTTTAGCGGCGACTATACGGATGCCTCGGCAGATTACTTATTAGTTGATGAAAATGTGTTAAGCCTTGCAGAGGCAGGTGATGAAGCTGTTATCGCCGTTAATTTGTCCGACCCAGAAACCGCAAATGAGTCAATTCAGCTGGCTCTGCCCGTGACAGCCAGCGGCACAGATGTTAGTCAACAAGTTGGTATCGACAATGCGGCTGAGTGGTTCAGTTGGGAAGTGATTGGTGATAGTAGCGTCAGAATTATGACCATAACGTTAAAACAGTCGCTTGCTGATATTAGCGCAGGGTTAGACAAAGACAATGTGCATAATCCGTATCACCTGCCTTTGAAAGTGGTTAATACCGATGCACCTGATTTCTCTGTTTCTACTGGGGTTTGGATAGATCCATCCAGCACGCTTGGCGGATCTGCACAGGTATTTGTTAGTCAGGGAGAAAGCATTGGCGAACTGTTAGCCGTGAATTCTGCGGTGAGTGTTTATAATGTCCCTAACGACGTTGTTATCAGCGTGGAAGAACCGGAAGGCTTCATTTCAAACTTTAGCGCTACGGAAGTTGACCCTGAAGTTGAAGGTGAGCGTCGAATTCAGCTGTCGGGCGATACACCGATGGTAGATGATGCGTTATCCGTACCACTGCGTGTTGACTTTAGTGACGGCAGCGAAAGTGTAACGGTCTCACTAACTGTTGAGCCAAGAGCAATAGCTCCAGGTATTAGCGGTTTCCGTGCCAGCAATACTGTAGAGGGTCAGACAGTGACGTTAACCGCTACTGTAACTGACGAGGACGAGAATCTGGACACATCCAGCATTGAGATTGTCCGGGTAAATGGCGATGGCAGCGAAACTGAAGTTTCTAATGTCAGCCTATCCGGCGATACGGTTACGGCGTCTGTTGGAAGCTTGTCTGCCGGTCAATATCAATATCGACTGAGTGCAAGCGACACCGAAGGTAACAGCGAGAGTGACAGCGTTAACTTCACGGTAAGTGCAGCGCCGTCAGAAAGCAGTAGCGGCGGACACGCCGGCTGGTTGGTTTTATTGGGGCTTATCGCTCTGGGGCTACGCAAACGCGTAGCCTGATTTTATTGGAATTGCAGCTCTTTGTAACTGAAGTTAGCTTTCACTTCTTTTTGCATCCATTCCAGCATAACAAAGCAGCGTGATTCACCATCCAGTTTGACAATTTTGGCAAGGAACCCACGGAAGGGGCCTTGCTGAATTTCGACTGTGTCACCCACTTGAGGGGCTTGTTCGTCGGTTAGTTGATCCACGCCCCGCATTTGGTCTATCCAGCTTTGAGGGACTTTTGGAATGTTATCGCCAAAACGTAATACTCCGGCGACACCATAGGTACTGCGAAGTTTGTAAAATTGCTCGATAATGTCATCGGGTTTCACAAAGACATAGCCCGGAAACATACGCTCAACCACCGATGTACGCACACCTCTGCGCACTTTCTTCACTGTTAACTCCGGCGCAAACACCTCAAACCCCTGGTTTTCTAAGTTTAAAATGGCGCGCTCTTCCTGCTTTGGCTTGGTTCTTACTATGTACCAAACGTCGGATTGGAGTTCATTCATAACAGGTCCTTTTGCTGATAGGCGGCTGATCTTTCCACATTCAGTTGAGTTACGCAAATTAAGCCGATAAGCCTGCATAAAATCATTGCATAAAACTGAGGCGGCAAGGTAAGCTGAACAGGTCTTTCAACGCAATAAAGGCCAAAGTCTATGCGAGCCAACCGCCTCAGACGTGAAAATAATTCCCGCCGTCGCGCTGTTATCCGTAAGCGCAGACAACGTATCATCGATAGACGCGAAAAGTGGTTTCGCATAGTGAATCGCGAAGGTACAGCCAAAGTCGAGTAGCCAGGCGTTTACGTCAGGTTCGATATTCCACCTGACATAAATGTCAGGCTACTGTATAATCTGCCAGCAAAAATCGCCCAGCTTTGGAGACCTTGCTTGTGGAAATCTACCGCGGTGCACCTGCCTTATCAGCCTTCAAAACAACGAAGCAACTTGAACAACTGAAACAGGCAGGAATTCCTGTCAAAGAGCTTTATGCCGAGTATCAGCACTTTGTTGATTTGCACAATGAACTGAGCGACGAACACCGTTCCGTATTGGTTCAGTTACTGAAGTACGGCCCTGAAATGCCGGCACACGAGCCTCAAGGTGCTCTGGTATTGGTTACTCCCCGCATTGGTACTATTTCTCCCTGGGCTTCAAAGGCCACTGACATTGCCCACAACTGTGGCTTGAAAAGTATTCATCGTGTTGAGCGTGGTGTGGCTTTCTATCTACAGGGTGACTTGTCGGCTGAAGAGCTGAAGCAAGCGGCGTTACTGTTGCATGATCGTATGACCGAAAGTGTCTTGTACGATATGAACGACGCGCAGCAGCTATTCCGCTCGCAGGAACCGCAGCCATTGTCTTCGGTGGATATTCTGGCAGGCGGCCGTGAAGCTCTGGCACAGGCAAATATCAGCTTAGGTCTGGCACTGGCCGATGACGAAATTGATTATCTGGTAGAAAATTTCCGCAAACTGGATCGCAACCCGAACGACATTGAGCTTTATATGTTTGCCCAGGCAAACTCTGAGCACTGTCGCCACAAGATTTTTAACGCCGACTGGACCATAGACGGCGCGGAACAGCCTAAGTCGCTGTTCAAAATGATTAAAAACACCTTTGAAACCACACCGGACTACGTGTTGTCGGCCTACAAAGACAACGCTGCTGTTATGGAAGGCCATGAAGCCGGGCGCTTTTATCCGCAGCCGGACAGCATGAGTTATGGTTACAGCCACGAGCCGGTGCATATTCTGATGAAGGTGGAAACGCATAACCACCCAACGGCTATTTCTCCTTACCCGGGTGCTGCAACCGGCTCCGGCGGTGAAATTCGCGATGAAGGCGCTACTGGTGTTGGTTCTAAACCTAAAGCTGGCCTGGTGGGCTTCAGCGTTTCTAACCTGAATATTCCTGGCTTTAAGCAGCCGTGGGAAGAAAACTACGGCAAACCAGCGCGTATTGTTTCGGCGCTGGATATTATGCTGGAAGGTCCATTAGGCGGCGCAGCCTTTAACAATGAATTTGGTCGTCCCGCGCTGACCGGCTACTTCCGTACTTACGAGCAAACGGTCGACAGCCACAATGGGCGCGAGACCCGTGGTTACCATAAGCCAATTATGATTGCCGGTGGTTTAGGCAATATTCGTGAAGCCCATGTACAAAAAGGTGATATTCCGGTTGGCGCTAAGCTGGTTGTACTAGGTGGCCCGGCAATGAACATTGGTTTAGGTGGCGGCGCGGCGTCTTCTATGGCGTCGGGTGAGTCGACAGAAGATTTAGATTTTGCTTCAGTACAGCGTGAAAACCCGGAAATGGAACGCCGCTGTCAGGAAGTGATTGACCGTTGCTGGCAGCTAGGAGCCGATAACCCTATTGCCTTTATTCACGACGTAGGCGCTGGTGGCCTGTCGAATGCCATGCCGGAACTGGTTAGTGATGGTGGTCGTGGTGGTCGCTTTGAACTGCGCGAAATACCAAACGATGAGCCCGGCATGACACCGCTGGAAATTTGGTGCAACGAGTCGCAGGAACGTTACGTTATTGCTATTGCACCGGAGAATATGGCGCGTTTTGAAGCTTTGTGTGAGCGCGAGCGTGCAGAATACGCGGTTATTGGTGAAGCGACTGAAGAGCTCACTATTTTACTGAACGATGCCAAGTTCTCGAATCAGCCGATTGATTTGTCACTGGACGTATTGTTAGGCAAGCCGCCGAAGATGCACCGCGACGTGGCCCGCTTGCAGGCCGAAGGTACGCCATTGCATCTGGAAGCGGCTGACTTGAATGACGCCGCTGATCGTTTATTGCGCTTACCGGCTATTGCTGAGAAAACCTTCTTAATTACCATTGGTGACCGCAGTGTTACCGGTTTGGTTGCCAGAGACCAAATGGTTGGTCCGTGGCAGATACCGGTGGCTGATGTTGCGGTAACCGCGTCCAGTTATGACAGCTACCACGGTGAAGCAATGGCCATGGGCGAGCGTACGCCGCTGGCATTACTGAACTTTGGCGCTTCGGCCCGTATGGCGGTAGCTGAATCTCTGACTAATATTGCCGCTGCGGACATTGGCGATTTAAAACGCATTAAATTATCGGCTAACTGGATGTGCGCAGCTGGTCACCCGGGCGAAGACGCCGGCTTGTACGAGGCTGTTAAAGCGGTAGGTGAAGAGCTGTGTCCGGAACTGGGTATTACCATCCCGGTGGGTAAAGACTCCATGTCGATGAAAACTCAGTGGCAGGAAGACGGCGAAGACAAAGCCGTGACTGCGCCAATGAGTTTGGTGATTACGGCGTTTGGCCGGGTGAATGACATTCGCGCAACCTTAACGCCGCAATTGCGTACCGACAAAGGCCAGTCGCATCTGATATTAATTGATTTAGGTAAAGGTCAGAACCGGCTAGGCGGCTCTGCACTGGCGCAAGTGTATCAGCAGTTGGGACAACACACGCCAGACTTAGACGACACTGAAGCCTTTAAAACCTTCTTTAACACCACACAGCAGTTGGTCACCGAAGGGCGTTTACTGGCCTACCATGACCGTTCAGACGGCGGACTGTTCACCACCGTAGCGGAAATGGCGTTTGCCGGAAACTGCGGTGCGAAAGTGGCACTGGACGAGTTAGGCGAAGACAATTTAGCGGTTCTGTTTAATGAAGAGCTGGGCGCTGTTATTCAGGTCAGCGACGAGCAGTATCAGCAAGTGATGGAAGCTTACAGCGAGGCTGGCTTAGGCGACTGTGTTAAACGCATTGGTGAGCCAACACATGAAGACGCCATTGTTTTTACCCGTAATGGGAATGATGTTCTGGCGCAGAGCCGTACACACTGGCGTACGGTGTGGGCCGAAACCACGCATCATATGCAGCGTTTACGCGACAACCCGGTGTGTGCTGATGAAGAGTTTCGCCTGAAACAGCGTGCCGACAACCCGGGTTTACAGGCCGATTTAACCTTTGACCCGTCTGAAGACATCGCGGCGCCTTATATTGCCAAAGGTGTGGCGCCTAAAGTAGCAATTCTGCGTGAGCAGGGTGTGAACTCGCATTACGAAATGGCAGCTGCCTTTGACCGTGCCGGTTTTGAAGCGGTCGATGTTCACATGAGTGACATTTTAGCGGGTCGTGTGTCGTTAGAAGATATGCAGGCATTGGCTGCTTGCGGCGGCTTCTCTTACGGCGACGTTTTAGGTGCCGGTGAGGGCTGGGCTAAGTCTATTTTATTTAACGACCGTGCTCGTGAGCAGTTTGAAGCTTTCTTTAATCGTAATGACACGCTGGCACTGGGTGTGTGTAACGGCTGTCAGATGTTATCCACGCTGAAGCAGCTCATTCCGGGAACCGAGCACTGGCCTCGTTTTGTGACGAACCGCAGCGAGCGTTTTGAAGCACGCTTTAGCCTGGTGGAAGTGCAGGAGTCTCAGTCGGTTTTCTTAGGTGACATGGCAGGATCGCGTATGCCAATTGCGGTGTCTCATGGTGAAGGCCGTGCTGAATTTGCTAACCCTCAGCAACAGTCGCAGTTAGAGCAAAGTGGTCAGGTTGCGTTGCGTTATATTGATAACTGGGGTGAAGTGGCTAAGCAGTATCCGGCTAACCCGAATGGTTCACCCAACGGCATTACCGCAGTAACCAGTGACGATGGCCGTGTGACGGCAATGATGCCACACCCTGAGCGTGTGTTCCGTACCGTAGCCAACAGCTGGCACCCGGATGAGTGGGGCGAAGACAGCCCGTGGATGCGCATGTTCCGCAACGCCCGTAAGCACCTCGGGTAGCTGGGCGGCGCGAACTGCAATTCGGCTACCCCGTGGGCTTTCTGCTTACGGAGACGCTGCAAGTTCATCCCTGAACGCTTGACGAAGGCCATCCATGGCCTTCGACACTCCTACAGCAGAAAGCCCACGGGTTTGATGTCTCTTGCAGCTCGCGCTGCACACCTCCTCAATAGTCCCTGCAACCGTTAGGGCGTTCGCTATCCATGGTATCTCACCTGATGTGAACATCTGATTCGCGACGTGTAGCCTGATGTTTACGTCAGGAACGATATCCCATAGCTCAGGTTACAACACCACTGTATTTTTATGCGGTGGGTTGGTTGCTAAGGTTTTGCGCAGGGCAATTTCGTAGCTGGGTTTCAGGTGAGTTACCCAAAGCTCAGCGGGTTGTTGCTCTAAGCTTTTCAGGGTGCTTTCTAGCAAGCCCGGGGTCATGTGTTTGGTTTTTTCTGCAACCTGGAGTAATTCGTCGGGGAAAGCGCATTCCAGCATGAGAGTATCAATATGGCCTAAGCGGTTAAGCTGCTCGGTCAGTTGCTTGCCGGCTATGGTATCGGCAGGGAAGACAAAGTGTTTGCCCTGACTTTTGACGCTGTACCCCACTGTCGGCACGCTATGCTCGACGGCAAAGGCTTTAATTTCCATACCTTCAAGCTCTATGCATTCACCCGGGTGAATTTCTTTAAACGTTAGTATCGGCTCCGGTCCTTCGGTCATGCTGCTGAGTTCAGGCCAGATATCGCCATTAAAAATGTTATTCTTCAGCTTCTCCAGGGTATGAGCCTGTGCGTATACGGTGACGGGTAAGTGCTCACTTCCGTACTGGTTACTTAAAAAGGTAGGGAGCGCCGCTATGTGGTCCATGTGTGAATGGGTTAAAAACACATGCCGAACTTGGTGCATTTGTGCCAGGCTGAGTTGATTCAGGCCGGTGCCTGCGTCAATCACAATGTTATGATTGAGCTGAATACAGGTTGAACCTCCTTTGTTGTCGCCGCTGAGTCCGCCGCTGCAGCCAAGCACTTGAATATTCACAATCTGTTCCCATCTTGGTTTACACTGTAGTGAAAGATTATCACATTAATACAGCCGAGGAGGCTACATGCAAAACGCACCGACGAAAAGCTCTCCAGTGATGCCGCAACTCATTATTCTGACCTTGTTTTGGGTTGGGCTGCAGTTGGTGGCAACCTGGGTAAAAGACGACTTTTCACATGTCAGCCAGTACATCAGTGAAATTAATGCCACCGGCAGCACCGCGGCGGGCGCTTTTGGCTGGGTGGGTTTTATTCCTTTGGCGATGATTTCCTTCGGCGTTTTGTTAACAGCCCGGCCGCATTTGCGGGTGCAAGGCATCAGTCATTTAGGCTGGGCGTTACTATTTTTCTATCCGGTTGCTTATCTCGGTGCGGCTATAGCACCCTGCGACCTGGGCTGTCCGACGGATGGCTCCAGCTCTCAGGCGTTACATAATATTATCAGCATAGTCAGTTACTTTGGCTTCGCGCTGGGCACCTTGCTGCTGACCTTTACACCAAGAACTACCTGGCCGGTGCGCGCTGCGTTTGTGTTGTTGTCTGTGGTTATAGCTTTAGGTTTTGTGTTGATGATAAGCCCTGAACTGGCTGAAGTACGCGGTGCCATGCAACGTTATGTTGAGCTGGCGCAGTTGGTCGTGTTTTGGCTGTTGCTGTGGCTGAAGCCTGCAGAAGCCGACGGAGGTAGCGATGAGTAATTCCGTTCGTTTAAGTATTGAAGGTATGAGTTGTGCGTCCTGCGTTGGGCGTGTCGATAAGGCGCTTAATGGTCTGGATGGTGTTGAAGATGCCTCGGTGAATCTGGCGTCGGACAGTGCCGAAGTAACATACTCTGACAAGGTTTCTGTCAATGATCTGATTAAGGCGGTGAAAGGTGCGGGCTATGATGCCCACGAAGTGCTTGATCGCGATAAGCAAATGCGCGAACAGCGTGAGCAACAGGCAAAAGAAATGCGCACGTTAAAAGGCCAGTTATGGCTTTCAGCGTTGTTGACGCTGCCGGTGTTTATACTGGCCATGGGCAACCATATGGTGCCGGTATTTTCCGAGTGGGTGCATAACTCACTGGGCTTACAAACCAGCTGGTGGGTACAGTTAGTGCTTACTACTATGGTGCTTGCGGTTCCCGGTGCGCGTTTTTATAAACTGGGTATTCCTGCGCTATTGCGCGGGGCGCCGGACATGAACTCCTTGGTGGCACTGGGCGCAACAGCAGCCTGGGGTTACTCGGTCGTGGCAACAATTGTTCCTTCGTGGCTGCCGAGCGAGTCAGTGAACGTTTACTTCGAAGCTTCGGCGGTTATTGTCACGCTGATTCTGGCCGGACGGTTTATGGAAGCGCGCGCTAAAAGCCATACCTCGGACGCGATTCAGCGACTGATGAGTCTGCAAAGCAAAACCGCACGTGTGGTGCGGGACGGTGAGGTGACCGAAGTCGATATTGCTGAGCTGGGCAAAGGCGATGAAATTGAAGTGCGTCCGGGCGAGCGTATTGCACTGGATGGCGAAGTGTCTTCCGGTGACAGTTATGTGAACGAAGCCATGATAACCGGTGAACCTGAGCCAGTGCATAAAGAAAAAGGCGACAAAGTGGTCGGCGGTACCCTGAACGAAAAAGGGACGTTGCGGTTTAAGGTAACGGCGACCGGCGAAGGCACAGTGCTGGCGCAGATCATTCGTATGGTTGAGCAGGCTCAGGGCAGTAAACTGCCCATTCAGGATACCGTGAACCGCATTACATTATGGTTTGTACCGGCGGTCATGCTGGTGGCGTTGCTGACCTTTGTGGTGTGGTACTTTGCCGCCAGTGAGTCAGCACTGACCTTTGCGTTGGTTAATGCGGTGGCTGTGTTAATTATTGCCTGCCCCTGCGCAATGGGGCTGGCAACGCCTACGTCTATTATGGTGGGGACCGGTCGAGGTGCCGAAATGGGCGTGCTATTCCGTCAGGGCAGTGCGTTGCAGGCGTTGCAGCAGTCGAAAGGCGTTATTTTTGATAAAACCGGTACACTGACAGAAGGCAAACCAACCATTACCGACTGGCTTACCCTGAGTGACTTTGAGGAAAAAGAGGTGCTGACATTAGCCGCTTCGATTGAAGCTAAGTCAGAACACCCCACCGCAGAAGCTTTGGTCAACTACGCCAAAGAGCAGGACATTAAAGTCAGCGAGCCTGACAGCTTTGAAGCCATTTCAGGTTTGGGGGCTACCGGTAAAGTTGATGGTAAAACGCTTTATATTGGTACCAGCGAGCTGATGCAGGACAACGGTATTGCGCTTGATAACGAACCTGATGACGCGAAAAGCTGGTCTGAAAGTGGCCGCACACCCATTTATGTGGCAGTGGATGGTAAGCTGGCGGCTGTATTTACTCAGGATGATCCGATTAAATCCAGCGCCAAAGAGCTAATTAAGCGCTTGCATGATGACGGCCTGAAAACGGCAATGGTCACCGGTGACGCCGAGTCCACCGCAAAACGCATTGCCAAAGAACTGGGCATTGACGAAGTGGTAGCTAACGTTAAACCCGATGGCAAAGTGGATGCCGTAAAGCGCCTTAAGAAGGAGTGGGGTCAAGTCATATTTGTAGGGGACGGTATTAATGATGCGCCGGCATTGGCCTCTGCTGATGTGGGTTTTGCTATCGGAACCGGTACCGACGTGGCGATTGAATCCGCCGATGTGGTACTTATGTCAGATAATCTGACCGTGGTGCAGCAGTCCTTCGCCTTGTCAGAAGCAACCATGCGCAATATTCATCAGAATTTATTCTGGGCGTTTGCTTATAATACCGCACTGATTCCTGTCGCTGCCGGCGTACTGTATCCGTTTTTTGGTATTTTGCTGTCGCCTATGCTGGCGGCCGGCGCTATGGCGCTGTCCAGTGTCTTTGTTATAACCAACGCGCTGCGTCTTAAAACAGTAAGCCTGGAGAAATAGTAAGCATGAAAGTTGGAGTTTTTGATAGCGGTGTGGGTGGTTTAACAGTAGCGCGGTCACTGCAGCAAAGCGGTTGTTTCAGCGAGTTGCTGTATTACGGAGACACCGCCCGGGTGCCCTACGGTAGCAAGGACAGCAATACGGTAACGCGCTACGCGCTGGAAGCTGTGGAGTTTTTTAACGGCGCCGATGTAGACTGCCTGGTGGTAGCCTGTAATACCGTGAGTGTGACCGCATTAGAGCAAATGCAGAAGTTCTCTAACAAGCCAGTTTACGGGGTGCTGGAGCCAGGTGTTATGGCACTGCAGCAACTGCAGGGTATTGATACCAGCGCCCGGGTACTGGTTATTGCTACGCGCTCGACCATAAACTCCGGTGCCTACCAGCAGCAAATACAAGCGTTGGGCTACAACCAGGTAGACGCCATGCCTACACCGTTGTTTGTGCCTATTGTCGAAGAAGAGCTTTACGACGGGCCGATACTGCAGGAAACTTTTAAGCATTATTTCAGCAAGCTTAAAAAACCGGATGTGGTGCTGCTGGGCTGTACGCACTTTCCGCTGATAGCCGAGAGCATTTCCGACTACTTCAACGGCGCAAAAACCATCCATTCCGGCGAGGCCATGCTGTCCTGGTTAAAGCAACATCTGGACTTAAGCGCCCAGTTTGAAAGCACACCACTGCACATCATAGCCACCGAAAACGTCGACGCCGTCAAACGCACCGCCACCCGCTGGGGCCTGAAGCTTTAATCCCAGGGGCAGGCTTCGCCGGCAATTCGGCTGAGAAAAGAACTCGTGGCTTGAGGAGACGCTGCAAGTTCATCCATGAACGCTTGACGAAGGCCATCCATGGCCTTCGACACTCCTCAAGCCACGAGTTCTTTCCTGTATCGCCTTTTGCCACCAAAGCCTGCCCCTGGGATTAACTTCCTATCTAAGATATTTGTGCCAGATGAAAATGCGAGATAGCGAGTGCGCAAAAGGATTAGCAGTGGGACTTTGGAGGTGTGCAGCGCCATGGATGGCGCTGCCCAAGCCCTACAGGGATGTATTCACGGGCGTCCTCCAAAGTCCCACTGATAACCTCAGCACTCGCGTTTTCCTCGGTATTCCAATCCAGCGAAACATGTGAATCGCAGCCGCGTTTTGCTATGATATTCGTATTACTTTGGCTTTCAGGAGTTTGTACTTATGCCGCAGACGCAGCGTCCGCTTTATATTCCCTATTCTGGCCCTAATTTGTTGGAAACCCCGCTACTGAATAAGGGCAGTGCGTTCAGTAAGGAAGAGCGTGCCGCGTTTAACCTGACCGGTTTGTTGCCGCCTCGCTATGAGAGCATTGAAGAGCAGGCTGAGCGTGCTTATATGCAGTACCGGAGCTTTGAAACGCCCATTAACAAGCATATTTACCTGCGTGCTATTCAGGACAACAATGAAACCCTGTTTTATCGCTTATTAACGGATCATCTGGAAGAGATGATGCCAATCATCTACACCCCGACCGTGGGGGATGCCTGTGAGAAATTCTCGGATATTTACCGCAGCTCACGCGGCTTGTTCATTTCGTATTCAGAGCGTGATCAGCTGGACGATATTCTGCGCAATGCTACTAAGCAAAAAGTGAAAGTGATTGTCGTCACCGACGGCGAGCGCATTCTGGGCTTAGGTGACCAGGGTATTGGAGGCATGGGTATTCCGATTGGTAAGCTGTCGTTGTATACCGCCTGCGGCGGCATTAGCCCGGCGTATACACTACCGGTTATGCTGGATGTCGGCACCAATAATGAAAAGCTTCTGGAAGACCCAATGTACATGGGGGCGCGACATAAGCGTATTGGTCAGGAAGAGTACGACGAGTTTCTCGATAAATTCATCAAAGCGGTTACCAAACGCTGGCCTGGTGTGATGCTGCAGTTCGAGGACTTTGCTCAGCCTAATGCTATGCCGTTGCTGCGTCGCTACCGAGATGAAGTCTGTTGTTTTAATGATGATATTCAGGGCACCGCCTCTGTGACTGTGGGTACCTTACTGGCGGCCTGTCGCCAAAAAGGCAAAAAGCTCAGCGAGCAGAGAGTTGTATTCGTTGGGGCTGGTTCAGCTGGTTGTGGTATCGCCGAGCAAGTCATGATTCAAATGACCGCGGAAGGCTTAACGGAAGAGCAGGCGAAGAAACAGATATTTATGGTCGACCGCTTCGGTCTGGTGATGGACACTATGGACGGGCTGCGCGACTTCCAGCAGGCATTAGCGCAAAAAACGGCCGACCTGAATGACTGGGAATACAGTGGTGATTATCCGTCGTTGCTGGATGTGATGCATTGTGCCGAACCGGATATTTTAATTGGTGTTTCCGGTAAGGCGGGCTTGTTTACTGAGCAAGTTATATCGACTATGGCAAAAAATGTTGAACGGCCCATTATTTTCCCTCTGAGTAACCCGTCAAAACATGTAGAAGCGCACCCTGCGGATGTACTGAAATGGAGTGAAGGTAAAGCCATTGTTGCTACCGGTAGTCCTTTTGGTGAAGTTGAGTATAACGGGCGTTTGTATCCGATAGCTCAGTGTAACAACAGTTATATTTTCCCGGGCATTGGTCTTGGTGTGTTGTCGGTTAAGTCGCAACGGGTCAGTGATGAAATGCTGCGTGTGGCAAGTAAGACGTTAGCAGCAGCTTCGCCCAGTGCCAATGGTAAAGGCGAGGAATTACTGCCGGCTTTTAAAGACTTGACGCAGTTGAGTAAAGACATTGCTTTTGCGGTGGGTAAAGTGGCTCAGCAGGAAGGTCTGGCACTGGAAATTGATGACGATACGCTGCGTGAGCGCATCGACAACAATTTCTGGAAGCCGGAATACCGCTTCTATAAGCGCGTCAGCATTTAAGCGTGCGCGCTGTCGATGGCCTGCTGTAAGTCTGCCAGCAGATCATCGGCGTTTTCAATTCCTACCGACAAACGCAATAGGTCTAAGGGTACCGGGGTATCCGGGCCTTCAATGCTGGCGCGGTGTTCAATCAGGCTCTCTACACCACCTAATGACGTAGCGCGATGCCACAGCTGTGTTTTTGCGGCAACGGCAATAGCGGCTTTCTCACCACCCGCCAGACGGATAGACAACATGCCGCCAAAACCGCCCTGCATTTGCTTAACCGCAATATCATGGCCGGCAAAGCTTTTTAAGCCCGGGTACAGCACTTCAGTGACTTTTGGGTGTTGTTCTAACTGCTCAGCAATGTACAACGCATTTTGACAGCTTTCGCGTACTCGTAAAAACAACGTTCGCATGCCGCGTAGTAGCTGAGCTGCATCTTGTGGCCCCGGAACTGCACCGTATTGCGCGCGAATGGCAACCAGGCGTTTCCAGAAGTCGTTATCTTCGCGGGCAGCGAGAGCGCCAGAGATAACGTCGGAGTGACCGTTAAGATATTTTGTGGCGGAATGCATGACAACATCGGCACCGAGATCCAGCGGTTTAGTCAGCAAAGGTGTGGCTACCGTAGAGTCTACCGCCAGCAGGGCACCGCAGTTACGAGCTATATTAGCTACCGCAGCAATGTCGGTGACTGTCCACAAAGGGTTGCCAGGGGTTTCCAGCCAAATGAGCGTAGGAGCCTTTTCTGAAATGGCATGGCGCAACTCGTCCAGGTTAGACGTATCGACAAAACGAACGTCCAGTCCGCTATCGACCCCGAAGGTCTGCAGCCATTTGCGCAACGCCCAGTACATGACTTTAGGGGCGATGACTGAATCTCCCGGTTTTAAAGCTTGAAAAACCGTGGTTGCAGCAGCCATACCGGAGGCAAATAAACGTGCATCGGCCGCATTTTCCAGCTCGGCTAATAGCTTTTCTGCGGGACGGTAAGTGGGGTTATCAGCTCGCGAGTAGACACGACCAGTACGATATTGATTATCCTCATCGCGCAGGTAAGTCGTTGATGTGTATACTGGAGGGATAATTACGCCATTCTCGTTGTCAGAGTGGGTACCTCCCTGAGCAAGGAGCGATTGTGGCGAAAATGGATGTTTCGTCATATAAATTCTCGTTAAAGTAATCTCAATGCGAGATTTTACGTATAAGGAAGGAATCATTTCATACTAACCGAAGAGGTATTGCAATGCGTTACATAATTTCCGCACTACTGGGTTCGATGTTGTTTGTCGCAAACGCCGCACAAGCTAACGAATGTGAACTCACTATAGATAGCAATGACAACATGAGGTTTGATACAAAAGAGATGTCCGTACCAGCGAGCTGTGACGAAGTGACAGTAACTCTGACTCACTCAGGTAAGCTGGATAAGAAGGTCATGGGTCATAACTGGGTTCTGAGTGAAGCTGGTGATATGCAATCAGTTGTTCAGCAAGGCATGTCAGCTGGTATGGAAAGCCAGTATGTACCGGACTCAGATGCCGTTATTGCGGCAACCGATGTGATTGGCGGTGGTGAAGAAACCTCAGTGACTTTTTCTACTGAAGGTATGAGTGCAGACACTGATTATAAATTCTACTGCACCTTCCCTGGCCATTCAGCCATTATGCAAGGCAGCTTTGCGATTAAAGAATAGTTGTAGCAAGCCTGTGTTATTGCTTATTGATTAATACAGACTGCAGCCCTTGTGGCTGCAGTTTTTTTGGAGCACTAATTGACCGTTATGAAGTCTTTACTCATTGCTTTATTGTTCATTCTGTCACTGCCAGGTGGATACAGTCAGGCTCAGCAATTTGGACCTCGCGAAGCTTTGGTCATTGTGCAGCCTGTATCTTTTGAGCGTGAACGTAATCGGGTTGAAGCCGTTGGCACGGCCGAAGCGGTTCGCTCTATTACCATTTATCCGGCGGTGGGTGACCGAGTGGTTGCGGTGAATTTCAAGCCGGGCGATAAAGTTGAGAAAGACCAGTTGCTGGTTGAACTCGATGCCCGCCGACAGCAAGTTGCGGTGGAGCAGGCACAGATTAATTTACGCGACGCAGAGCGCACGGTAGAGCGTTTACGAGCCAGCCGTGAACAAGGCGCTGTGCCGCAGTCAGAGCTTGATAACGCGATATTATTAAGAGATTTAGCCCGCGTTGAGTTAGATAACACCAAAATTGAATTAGAAGACCGTTTTATTCGTGCACCTTTTGAGGGAATTATCGGTATTACCGATGTTGAAGTGGGCGACCGCATTGACCAACAAACCGCTATTGCTACTTTAGATGATCGTTCGACCTTATTAATTGATTTTCGCATTCCTGAAGCGGCGGTTTCGTTACTGCAGGACGGTGCTGAGTTACAGGTTCAGCCATGGCGATACTCAGGCACTCCCGTTACAGCTGAAATTATCGAGCTGGACTCACGCATTAACGCAACGACCCGTATGTACCGGGCACGCGCAAAAATCAGTAACGATAATGACGATTTTTTACCCGGCACCAGTTTCAGAACCGCAATAGAGTTGGCTGGCGAAGAGTTTGCTTCGGTTCCTGAAGCCGCTTTGTCGTGGGGCGTGAATAATCCTTTTGTCTGGGTTGTGGAAGACGATAAAGCTGCGCGTATTGAGGTACAGATTGAACAGCGCCTGGCCGGGCGAGTACTGGTATCAGGTAATATTCAACGTGATGACTTGCTCATCGTTGAAGGCGTACAAAGCCTGCGTGAAGGGCAGCCTGTTGTGTTTGATCGGGCCACCCTCGATACGCAAGAGGTTACCGAATAATGTCAGACCAGCAGATGAATAACCAACAGGACGCGAACGACTTACCATCGGTGTCGATTCGTCGCCCGGTACTGATAGTTGTTCTTAACGTGCTTATCGCCATAGCAGGTATTGCTGCTTTAATGGGTGTTGAAGTGCGTGAGCTGCCTGACGTTGACCGACCGGTTGTCGGGGTGAGCGCAACCTTGCCCGGCGGCGCGCCAGAAACCGTTGATGCTGAAGTGACCAGTATCTTAGAAGGTGCCGCTGCGCGAGTTTCCGGCGTGGAGTCCATTCGTTCGTCGAGTGAAGAGAACAGCGCCCGTATTTCTATTGAATTCCGACCCGGTGTGGACTTAGACGTTGTAGCCGCGGAAGTACGCGAAGCGGTTAACCAGATACGTCGTGAACTGCCGGATGATGTCGAGCAAATAAACGTTCGTAAAGCTGACAACGATGCGCGCTCGGTACTGGATATAGCCGTTAGTAGCGACTCCTTAACACAGGAAGAACTGACCCGCCGGTTGGAAACCGATTTATCGCCTGAATTTCTGGCCATTAATGGCGTGGCCGATGTCCGTTTAAATGGTGACCGCGAGCGAGTATTGCGCGTTGACCTTGATCCCCTGAAGCTGGTGAGCTTTGGTTTGTCGGTCACGGATGTCGCCGATGCCTTGCGTCAGGCACCTTTTGATGTGCCTGCCGGTAGCCTGCGCTCAACTGACCAGCGCTTGATTATTCGAGCCGATGCAACGGCCATTACTGAAGAGCAAGTTGAAAACATTATTGTCCGCGATGACACTCGTGTGGGTGATGTCGCCCAGGCTTATTTCGCACCCGCCGATGCCAACAGCTTTGTCCGCTTAGATGGTAAGCCAGTGGTTGGGTTAGGGGTTATACGTCAGGCTGGCTCTAACACTATTGAAATTTCTGATAAAGCCCTGGCGGTACTGGAAAGGTTACGCGAGCGCTTCCCCGACATGGAAATGAGCATCACTAACGACGATGCGCAGTTTATTCGTAAGTCCGTTGCTGAGGTTGTCACGACTCTGGCAATTACTATTGCTTTGGTTGTCGCTACTTTATGGGTGTTTATTGGTTCATTCCGGGCAACAATTATTCCTGCCTTTTCAATTCCGGTTGCGCTATTTGGTGCCGTAGCGGCTATATGGTTAATGGGCTTTTCCATTAATATTCTGACGCTGTTGGCTCTGGTTCTGGCTACCGGGCTCATTGTCGATGACGCCATTGTTGTTACCGAGAATATTCAGCGACGCCGCAGTATGGGGCTTGGAAGTCGTGCGGCTGCGGTATTGGGAACACGTGAGGTTTTCTTCGCGGTTGTTGCGACTACGGCGGTATTGGTGGCGGTGTTTGTGCCCATAGCCTTTTTACCGTCAACGGCGGGTCGACTGTTCCGTGAGTTTGGTGGTGTGCTGGCGGCGGCTGTGGTTATTTCTTCTTTTGTTGCCTTGTCTTTGGTACCCGCATTTACTGCGCGTTTGCCAAAGTCTGCCGGGCAGAGTAACCGTTTTGCCAAAATTGGTAATGTGTTTAAACGCTTCTATAAGCGAACGCTGCACAAAGCGCTCGATTTTAGCTGGGTAATCGTGATTTTATCACTGCTGTCTGCTGGCGGTGGCGCTTTGTTGTACAACCAGATTAACAGTGAACTGATGCCCAACGAAGACCGTGGCTCGGTCAGAGTATTCTCTCGCGGACCCGATGGTGTTGGCCTTAAATTCATGGACAGGCAGGCGCGTAAGTTAGAAGAGATTTTGCTTGAATACAAAGAAAGCGGCGATATCGAATCAATTTACACCGTGGTGGGTCAGTGGGACCCCAACCTGGTGTTCATTACTGCTAACCTGAAACCCTGGGAAGAAAGGGATATTAGTCAGCAGGAGATCATTAATAACATCCGGGAGCCGCTGAGCCAGGTACCGGGCGCGCCGGGGCGTGCTTTTGGTGATAACAGTCTGAATTTACGAGGTCAGGGCGGCGGCCTTGAAATGGCGATTACCGGCGAGAACTACGATGAGATATTCAAAGCCGCCCGTGAATTTACTGCAGTTATAAAAGAGCGTATGCCGGAGCTTGGTGAGCCTAATGTCTCTTATCAGCCGACGCAGCCTCAGTTGCGGGTGAAAATTGACAGGCGCCGGGCTGCTGAGCTGGGCGTTTCATTAAGCGATATATCTTCAACGTTACGCGCGGCGATTAACGGTGATGATGTTGCTGACTTGAACGTGGGTGACCAACAAATTCCGGTAATGCTGCGTACACGGAATAACCTGATACAGTCACCTCAGGATATGCAAAATCTGTATGTCTCCTCCAGTAGCGGCGAGCTTGTGCCAATATCCAGCATTTCCGAAATAGTCGAAGAGGGCGTGTCTGCAGAGTTAGAGCGACAGGCTCAGCGGCGCGCGATAGAAGTCGATGCGGATTTACCGGAAGATCTGCCTATGTCGGAGGCTGTAGAGCAACTTCGCGCTATTGCTGACGAGGTGCTGCCCGATAGCATGGGGTTGGTATTCCTGGGTGAAGCTGCAACCTTTGAGGATACCTCGCAAGAAATTGCCATGACCTATATTTTGGCATTTTTGATTGTTTTGCTGGTTCTTGCTGCGCAGTTTGAGTCATTAAACAGTGCGGTAGTGGTTATGCTGACGGTTCCGTTTGGTATTGCTGCAGCTATTTACGCCTTGTTCCTGACCGGCACATCAATGAACATCTATTCGCAGATTGGTCTGGTCATGCTAATAGGCTTGCTAGCGAAGAACTCGGTGTTGTTGGTTGAGTTCGCCGATCAACTGCGGGACAGGGGACTGGAAGTACGCGAAGCAATAGAAGAAGCTGCATTGATTCGTCTGCGCCCCATCATGATGACTCTGGTTTCGACCATACTTGGCGGACTGCCGTTAATTCTGTCTTCTGGTGCCGGCGCAGAGGCACGTAACTCTATTGGTTGGGTGGTCTTTGGCGGCTTAGGTTTGGCGACATTGTTTACGCTGTACCTGACTCCGGTGCTTTACCTCTGGTTAGCACGCTTTACCAAGCCGCGTGCCGATGAGTCTGCTCGTTTGGAAAATGAAATGCAGCAGGCCAGAGAAAGCGGGCATTAATTTGGAGTGTAAGAAGTAACCCAGTGCTGGATATTCCAGCGCTGGCGAATACTGTCGAGTTCTCCACTGTCTTCAAGGTGTTGTAAAGCTCGGTTTATATGGCCTAAAAGCTCAGTATTGTTGGTCTTTACAGCAAAACTGACGGGAACTCTGATTTGAGGCTGCCATAAAATACGCACGTTAACGCCTATTTCATCAGCAAGATACAGGCCCACTTTTTCGGGCATAATAACGGCCTCAACTTCACCAATAGCAAGCTGAGTCATGGCTTCTTTTTTGGAGTCGGCCTGCTGAATTCTAATGGCATTATGCAACCCGAGCTCTGTCAAATACTGCTCCAGTACCGAGTGACGATCGCCACTAATACGCTTGCTCACTAGCTTGCGAACCGACTCCGGACTGCTTTCCTGATCAAGTACAAATAAAGTCGCCAGTCGATGGTAATAAGGTTGGCTAAAGTCAAAGTAAGCTTGTCGAGCTTCGGTAGACTCCATACCAATAGCCAAGTCCAGCTCGCCATAGCGAAGCAGGCTGACCACATTGTCCCAGTCGTACTGATGAAGGTTTAAATCTTTTCCCAGATAGTTGAAAACGGCACGAACAACGTCAACATCGAAGCCCGCAGGCTCTCCGCCCTGGCTAAACTGAAAAGGCGGGTAGCCCGTTGCCATGCCCGCTTCTTCAGCCAGGCTATCAGCCACAAGGGTAAAACTTAATGACGCGGCAGCAAAGAAGGTGGGTAGCAGCCGCATTTAAGAGTCGATAACCCTAAGTTTGGTGCGAATGTAGTCAGCGTGACTGATATAAAGTAAGTCAGCAAGTTTGCGCAACATACTTTCCTCATGTGGATCAAGTGCACTATCAGCGTAGGCAACAGCCCACAAATTTTCCAGTAATTCAACGCGTTGTTCGTAGCTAATGGCTTTTAACTGTGCTGTGAAGTCGTGCAGCGATGAGGCTTCCTGTACTGCCTGCACGGCTTCTTTAATTGCGTTGTCAGCTTGCGCACCGGTAATACCGTATTCGCGCTCTAGCTCATCCAATAAGTGCTCACCCTCTTCATCGGATAGCTCGCCATCGGCCAGACTAATTTCTGTCATTAGAACCAGCGACAGAAAAGCGTCATTTGATAGACCCTCTACCTGGTGCATGTTGGCCTGTTCAGCCGGTGTCGTTTGTTGAAAAAAGTTTTGCAGAGCTTTGAGCATACAACAATCCTATTTGGGTAAATCGGGTAAGAAAAAGGAAAACTCGGTGCCTTTACCAGGCGTTGATTGGACAGAAATTTCGCCGTTGAGTTTCCGGGTCACCAGATTATAAACAATGGATAAGCCTAACCCTGAACCACCCGTCTGGCGAGATGTGGTGAAAAAGGGCTCGAAGATATTTTTAATGGTCTCGCTGTCCATACCTTTACCGTTGTCGCGAAAGCGAAAATGGACACCTTCGTCTTTTTGTTCCGTTTGTATCTCTATTTGATGCTTTTCATCGGGTTCGACAAAAGCGTGGTCGTTAGTATTACTGACCAGATTCGTCACAATTTGTGCTAACGCGCCCTGGTAAGTGCTTAAAACAATGTCGTCGTCGCAGTCGATAGTGATGCTGACGTGCTTCTTTTTTACCACAGGCTTTAGACTTAAAATTAACGCGTGCAGGTAGTCGTTAAGCTGGCAGTTAACCAGCTCAAAACTGGATTGATCAACCGCGGTTTTCTTAAAGTTCTGAATCAGGGTTGCGGCTCGCTCAAGGTTACTGGTGAGTAACTGGTAAGCTTCATAAGTATCACTGATAAAGGTTTGCAATTGTTTGCGTGAAATTGAACCGTTACTGAAGCCTTGATCCAACTTTTTAAGACGATGTTCACAGTGAGTTACAGCGGTAACGGAAACACCCAGGGGGGTATTAACCTCGTGCGCGACGCCGGCGACTAACTTACCCAGAGCGGCCATTTTTTCGGTTTCAATTAACCGTTCCTGAGCCTGCTTAAAGTTGTCCAGCGCTTTGGTTAATGATTCTGTTCGCTCCGCTACCATGCTCTCCAGCTGTTCATTCTGACGAATAAGGAGTGCTTCGAATCGTTCGCGTTCGGACGCACTGACGGCGCGGCCATAAATATCCGCAAGCACTCCAACAAAGGCGACTTCATCGGAAGTCCAGCGGCGTGAGGGTTTACGGCTTTCGCAGCACATTACGCCTATCATTTGACCTTTATGGCGTAAAGGGACGTCGAGCATGCCGTATACACCAGTTTCCTCCAGATAGCCGTTGCTGAGTTCAACGGTTGCCGGGTGGTTGCGGGCGTCGTTGGCGATAATGGTCCGCTCAGTCATTAATACCCGAAAATAAGAAGGAAGTTCGGACTTACGCAGGACAGGCAATTCTTTGTCCTGCTGTTTTTCATCAATTAACCTGGCAGCAGTCATGCTCTGCTTGTCCGGCTGCAATAACCAAATACTGACGCGGCTAATATCCAGCCCTTTTAGCGCTGACATCAGGATCAGTTCAGACGCTTTCTCCAGGTCGCCGCCGTCAATATCCGGTGACTTAGATACATCGAGAAGGATATTTTCTAAGGCTTCGTTCATATTCAATCCGTCTTCTGAATATTTACTCACTATAACCCACTGACTTTTAATGTCCATTAACCGACCATAACTCCCCATTTAACGTTAGCCACTGGACTTTTGGATCTTAACTGCCTACAAAGGGAAGACATTTTTAGTGAGGCAATACCATGAAAAAGACAACATTAACCTTAGCGGTCGCATCGCTTTTAAGCTTAGCGCCGGTGAGCATGGCACAAGAACAGACCCAGGGCTGGGATGTCAGTAACCCGCAGGGCGAATTTAAAGAAATTGATATATCGGTGAATTCCGGCACCTGGATGAATGTAGACGTCAGCCCCGATGGCGACTACATCGTATTTGATTTGCTGGGTGACATTTATCGCATGCCGTTTGGCGGCGGCGAGGCTGAAAAACTTATGGGTGGCATAGCCTGGCATATGCAGCCTGTTTACTCGCCCAATGGACGTTACATTGCTTTTACTTCGGATCAGGGCGGTGGCGATAATATTTGGGTGATGGATGCCGATGGCAGCAATGTGCGTGCCGTTACCGAAGAAACTTTTCGTTTATTAAACAGCCCGGCCTGGAGTCCGGACAGCGAGTTTTTGGTTGCGCGTAAGCACTATACCGCCAGCCGTTCGTTAGGAGCCGGTGAAGTCTGGATGTACCACCGCAGTGGTGGCTCGGGTGTGCAGTTAACGGAGCGCCCGAATGACCAGAAAGACTTAGGCGAGCCGGCGTTTTCACCGGACGGTAAATACATCTATTTTTCGCAGGATGACACACCGGGCAAAACTTTCCACTACAGCAAAGACTCGCTGGAAGGCATTTACACCATTAAGCGTTTTGAGCGCGAGAGCGGTGAAATTGAAACTTTGATAAGTGGTGCCGGTGGCGCAATTCGTCCGACACCATCGCCGGACGGGCGTTATCTGGCCTACATTAAGCGTGAAGACTTTGACAGCGTGCTGTACCTGCTGGACCTGAAGACCGGCGAACACAAGCGGGTTTACGGGAAAATGGAACGCGACATGCAGGAAACCTGGGCCATTCATGGCGTTTATCCGACCATGGACTGGACACCGGATTCTAAGCAGTTAGTGTTCTGGGCCGGTGGTCATATTCAGAAGCTGAATATTGATGACGGCAACGCACGCATTATTCCGTTTAAAGTCGAAACGGAGAAGAAAGTACAGCATGCACTGCGCTTTAAGCAAAATGTTGAAGCTGACCAGTTTGACGTGAAAATGCTGCGTATGGCGCAAGTTTCACCGCAGGGTGATGCGGTGATTTACGAAGCTTTGGGTAGCTTGTATCAGCGTTCATTACCAAATGGTGAGCCGCAGCGCTTAACCAATAGCGAAGACTTTGAGCTGTACCCACAATACTCGCGCGACGGTGAAAGCGTAGTATTTGTTCGCTGGAATGACGAAGAGCAGGCACAGGTTATTGTTCGCGATATCAGTTCTGGTGATGAGCAAGTGCTGAATACCGGACAGGGCAACTTTGTTGAACCCACATTCTCTCCGGACGGCAAGCATGTGGTTTACCGCAAAATACGTGGTGGTTACTTAATTTCCGATAAGTTTGGTCTGGAAAACGGTATCTATCGCGTTGCGGTGTCAGCCAATGCTGAACCAGAGCAAATAGCAGAAAGTGGACGTTTACCTCAGTACGGTGCCCGTAACGACCGGGTTTATCTGATGACTCCGGGCGAAAAACCAACCTTGAGCGCTATTGATTTACGCACACTGGAGCAGCGCGAGTTGTATCAGTCGGAGTTAGCCACTGAATTCCGCGTGTCTCCGGATGGCAAGCAACTGGCTTTTGCAGAACGTTTCAAAGTGTTTGTTACGCCTTTAGTCGAGCGCGGCAGCGTTATCAACGTAGGGCCGGGAGATAAACAAATGCCGGTGCATCAGCTGTCTGTTCGTGCCGGTGAAAACTTATCCTGGACGGCAAACAGTGACCAGATTTACTGGACATTGGGGCCGGAGCTTTACCATACGTCGGTGGCTGAAGCCTTTAATGCTGACACTGAAAGCGACACCCTGAAAGTAGAAAATGGCCAGAACATTGGTTTTGAACATGACGCCATGGTACCGGATACAACCGTTGCCTTTGTGGGCGGCCAGGTTATTACCATGAATGGCGATACGGTTTATGAGCAGGGCACTGTGGTCGTGCGCAATAATAAAATTGTGGCGGTTGGCCCTGAAGCTGAAGTTAATGTGCCTTCCGGCGCTGAGGTTATTGATACCAGTGGCAAAACCGTTATGCCGGGGTTATTTGATGCGCACGCGCACGGTGGTCAGGGCCAGGCAGAAATTATCCCGCAGCAGAACTGGGGACAGTACGCGAATCTGGCATTTGGTGTGACCTCAATTCACGATCCGTCTAACGATACGACCGAGTTCTTTGCGGCCTCAGAGCTGCAGAAAGCGGGCAGAATTGCCGCGCCACGACTGTTCTCAACCGGTACCATTTTATACGGCGCTAACGGCCCGGGTTACACCTCGCATGTGGATAGCTTAGAAGACGCTAAGTTTCATTTAGAACGTCTGAAGAAAGTGGGTGCCTTCTCGGTGAAAAGTTATAACCAGCCACGTCGTAACCAGCGTCAACAAGTGGTTGAAGCCGGGCGAGAGCTGGAAATGATGGTGGTACCTGAAGGCGGTTCGTTGTTGCAGCACAACTTGAGCATGATCATGGATGGGCACACCACGGTTGAGCACTCATTACCGGTAGCCAATATCTATGATGATATTCGTCAGTTATGGCAGCAAAGTGACGTAGCTTATACACCAACCCTGGGTGTGGCTTATGGCGGTATCTGGGGTGAGAACTACTGGTATGCGGAAACCGATGTATGGAAGCATCCCAAGCTGACTCAATATGTGCCCATGGACTTTTTAGTGGGTAAGGCGATGCGTCGTGAAAAAGCGCCGCATAACCACTACAACCACTTTAATAATGCGGAAGTGGCTACTGAGCTGCAGGACTTAGGTGTTGAAGTGCTCTCTGGTGCTCATGGGCAGCGTGAGGGGTTAGCGCAACACTGGGAAATCTGGATGATGGCTCAGGGTGGTATGGAACCGCTGGAAGCCCTCCGTACAACGACCATTGATCCGGCTAAAGTCTTTGGTATGGACCACGCGCTGGGCTCGCTGGAAGAAGGTAAACTGGCGGATATTATTGTTATTGACGGTAACCCGCTGGAGGACATCCGTAACACCGACAAAGTGACTCACACTATGGTTAATGGCGTGTTGTATGATGCCACCACCATGGATCGCTTGTTGCCGGAACCACGTAAACGTAAGGGCTTTTTCTGGGAAGAATAAGCCCCTGGTAACAAAGCTATGAAGCTGCCGCGGTTTCGGCGACCACTTGTCGGAACCAGCGGTGGCCTGCATCGTGCTGTAACAGCGGCGACCAGATCATGGTCAGAGTTAACCCCGGTATTTCAAACGGGGGAGCCTTCATAACCAATTGACTGTCCTGTGAATACAGTTCGGCGGCCCGTGTTGGCAAGGTAGCAACCAGCCCCTGACGTGCCAGATACATAGCCACATGATAATTACGGGTAAACACTTTAATTTTCCGGCGTTTGCCCAGTTTATCTAACGCGTCGTCGACCCAGCCGAGTTTTTGTACGTCGTGCGGATCCATCCCTACGCCCACACCAAAGCCCGTTTTACTCACCCAGACGTGCTGCGCCTTTAAGTAATTGTCCAGCGTGTAGTCTTCCAGCAATGGGTGGTCTTTGCGGATCAAACAGGAAAACTCGTCGCTCCATAAATTCTTTTGGTGAAACGACTGTGGCAGTTGTTCAAAGCGGTTAATGGCCAGATCCACTTTGCCGTTTTCAACGTCGTGAAAGCTGATGTCGCTGGGGGTCATGATATCCAGTGAGACATTGGGTGCCTGCTCATCAAGTTTTTCCAGCAGTTTAGGCATAAGCGTGGAAGCGGCATAGTCGGACGCCATAATCCGGAAAACCTGATCACTGGTGGGGGCGTCAAACTCACGCACCGGCTGGATCATCTCTTCAACCGAGTACAATACACCGCGCAGGGCTTCCTGCATGTCCAGTGCACGTTGAGTCGGCACCATGCCTTCGCTGGTGCGCACTAAAATAGGGTCGTTTAGCAGGTTACGCAAACGCTTCAGGCCGTTACTCATGGCAGGCTGGGTGATATTTAGCTGTGCCGCTGCACGGGTCACATTTTTTTCCCGCAGCAGAACATCCAGGTAGACCAACAGGTTTAGATCGATGTCTTTGATGGTATTCATAGCTATCCAGAATAAGGGGAATATGAAAAATCTATCGGGATTATAAATAGGGTGAATGTATAACGCCAGTCTTGTTTCGTTACCCTGGGTCAAGAAAGAGACTTGCTTATTTCTATTAATCCATCATAATTAATTTATTAAGCTTTAATAAATGATATTTGGTGGCTAAATTGAATGGTGCAGATGGCTTTTTAAAAACAGTTGGTGAGCTCATTAAGCGTCAGCGTTCATTAACAATGGATCAGCAGGACTTCGCTAAGCGGCTGGGCTGCGGCGTTAATACGGTTTACCGTATGGAAAACGGTCATTCAGTTAACTCGTTGACCTTATTTACCGCGCTCGAATTACTGGGACTGCTGGAACATTTCACGCCGGTTTTGGATGATCAGTATGCACGGGTAGCTAATGCACCTAAGCGCAAACGCCGAAAAATCTCAGAGGATTTTTCTAATGACTTCTAAGGCTTATGTTTTTATCGAAGGGCTAGAGAATGAGCCGGTTATTTGTGGTGTTATTTGGTATGACCCGGAAAACAGAATTGGCCGTTTTCGATACGGTCAGTCCTATTTAGCTCGAAACGATGCTTTTGCGCTGGATCCTGTTCATTTGCCGTTAACGGACGAACTATTTGAGACGCGCGCTAACAAAGGGCTGTTTGGTGTTTTGACCGATGCCGGAGCTGATGCCTGGGGACGAAAGCTGATCTCCCAGTTACGCACAACCAAACCCGAAAATGAGTTGGAGTTTTTAATTGCCGGTGCATCCATGGGTGTGGGTGCTATTAGTTTCAGTCTTTCTCAATTCAAGTCAAAAGCTAAGGTATCCCGGAATACATTGGATGATATCGATTTGTTACTGGCCGGGAAAAACGCAATTCTGAACTCTGAGAATGTCTCTGTTGAGGTGAAAAAGGCGTTTCAATATGGCGAGTCAATGGGTGGTGCCAGACCAAAAACTGTACTCCAGCATAACGGACAAGCTCATTTATTAAAATTTAACCGCCCCGACGATCTCTACAACGTTGCCAGAGTAGAAAGCGCGACAATGGCAATGCTAAATGAAGTCGAAGGAGTCAATGTGGCCAGTACGCGGTTGCTTAACGGTGAAGAAGACGTACTAATGAGCGAGCGATTTGACCGTCGTGGTCTGGATGTTTCGCATCACTTTATTAGTGCTAACTCTTTGCTGACCGAGGGAAATGTCAGCGAAGCCATGCTTAAGACAACATACTCCTATGGTGCACTGGCGGAGTATCTGAGGAAAAACAGCCAGCGTGCTGAGGATGCAACCGAGCTTTATAGACGCATGGCATTTAATGTGTTTATTGGTAACACGGACGACCACGGCAGAAATCATGCCTTACTCTGGGATTTAAATTTCGGCGGTTGGAAGCTGTCGCCGGCCTATGATGTACTGCCTATTAATAATGGCCAGCAACATGCTTTAGGTATTGGCGAATATGGACGTGTAGGCAGTATTGATAATGTGCTGTCGCAATGCCGACGGTTTGGTGTTACCCCTAATAAAGCGAAGAATTTACTTAAGAACATTCAGGAGCTGATTGCTGAGTGGCCCGCTTACTATAAAAAGAACGGCGTCGGTGACGGTGATATTGAACGATTAAAAGCTGTTATTCCACAAGCGTCCAGATTAAAGGGCTGAATTCAGGAGAGGCAAGCATGACAATTAGCCCAGAGACCCTGGCAAAAAGTATTCTGGATGGCTTTCATAGCCACTACCGGCGTTTTCAGGCGCTGACTCAGGGTGCACGTGAACGTTTTTTACAACGTGACTGGACTGCGGTTGTGTCGGCGGCCTCAGAGCGCATTCATTATTACGACCATCAGGTGGGTACAACCGCGAAGAAAGTGGAGCGCCGCGTGGGTAATGAGCTTGATGAAAACCTATGGCGTGCAACCCGGCAACGTTACCAGCAACTGCTGAAGTTTCATCCACAGGCGGAGCTTGCAGAGACTTTTTACAACTCGGTATTTTGCCGGGTGTTCGACCGGGCCTATTTTAATAACGACTATATTTTTGTGGAAACCGTGCTGGCGAACCATATTCCGGTGCCGGTGGAAAATGAATGCCACTCTTATTTCCCGGTAGTTGACGGACTGGAGGGAACACTGACGCGAGTGTTTGAGGATATTGGTTTAGGTGGTGAGTTCGAAAACTTTGAAAATGATATTGAACAGCTGCGCGATAAGTTCTTTGAGCGCGCAGCAGAAACCGATATTGAGGCGCACAACCTGCGCATAGATGTTTTGAAGTCACCGTTTTACCGAAACAAAGCCGCGTATATTGTCGGGCGAGTGGTGACTGAAAATAACCATTACCCTTTTATTGTACCTGTGCTGATTAATTCGCAGGGCAAGCTTTATGTGGATGCTTTTATTACCCGGTCAGACCGTATGGCGACTATTTTTGGCTTTGCCCGTTCGTATTTTATGGTCGAAACCGAGGCGCCTTCTGCTTTAGTGCGGTTTTTAAAGGATTTAATGCCGCACAAAACTCTGGCGGAGCTTTATTCGTCGGTGGGTTTTCATAAGCAGGGCAAAACCGAATTCTACCGGGAGTTTTTGCACCACTTGCGCCGTACAGATGACCAATTGTCGGCAGCCCCCGGTGTCAAAGGTATGGTTATGACCGTATTCACGCTGCCGTCTTTTCCTTATGTATTTAAAGTCATTAAAGACCGGTTGGGCGGTACCAAGGAGTTTGGCCGCCAGACGGTTATCGACCGTTACCGCATGGTGAAGCGGCACGACCGGGTAGGGCGTATGGCCGATACATTGGAATTTGTCGATGTGGCGTTGCCGCTTAAGCGCATATCTGCCGACTTACTGGAAGAGTTCAAGCAAACCATTAGCAATTCTATTTCGATAGAGGGTGACACTTTGGTGATTCACCAGTTGTTTGTTGAGCGCCGAATGACGCCACTGAATTTGTACTTAGAATACGCCAATGACGAAGAAGTAGACGCGGCGATGGATGACTATGGCCGGGCATTAAAAGAAATGATGGCGGCGAATATTTTCCCCGGCGACATGCTGCTGAAAAACTTTGGTGTCACCCGGCATAAACGGGTGGTGTTTTATGACTATGACGAAGTACGGTATTTAACGGACATGAGCTTCAGACGTTTGCCGGATAACGACTGGGAAGTGTCTATTGCGCCGGACGATGTTTTTCCGCAGCAGCTGGCGCAATTTGCGGTGCCGCAGGCGAAATACCGCGATAAACTATTGAAGCGTCATCCTGAATTGATTGACCCGGCGTACTGGTGCCGGGTACAAAAAAACATCCGCAAGGGTGAGCTTACGGATGTCTTTCCTTATGATGCCGACTTGCGCTTTACGCGGAGGTTTTAAACTGGTCTTCCTCGGTTGAGCCTTTCAGTGCAGTAACTGAGGACAGCCCGCCCTGAATAACGTTGGTCAGTTCGTCAAAGTAACCGGTACCGACTTCCTGCTGGTGCGCCACAAAGGTATAGCCTTTGTCTGCTGCGTCAAACTCTTGCTGCTGCAGTTTAACGTAGGCAGACATGTCGTTGCGGGCATAGTCATGAGCCAATTCAAACATGTGGTACCACATGTTGTGCACACCGGCCAAGGTAATAAACTGGAACTTGTAACCCATTGCGGCAAGCTCGCGCTGGAACTTAGCTATGGTGTCGTCGTCCAGGTTGCGTTTCCAGTTAAATGACGGTGAACAGTTATAGGCCAGCAGTTTGCCGGGGTATTTGGCATGAACCGCTTCAGCAAACTGACGCGCTTCGTCTAAGTCTGGTTTGGCGGTTTCACACCAGATAAGATCCGCAAACGGAGCATATGCTAAGCCGCGTGAAATAGCCTGTTCAATGCCCGGCTTAACCCGATAGAAACCTTCGGCAGTGCGCTCGCCGGTAATGAAGGGTTTGTCATTCGGGTCGAAGTCAGACGTTAGCAGGTCAGCGGCGTTGGCGTCAGTACGGGCCACAATCAGTGTTGGTGTCCCGGCAACATCAGCAGCCAACCGCGCGGCGGAAAGTTTCTGCACCGCTTCTTGTGTGGGCACCAGTACTTTTCCGCCCATGTGACCGCATTTTTTCACTGATGCCAGCTGGTCCTCAAAATGCACACCTGCAGCCCCGGACTGGATCATGCGCTTCATTAGCTCGTAAGCGTTGAGTACGCCACCAAAACCGGCTTCAGCGTCAGCAACAATCGGCGCAAAGTAGTCTACGTAATTGTCGTCTTCCGGCGTAACGCCTTTTGACCACTGAATTTGATCAGCACGGGCAAAGGAGTTGTTAATGCGCTCAACCACCGTCGGTACTGAGTCGACCGGATATAACGACTGATCCGGGTACATGCTGCAGGCCGAGTTGTTGTCAGCCGCCACCTGCCAGCCGGAAAGGTAAATGGCCTGCAAGCCTGCTTTAACTTGCTGCACCGCCTGACCACCGGTTAAAGCACCCAAAGCGTTTACATAGTCTTTGCCAAATTTTTCCTGTGCTTTGCCGTGAATCAGTTGCCAGAGTTTATCGGCACCATTGCGGGCATAGGTGTATTCCGGCTGAACTGTACCACGCAAGCGCACTACGTCTTCGGCACTGTAGGGGCGCTCAACGCCTTTCCAGCGCGGGTCGGTGTCCCATTGATTTTGTAGTTCTTTAACCTGCTGTGCGAATGAAAGGTTTTGGGTTGTCATAAATAATTCCTTGTTGTTCTTTAATTGTAATTACTTGAGTTGTTGGTAGCCGGGCAGGGTCAGAAAGTCGACCAGCTCGTCGGCTGTGGTAATTTCTTCCAGCAGGCTCAGGGCCCGGGAAAAAGGTTCGCTCTTCCAGCGCTGTTCACCGACTTCATTTTTCACCACATCGGCTTCTTCTTGCAGGTACTGCCGGAACAGCTCTTTGGTGACCGGGGTGTTGTCGGTAAGCGTTTTTCCGTGGCGGATCCACTGCCAGATTGAGGTGCGTGAAATCTCGGCGGTGGCGGCGTCTTCCATTAGCCCATAGATAGGAACGCAGCCTTTGCCGTTCAGCCAGGACGCAATGTATTGCAGCGACACCCGAATGTTGGTGCGCATGCCAGCTTCGGTACGCTCGCCGTCACAGGGTTGCAGCAGCAAGGCCTGATCAATCGGCGTGTCGTTTTCACGAAGTACATGAAGCTGGTTGTCGCCTTCAATACCATCGACAAAAATTTCGCGGACGGTATCAGCCAGACCCGGGTGGGCAATCCAGGTGCCGTCGTGGCCATTGTCACGCTCCATGGTTTTGTCGGCGTGAACTTTAGCGAGGATTTTCTCATTCTCGGTTGGATCTTTGCTGGGAATAAAGGCCGCCATGCCGCCCATAGCCAGGGCGCCGCGCTGGTGACAGGTTTTCACTAACAAGCGCGAGTAGGCGTTAAGAAAAGGCTTGTCCATACTCACCACCTGGCGGTCGGGAAGAACCCGCTCCGGATGCTCTTTCAGGGTTTTGATGTAACTGAAAATGTAGTCCCAGCGGCCACAGTTAAGTGCAGCAATATGGTCTTTCATGGCATGCAGTATTTCGTGCATTTGAAAAACCGCCGGCAGGGTTTCAATCAGTATGGTGGCGCGAATGGTGCTGGTTTTTAAGCTGAACTTTTTCTCGGTGAAATGAAAAACGTCAGCCCACCATTTGGCTTCATCGCTGTGCTCCAGCTTGGGCAGGTAGTAATACACTCCGGAGCCTTGTTGCAGGCGTTGCTGATAATTCAGTAAAAAGTACAGAGCAAAGTCCATTAAGGCACCGGGAATTGGCTTGCCGTTACGCTGTACGTGTTTTTCCGGTAAGTGCAGACCGCGAACCCGGGCAATGAGTAATGCCGGATCAGGGCCGACTTCATAGTGTTTGCCGCTGTCCGGGTCGGTGTAGGTCATGCCGCCAATGTTGGCATCGCGTAGGTTAATTTGACCGTTTACCATGCCCTCCCAGGTAGGTGACTGGGAATCTTCAAAGTCCGCCATGTAACAGTCGACATTGGCATTCAGCGCGTTGATGACCATTTTTCGATCCACCGGCCCGGTAATTTCCAGACGGCGTTTTTTTAAATCGGCCGGCAGTTCGGCAATGCGCCAGTTCCCTTCACGGATGTTCTGAGTTGCAGGGTCAAAATTGGGTAACTGACCCTGGTCAAATTGCGCCTGACGTTGCTGGCGTTTCTTCAACAGGGACTCTAACTGTGGTTGAAAGGTATCGACTAACTCAGCGAGAAAAGACTGATTCTCGTCGTTGAACAATGCTTTTGCATCGTTATCAAGCGGTTGACTGAAGTTAAATAGATTGTTCATTTTTAAATCCGTTGTTATTTGTTTGTTAACACGGATTCAGGTTAGATGCTGGTCGCACCATTAGTCTAATTTATGCGGTTGATTAGCAGTATTCAGGAGGGTTATTTTAGTTGGAAGAGGTTCTGTGGCTAAAATTCGAACGGGGCCATTGCGGCCCCGTTCATCTTTAATGGTGAAATGTGGTTACAGTCTGAAAGCTCTAACCAGTTCACTGAGGTCAACGGCAAGTCGTGATAACTCTTTGCTTGATGCGCTGGTTTGTTCAGCGCCTGATGCTGTCGAGTTGGATAAGTCACGAATACTTACCAGGTTCTTATCAACGTCACGGGACACATTGGCCTGCTCTTCTGAAGCACTGGCTATCGAGGTGTTGTGATTGTTAATTTCATCGACCGCGGTTGCAATAAGCTGTAAGGCTTCGCCGGCTTCGCGAGCTACGTCCAGAGTTTTCGTTGCGCGCTCCAGGCTTCTGTCCATAGTTGCTACTGAACGGTCGCTGGACTCGTTAATGGCTTTGACCATGTCTTCAATTTCAACGGTAGACTGTTGAGTTTTGTGCGCCAGTGAACGAACTTCATCGGCTACCACTGCGAAGCCACGGCCAGATTCTCCGGCACGGGCAGCCTCAATAGCGGCGTTAAGTGCCAGTAAGTTGGTTTGCTCTGCAATACCGCGAATAACTTCAAGCACCTTGGTAATATTTTTCACCTTGTCGGCCAGTTCAGTTACGCTACCGGAAGAGTCGCCAATTTCCTGAGAGAGCTCTTCGATAGCGCGAACGGTTTGACGGACACGATCATCACCGTATTGCGCTTGTCTGTTTGCTTCCTCAGAAGCCTCGGATGCGTTTTGAGCGTCTTGTGCAACGGTTTCAACCGCAGTGGTCAATTCGGTAACTGCCGTTGCTGCCTGCTCCAGCTCTTCAGACTGCTGCTGAATAGTGCGGGTTGACTCGTCGGTGACCGAACTTAACTCTTCAGATGTGGAAGCCAGCTGCTCTGAGGACTCCGAAATAGTACTCATGGACTCACGCAATTGGTTGCGCATCGTTTTTAACTGCTGCAGCAATTGTGCGGGCTCGTCCTTGCCTTCAATTTCAATGGTCTGACTTAAATCGCGTGATGCGATGATTTTGGCAAAATCTACGGCATCCCCAATGGGTTTAACGATGCTTCTGGTAAGCGTTACAGCAAATAACGCGAGTAAAGCGACCACAACCACTAAGGCAATAATCATCATGACTTTTGCGTTACTGGACACGGCATCGGCTTCGTCGGAAGCTGCGTCTATTAATGACATCTCTCTGTTTAAAAGCTCATCGAGTTTCGCTGAAATTTTGTTGGTCAGCGGTAGAATGCTATTTTCCCGAATGGAGTCTATGGCATCGGAAAGCCCGGCATTAACCAGTTTTTCGAACTGGTTATTTAGCTTCCAGTACTCGTCATCAAGGGCCATGTATTCTGCGAATAGCTTTTGGGCTTCAGGGTCATCAAGCGTTTTCTTATATTCATTTTGATTACGCTTAAGAGCACTGATCGAATCATTTAAACTCTTTTGATACCTTTCCAGGCGCGCAGGATCGTTAATGTAGGCTGCGACGTTAGCTGAGTGAATACGTACGCGCAGAAACTCTCTGTCTAAATCATTGATGTTATCAACGGAAGGAACCTGCTTGTCACTAATGATGTTTAGCTGAGTTTCAATCGCCCCCATGCGGTTGAGTGCAAATATGCCCAAAATGAGCGTCAGTATTCCAATCAGTCCGAAAGCCGCACTTGCGCGAGCACCTATGGAGAGCTGTCGTATCATGTGATAATCCTTTGTTGTACCAAAACTCATGGTCTACTACTGGCAGATTTGATGTGACTCAAATCTAAGACATAGTTTTGTTATCGGCAGCTACTGCGAAAAACAAAACGTTTTTAGTAAAGTTTTTAGTTTTTCTTGAGTGGGCTTTATAGAATCTACCGACAAATATTCATTGGGTTGGTGCGCCTGTTTTATTGAGCCTGGGCCCAAAACCAACGTTTCGCAGCCCAGTTCCTGCAGAAAAGGCGCTTCAGTGCAGTAGTTTACCGCCTGCGCTTTGCTTTGTGAGATTTTCTCGGCCAGTTGCACCAAAGCTGAGTCGGTTGTTTGCCGGAAAGCCGGTATCGGATGGTGCAGTGAGATTAATTCAACACAACCGGGGTAACGTGCCTGAACACTCTCGGTTGCTTTATGCAGGTGGGCACAAAGTTCGTCGACCGATAAGCCCGGCAGCGGTCTAATGTCCAGGTGTAACTCGCAACAACCACAAATACGATTAGCATTGTCACCGCCGTGTATGTGGCCAAAGTTCATGGTTGGCTGTGGCACTGTAAAGCTTGAATCTGAATATTTATGCTTAAACTCTTCTTTTAATTTCAGCAGTGCAGAAATGACTTCATGCATCAGCTCTATGGCGTTGACTCCCAGTGCAGGATCGGAGCTGTGACCAGAGCGCCCGGTAATGCGAATAACCTCACTCATATGGCCTTTATGAGCATATACCGGACGCATATCAGTGGGTTCGCCTATAACACAGTAGTCCGGTTTGAGGTTTGCAAAGCGGCTCACTTCACGGGCGCCGTTCATGGTTGTTTCTTCGTCGGCGGTTGCCAGAACCATAATAGGTTTGTTTTGTTGGCTGCTATCCAGCTCACTCAAAGCTTGCATAACAAAGGCAAAAAAGCCTTTCATATCAATGCTTCCGAGCCCGTACCAGCGGTTATCCTGTTCGGTTAATTTAAAGGGGTCAAAATTCCAGCGACTGGCATCATAAGGAACGGTGTCGGTATGACCGGACAGCAGTAGACCGCCATTTCCGGTACCACGGCGCGCCAGTAAATTGTACTTGCCCTGTTGGCTTTGCAGTTCGTTAATTTCGCAGTTAAACCCAAGCAACTCCAGCCATTCGGCCAATAAATAAATGACGCTTCGGTTGCTCTGATCCCACTTTGGGTCGGTCGCACTGATGGATGGCTGAGCAATGAGCTGCTGATACATAGAGAAAAAAGACGGCAAAGAACGAGCGGTTACCATAGGTTATCCTTAATATAATTATTCACTATTATTGCATAAATATATCTATTCAGTTATTCTGCATTTTTAATCAGGAACAGCAACAGGTTTTTCGCATGCAGTATCAACCAGCGTCGTCACACTCAGCGGCTATTATCGGAGCCAGCGGTTACGTTGGAGCTGAGCTTAGCCGTTTAGTGCAGCAACACCCGGCGCTTAGCCTTTTCGGTTGCTATGTGTCTGAGCATAGCAGCGATGCCGGTGCCTTGTTGAGTGATTTGTATCCACAATACGCACATTGTTTAAAAATCCCTTTGCAAGGTCTGACGGATAACGAGAAATCCGGCATTAAGCTCCAGGCAGACACCGTGTTTCTATGCACTGAGCATAGTATCAGTGTCGCACTGGCACCTGAGTTTCTTGAGGCTGGCTTAAAAGTCATAGACTTGTCCGGTGGTTTTCGCTTAGACGCAATTGAAGACTATCCTCAATTTTATGGGTTCGAGCATAAGCAGGCTCATTGGCTTCGCCAGGCTGTTTATGGTCTTGCTGAGTGGTATCCGCATGAGATAGCGGAAGCTCAGTTAGTTGCGGTTCCTGGATGTTACCCGACAGCCAGCTTAATGGCATTGCTTCCGCTTAAAAAGGCCGGCCTACTAAAAAGCAGCAAAGTTATTATTAATGCAGTGTCAGGAGTGACCGGGGCAGGACGTAAAGCGTCTCTTGCTACTCAGGGGGCAGAGCTTTCTTTGCAGGCGTACGGCCTGTTTGAGCATCGGCATACGCCGGAAATTACACAGCAATTACAACATGAAGTGCTGTTCACTCCCCACTTGGCGCAATTCCCTCGTGGCATTTTGGCCACTTTGTACGCCGAGCTTAATGACGATACCAGCGATGATGACTTAACGAGCGCGTACCAGTGCTATGCGGAGCAACCCTTAGTGCGCTTTAAGAAACTGGCTCGCCCGGCCATTAAGGACGTGGTTCAGCAGCCGTTTGTGGATATTGGCTGGCACCGGCAGGGTAACCAACTGATTGTGCTGTCGGCTATTGATAACTTACTGAAAGGTGCGGCGAGTCAGGCCATTCAGTGCATTAACCTGCAACTGGGGTTGCCTGTTGAAGAGGGCTTGCTATGAAAGTCATAAAACTCGGTGGCAGCCTGTTAGAACAACCGGAAGCTTTAAGTGCGCTGTTTCAGTCGCTGAAACAAAGCGACGATGAAGTTGTGCTCGTACACGGTGGCGGAGCCCTGGTGCAACAATGGCTGGCAACCGCCGGTTTGCACAGCGAAAAGATGAACGGTTTAAGAGTCAGCCCGGAGCAGCACATGCCTTATATTGTCGGCGGACTGGCAGGTGCGGCCAATAAAACCTTAATGAAAGAGGCTATTGCCGCAGGTTTAAAACCTATTGGTCTGACGCTTTATGAAGCGGGCGTTCTCTGTGCTAAACAGTCTGAAAGCTTGGGTCAGGTTGGGGTTTGTCAGCTTCCAAATGCAGAGCCCGTGCCCGGTCTTATTTCTGATTTACTGGCTCAGGGTTACCTGCCAATTATTAGCTCTATCGGCTTCAGTGATTCCGGCGACTGGTTCAATGTTAATGCCGACGATGCTGCTGTGGCCGTCGCCGCCGCCTACAATGCCGATTTGTTGTTGATAACCGATGTTGAAGCGGTGCTGGACGGCAGTGGAAACCCTTTAAGCCATCTCAATTCAGAGTCTATTCAGGAACTCATCCAGGCAGGTGTTATTAAAGACGGTATGGAGGTGAAAGTTCGCGGGGCGCTAAGTGCCGCAAAACGCTTACGACGATGTGTGCGAATTGGCAGTTGGAATGTAATGAATAACCCCTTTTCAGGCACACAGATTAGTGAGTAAGTATGATGAAACATTGTTTATCCGGGCTGGAGTTTTCTCCGGCTGACACTTTACAGTTATTGGCGTTAGCGCAAGCGCAAAAAGCGTTCCCCGAAAAATACCAACACACGCTGGCCGGCAAAAGCGTGGTTACTCTATTTGAAAAACCAAGTTTACGCACGCGGCTGTCTTTTGACATTGGTTTGCAGAAGCTGGGCGGTCATGCGGTTTACCTGAACGAGCAGGGGCAGGGCATGGGCGTGCGTGAAACCGTTGCCGACTATGCCCGTAATCTATCCTGCTGGGCTGATGCCATTGTCGCCCGGGTTATGTCGCACAGTACTTTAGAAGATTTAGCTCAGCACGCCTCGGTTCCCGTGGTTAACAGCCTGTGCGACCGCTTTCATCCTTGTCAGGCACTGGCGGACTTTTTAACCCTGCAAGAGCAGTACGGCAATGTGCAGGGACTAAAGCTGGTGTACTTAGGCGACGGTAATAATGTTTCGCACTCGCTGATGCTAACCGCTGCCACAGTCGGCAGCGATTGCACCATTATTTGCCCGAAAGGCTATGAACCCAATGCGGACCTTGTGAAAAAAGCGAAGGCTTTGGCGAAAAAGAGCGGCGCCAACATTGTGGTGACGCACGATATTGCTGCGGTGGCAGATGCCGATGCGCTCTACACAGACACTTGGGTTTCCATGGGTGATGATCAACCTCTGGATGCGGTACGCGAGATTTTCTCCCCCTACCAAATAAACGCGCAGTTGGTTGAGCACAGTGGTGCTACTTCGGTGCTGCACTGCCAACCGGCACACCGCGGCTATGAAATTACCTCCGATGTTATGGACGGCCCTATGTCCCGCTGTTTTCAGCAGGCTGAGAACCGGCTTTACGCGCAAAACGCTTTATTAACCCTGTTATTAAACCCAACGGCAGCATTACTGCCAGAATCTATGGAGAAAGCCTCATGAGTCACGTGAAGAAAGTTGTATTGGCCTATTCTGGCGGCCTAGACACCTCAGCCATTGTGCCCTGGTTAAAAGAAAACTATGGCTGTGAAGTGGTGGCTTTTGTGGCTGATGTGGGGCAGGGCGCGGAAGAGCTGGAAGGCGTGGAAGAAAAAGCCAAAGCGTCCGGTGCGTCCGAATGCCACGTGGTTGATTTAAAAGACGAGTTTGTGAAGAGCTACGTGTACCCAACGCTCAAAACCGGCGCCATATACGAAGGCACTTACTTACTGGGTACGGCCATGGCGCGTCCGATTATTGCCAAAGCCCAGGTTGAGGTGGCCCGTAAAGTGGGTGCGGATGCGCTTGCGCATGGCTGTACCGGTAAAGGTAATGATCAGGTTCGGTTTGAGTCCTGCTACGCCGCTTTAGCTCCTGACTTACAAGTGATAGCTCCGTGGCGCGAATGGGAGTTAAGCAGTCGGGAGTCTCTGTTGGATTATCTGGCAGAGCGGGGTATTCCGTGCTCTGCGTCGGCGACCAAAATCTACAGCCGGGACGCTAACGCCTGGCATATTTCGCACGAAGGTGGAGAACTGGAAGACCCTTGGTGTGAGCCGACGGATAAAGTCTGGACCATGACGGCATCGCCAGAGCAGGCTCCGGATAAACCGGAATGTGTTTCTGTTAAGGTCGAAAATGGCGAAATTAAGGCGGTGAATGACAAAGCGATGTCGCCTTTTGAATGCTTGAATGTGCTGAATGACATTGCTGCGAAACATGGTGTCGGGCGGGTGGATATTGTTGAAAACCGCCTGGTGGGCATGAAAAGCCGGGGTTGTTACGAAACACCGGGTGGCACAGTTATGATGGCTGCTTTGCAGGCTATTGATGAGCTGGTATTGGATAAAAGCAGCCGCAGCTGGAAAGCTCAACTAAGCGAGCAGTTCGCGCAATTGCTGTACGACGGGCGCTGGTTTACCCCATTGCAGCATTCGGTGATGACGGCAGCGGAGTCTCTATGTTCGACCGCCAGCGGCGACGTGGTGCTGAAGCTCTATAAAGGCTCAGTGACAGCGGTTCAGAAACGTTCATCGAATAGCTTATACAGCGAAGACTTTGCGACCTTTGGTGCGGACGAAGTCTATAACCAGGCGCACGCCGAAGGTTTTATTCGGTTGTTCTCCCTTTCCAGCCGGATAGCGGCGTTACAGAAGCAGCAAAAGGGGTAGATTATGGCGCTATGGGGTGGACGTTTTGCGGCAGGACCCGATGCCGCGTTTCAGCAGTTTAATGATTCGCTGCCTTTTGACTATGTGCTGGCTGAGCAGGATATCACCGGCTCTAAAGCCTGGGCGAATGCGTTGCACAAGGTTGGCGTACTGAGTACTGAGGAGTGCCAGCAGTTACAGCAGGCATTGAGTGAACTGCTCAGCGAAGTACGCGAAGACCCGACGGCAGTTGCTGTTGGTGGCGACGAGGATATTCATTCTTTTGTGGAAGCAGCGCTGATAGCTAAGGTGGGTGATTTAGCCAAAAAGCTTCATACCGGGCGCAGCCGTAATGATCAGGTAGCTACCGATTTACGCTTGTGGTGCCGCGAGCAGGCCGGAGCTCTGAAACAGTCGTTAAAGCAGAATCAGCAGGCATTACTGGACCTTGCGCAACGTGAAAAAGACACGGTCATACCCGGTTACACACACCTGCAACGGGCGCAACCGGTTTTGCTGGCGCACTGGTGCCTGGCCTATGTGGAAATGCTGCAGCGCGATAGTGAGCGCTTACAAGACGCCACTGATCGGCTCAATAAAAGCCCCTTAGGTTGCGGTGCACTGGCGGGGACGGCGTATGCAGTCGACCGCGAAGCCATTGCCAGCGAGCTGGGGTTTAGCGAAGCAACACGTAACAGTCTGGATTCAGTATCCGACCGTGATTTTGTGGTGGAGCTGTTAAGCACCGCGTCGTTGTCGATGCTGCATTTGTCGCGTTTGGCGGAAGATTTGATTTTCTACAACTCCGGCGAAGCAGGCTTTATTGAGCTGGCCGATAACGTGACCTCGGGATCTTCGCTCATGCCGCAGAAGAAAAACCCGGACGCGCTGGAGTTGGTGCGCGGTAAAAGCGGCCGGGTTGTGGGCTCATTAACCGGCTTAATGATGACCTTAAAAGCGCTGCCATTGGCTTACAACAAAGACATGCAGGAAGATAAAGAAGGGCTGTTCGATGCTTTTACCACCTGGCAGGCGTCACTGGCTATGGTGACCTCAAGCCTGAATGGTCTGACGGTTAACCATGCAGCCTGTCGTAAAGCGGCGCAGGGCGGTTACGCGAATGCGACGGAATTAGCGGACTATATGGTGTCCAAAGGTATTCCTTTCCGGCAGGCGCATCACAACGTCGGTGAACTGGTGCAACAAGCCATTCAGGCGAAAAAGCCATTAGAGGATATGCCGCTGGAGGCGTTTCAGGCAGTGGTTCCGGTGATTGATCAGGACGTTTATGACTGGCTGACGCTGGATGCTCTGCTGGAAAAACGTTGTGCGCTGGGCGGTACGTCCCCGCAGCGGGTGAATGAAGCGTTAAAAGCGGCGCAGCAGCAACAGCAGATTCAGGTGCGTGACGCTAATCTGGGGGATATTGGTGCCATTTTAGACTTAGTTCAGTATTGGGCCGGAGCCGGCGAGAACCTGCCGCGGGCTAAAGACGATATCGTGCACTCGATTAACGAATTTGCAGTGACCGAAGTGAATGGTGAAGTTATGGGCTGTGCGTCTTTGTATATCTACACCACAGGTTTAGCGGAAATTCGCTCGTTAGGAGTCAACCCGAAAACCGAGGTGCGTGGTCAGGGGCGTATGCTGGTGGCTTACTTATTGAAAAAAGCTCGTTTGTTGCAGCTAAACCGAGTGATAGTACTGACCCGGGTGCCGGACTTTTTTGAGCAGCGGGGCTTTAACCATTGCTCGAAAGATACGTTACCGGAAAAGGTCATGAAGGACTGTGAGATTTGCCCAAGGCTGGCCAACTGCGACGAGCTGGCCATGGAATACCACCTTGAGCAACCGAGCGAACAGTTAATTTTCCGTTCGGTTTGTTAGTCAGATTACAGTTACTTAAAACTTAGTAGAGCGTTGCAATCCAGCGCTCTTCGTTAATAAAGGACCAACTCCAGTCTTTCCATTTGTCGCTCAGACCCTTGGTTTTCACTTCTTCAAGGCTCATGCCGCTTTGCTTCATGGCATCAACTTCGGCTTTGGTTTTTTTCATCATGTTCAAAAAGCTTTGGTAATCGGCTTTATTTGCCAACGGACCATGGCCGGGAATAATCACGGTGTCATCGGTAATACGGTTCAACAGCTGCTCCACATTCGCGATATAGCCATTCACGTCTCCGCCACTTTTCAGATCAATAAACGGGAAACGTTTATTAAAGAACAAATCGCCTGGATGCAATACGTTAGCATTTTTAAACCATACCGCGCTGTCACCGTCAGTATGACCGTTTGAGAGGTGGAAAACGTAAATGGTGTCATTGTTAAAGTGGAAGGTAATGGCAGAGTCAAAAGTAATGGCCGGCAGACCCGTTTCGTTAAAGCTGTCGTCGTTACTTAAGCGCTTACGCACATGGTCATGGGCAAAAATGGTCGAGCTTTGGTTGTTCGCGAACCACATATTGGAGCCGACATGGTCGCCGTGGAAGTGCGTGTTCAGAATATAATGAACTTCTTTACCGCTTAACTCCTGAATTTTTTCCGCAATACGCTCTGCTACCTGAGTGTATTGGTCATCGACCAGAAACACGCCATCGTCACCTGATGACATCAGCATATTGCCGCCGGCTCCGGTCAGCATGTAAATATTGTCGGCTACTTCATTGTGTTCAATGGTTACATCTTCGAAACGGTCAGCCGTAGCGGGTAAAGCAAAGGCTGCCATTAAACCGCTGATTAAAAGTTTACGCATGGGGTCTTTCCTCGTTTGTGTTTTTATTACTGATATAGGTTACTTATTCAACAAGCGCAAAGATCAAAAGAGAAAACTCAGGTTACCGAATGGTGAATATTTTGTGACACTTTTGTGTTGTCACAATCCTGTCATGCAGGCGTCTTAGTCTGCTCCCGACTTAAATCATAACTGGACAAAATCCAAGTCGGGAGAACCCAATGAAATTTAATACTTTATTCAAAATCTCTGCAGTTACAGCAGCCTTATTTTTAGCTGGTTGCGGCGGCGATATTAATGTTACCCCAACGGTGAATAACAATGGTGGCTCTGATGCTGGCGGCGATACGGGCGGTGGTGACAGCGGCTCATCAAACCCTTGTGCAAGCTATGCAGACATTCAGGGTGAGTACGACGGTCAGGACTGCTCTTATGATACAGACTTTGCCAGTGCAACCATTGAAATAGCTGAGGACATTACTTTTGAAGAATTGCCTGACGGTGGTGTTCATGTGTTTGATGGTGCTCTGCAAATTGGTGAAGACTGCGACACCACAACCGATTGTGAAATTAATCAAAATGGCCCGGTCATGACGGTTGAACCTGGCGCGGTGCTGGCATTCACTTCTGGCGAAGCCATTATTCAGATTGCTCGCGGCGCTCAGTTGAACGCTATCGGTACTTTCGACAAGCCGGTTAAGTTCACCTCGGCTAACGAGTTTGACCGTTTAAACGTATCAGGCGACGCTCCACGCTACGCAGACTGGGGTGGCATCATCGTTAACGGTAACGGTATTACCAATGAGTGTACTGATGCAGAGCGCGACGGCGGTACCTGTAACCGTGAATCGGAAGGTATTGTCAGCTTCTACGGTGGTAACGACAACACTGACGACAGCGGCTCAATGAAGTACGCACAAATTTGGTACGCAGGTTCGGGACCTCGTGACGGCGGTGACGGTGATGACTTGAACTCACTAACACTAAACGCGGTAGGCTCAGGTTCTTCTTATGAGTTTATTCACATTCACCAGGGCTTTGATGATGGCATTGAGTTCTTCGGTGGCGCTGCTGACTTAAGAAACATTGTCGTAACGGATACCCAGGATGACTCGCTGGATATGGACGCTGGTTGGCAGGGACGTGCGCAATTTGTGTTTATTAAACACGGCACAGTGACAGTAGACGGTCAGACAAACTACATGGGTAACGGTGGTTTTGAGGCAGACGGCGAGAAAAACAATGGTCCGGACTATTCGCAGGCACCAACGTCAGCACCGACTATTGCTAACGTGACCATTATCACTACCGACGGCACATCCGTACGTGATAACGACCCGTCAATCGCTACGAAATTTGACGACAACTTCCAGGGTCAGATGTACAACGTACTGAAAATTAAAGAGAACGGTACGGCAGACGACGGTTGTGTCTTCTTCACTTCTGACGGTGAAGCGGGCGTTGATAATGGCGAACTCGATTTCTACAGCTCGGTCATGGCGTGTACCAATAACTTTGTGAACACCGGTGACAATACCTTTGGTGACGGCGAAACCTACAGCCAATGGTATGACAACGGTGGTGAAAATGAAGTGCTAGACGGTTCAGCAATGGTTCTGAATGACGATGGTATTTCGACTGATATGTCTTCTTCAATCACTATTGCTGCGAATGACTTAACCGCATTGAATGATGACTTCTTTACTCCGGTTGATTTTATCGGCGCACTTTCTGACGACGATACAAGCTCTGAATGGTACCAGTGGGTTGAAACTGCTGTAGCTGCTTCTGAGCAGGACTAATTAGAGTTGGAATGCGAATAAATAGGCGCACCACAGTTGCGCCTATTTTCCGATTTTATTGCAGGAGTTGATTATGAAGAATCAATACAAACTCAAACCGGTTGCTTTAGCGGTTGGTTTGGGCCTGTTTGCCACGGCTCCGACAGCTTTGGCACAGCAAGCTGACGAAACTGAAGTTGAACGCGAGTCGACCATTGAAGAAGTGGTTACTACCGGTAGTCGTTTGCAGGGAAGTGCGGCTGCGGTGGTTGAAGAGCGCAAAAACCAGGCCTTTGTGGCGGATATTCTGGGTGCAGAGCAGCTGTCTCGTTCCGGTGACAGCGACGCGGCTTCAGCGTTGCGCCGGGTGACCGGTTTGACCTTGGTGGACGGCAAATTTATTTACGTGCGTGGTTTAGGTGAGCGCTACTCAAGTGCCCGCATTAACGGCGCCAGTATTCCCAGCCCGGACTTAACCCGTAATGTGGTGCCGCTGGACATTATTCCATCGACCATTATTGAAAGCATGGCGGTACAAAAGGTGTTTTCACCTTCCATGCCGGCGGCTTTTGGCGGTGGTAACATTGATATCCGCACACGCTCGCTGCCGGATGACTTTATTTTTAATGTTGAGGCAGGAGTCGGTCTTAACAGCAATGCCGATGACGGCTACACCTATAACCGCAACGATGACGGCATTCCTGACGGGATCCGCGATGCGATTGGTCGTTATCAGGGTGACTTTAGCTTACGCAACATTATTAATACCGATGGACTGAGCGGCAGCGGGAACAGTGCCGGTTATCAGGCGCGGGCCATTAATGCGTCACTGGCGAAACAATTACCTCGTGACATGGTGCTAAAGGAAGAGTCTCTGGATCCTAACTTTGATTTAAAAGCGACCTTAGGTAACAGTTTTGATGAGTCCTGGTTGGGCGGCACTATCGGAGTGTTGGCTGCTGCGTCTTATGACAATGACTGGGATGTCTCTGAGCGTCGTAATGCGGTTATCAGTAACAATGCTGAAGCGGGCTGTTCAACTTCGCTGGAAACTGCCGAGGATGTCTCTAACTCGTGTTACAACACCTTGTCTGAAACTACGGTGACACAGGAAACTGAGCGTCTGAACGGCTTTTTTACCGCAGGCTATGAATTAGATACACACAGTGTCAGCTACACCAAAATTTACCTGGAAGACTCAGAGGACGAGTCAGAATTTGGTATTAAGCAAAGCCCCAACGGCAGTAACCTGAAAACTATTGCCGGAACCGGTATTGCTAACCGAGAACATGAGTTCAAATACGAAGAGCGGGTACTAAACGTGGACCAATTCCGCGGCCAGCACACCTTTATGGACTATTGGGGCATTGGTTTTGACTGGCAGTACACGGAGTCAAAAGCGGAGACGGAAATTCCGACCGAAGTATCTTACCGTTTTGATGACATTTACAACACTGACGGTAGCTTCTCTGAGACTCGGGTAACGGGTGATGACAACCGCGCTATCTTCCAGTTTGTGGATATGGAAGACAACGTGAAGTCATACGGTGGTAACTTCTCGCTGCCATTAATGTTTTCCGGGTTGGAGCTGGAATTGAAAGCGGGCTACGACTTTGTTGATAAAGCACGTTACTACAACACCAGTCGTTTTAGTCTGGATAACGCTTCTGGATCACGTTTGTCAGTGCTGGATGATTTAGACAACGTACTGGAAGTTACCGGGTATCTGACCGATGAGGTCATCGACGAAAATGACTTCCGTATTACCTTCCGTGAACCGGGTGCGCCAAATGCGGATGATTACCTGGCTGCTCAGAAAATCGATGCGTATTACGGTGAGTTCGATGCCATATTCGACAATACCTGGCGTGTCAGTGGTGGTGTTCGTTACGAAGACTTTAAGCAAGTGTCATTGGCGACCTCGAGCTTAATTTTTGACGAGCAGGACCTGAATAACTACTTCAACCCTCAGCGCGTTATCGATAGCTCGATTTCAGAAGACGATGTTTACACCGCTTTGTCACTGACCTATATGGCTAATGACAATTATCAGCTTCGTTTTGGCTACGGTGAAACCGTGGTTCGTCCGGACTTGCGCGAGACGGTTCCGGTAGCTTACTACGACCCGACTACGGATATTCGCACTTTTGGTACGGCCGGTTTGCAAAGCAGTGACTTACGTAACTACGACGCTCGTTTTGAGTACTATGCGGATAATGGCGATAACTACACCGTTGCAGCGTTTTATAAGGATATTTCGAATCCTATAGAGTCGGTGCTACGGGTCGGAGATGAAGATTACACACTGACCTATGTGAACGGTGAATCAGCCGAAGTGTACGGTGTTGAGTTTGAATGGCTGCACGACTTAGGCTATTTAGCGAATGGCTTCTTTACCTCAGGTAACTTAACCTGGAGTGATTCAGAAGCGTCAATTGATCCGGCGCTGGCCGGTAACTTAACCAACCCGACTAAGCGCATGACCGGACACTCAGAGTACGTGGCTAACTTCCAGTTAAACTACGACTCTGCCAACGGCGAGCACTCAACGTCGCTGGTTTACAACGTGTTTGGTGAACGCATTCTGGCAGCAGGTGTTGGTGGACGTGAAGACGCTTACGAACAGCCTTTCCACTCGCTGGATTTGGTGTACAACTACTATCCGAGCTTCAGTTCAAAAATTGGCTTCAAGGTGAAGAACCTTCTTGGAGAAGATCAGGAAGTGACGCAATCGGATATTTTAGTACGTAGCAAAGAAGTCGGAACCGTCGTTAGCTTAAGTTACAGCTACGAGTTCTAAGTAACCTGATGTTTACATCAGGTGAGGTGGATGTAGCGGGCGCTGAGGCCGCAGGAACTATTGAGGAGGACGCCCGTAAATACATCCATGTAGGGCTTGGGCAGCGCCATCCATGGCGCTGCACACCTCCTCAATAGTCCACTGCAACCGTCGGTCGCGCCCTCTACCACCATCCTTACTGATGCAATAGCATCATTAGGTCATCTTTATCTCTAGTGGTTTCAGCGTATCTAAATGCACATCGCGCTGCGGGAAGGCGATGGTGATGTCATTCTCGGCGAATATCTTATCGATTTTAAAGCGTATGTCGGACTGTACTCGACGAATATCCATAGGGGCTTCAACTTCTGTCCAGAAGAGTAAATTGAAGGTTAAGCTGTTGTCACCAAAGTCATCGAAGAAAACTTCAAAAGGCAGGCGTTGAACAATTTTTTCGTGTTGGCTGGCGGCTTCCAGCATGAGTTCGCGAACCTTGTCGATAGGCGAGCCATAGGCAACCCCAACGGTGACTGTGCTGCGTATTTCCGTCGATACCAATGTCCAGTTTACTACGCGCTGTTCCAGGAAGTAGCTGTTAGGCACCAATACATGCACGCCGTCGAAGCGTTTGATGCGAACACAGCGGTTGCCAATTTCTTCAATTTTGCCCCGTTCATTCTCGAGCTCAACGATGTCGCCAATGCGAATAGGGCGCTCGGCAACCAATATCATGCCGGAAATCAGGTTGTTTAACAGGTTCTGGGCACCAAAACCGACACCAATGGCTAATGCACCACCTAGCACCGCGAATATGGTAATGGGGATGCCGGCAACGGGCAGGGCTATTAAGACAATGAGCACGTAAGCCATGAATGAGAACAGCTTTCTAAAGGCATAAATGGTGTTCTGCGAGGCATGACCCGATTTAAGAGCCCGTTTGACCAGGCTGGAGCCAACCCAGCGTATAACAATAACGCCAACAATAATCAGTGTAATGGCAATAATTACCTGACTGAGGTATATCTGTGCGTCGCCGGTCTTCCAAAGCTCGGTGTTCCAAATTTTACTTAAATTCGTGGAGACATCATTCCAGGACATTTGCATAGTCTATTTACCCATTAGTGAATCTTTCTTTGTAATTTACGCGAAAACCACGTACATTGCGCGCTCAATTTTTACCCTATAGTCCTGGATGTTGAATACGTGATTTCTGCTGCAAATATCACCATGCAATTTGGTGCGAAGCCTCTTTTTGAAAATATTTCTGTTAAATTCGGCAATGGCAACCGTTATGGCCTTATTGGTGCTAATGGCTGTGGTAAGTCGACCTTTATGCGCATTTTAAGTGGTGAGCAGGAGCCTTCCTCCGGCAACGTCTCGCTGGAGCCGAATACCCGCATTGGTAAGTTGCGTCAGGACCAGTTTGCGTACGAAGAGTACAGCGTGGTTGACGCCGTTATTATGGGGCACGAAGAGCTGTGGGCGGTAAAAGAAGAACGGGACCGCATTTACAGCAGTGGCGAAATGAGTGAAGAAGACGGTATGCGTGTAGCCGATTTGGAAACCGAATTTGCTGAAATGGATGGCTATACTGCGGAGTCACGCGCCGGTGAGTTATTGCTGGGACTGGGCATACCGGTAGAGCAGCACTTTGGGCTGATGTCGGCGCTGGCACCGGGTGTAAAAATTCGGGTGTTACTGGCGCAGGTACTGTTCTCCGAGCCGGATATTATGCTGCTGGACGAGCCGACCAACAACCTGGACATTAACACCATTCGTTGGTTAGAAGAGGTGTTGGCGGAAAAGCAAAGCACTATGATCATTATCTCGCACGATCGTCACTTTCTGAACACGGTTTGTACGCACATGGCTGATATTGATTACGGCGAGTTGCGCGTGTACCCGGGTAACTATGACGAATACATGTTTGCCGCTACTCAGGCGCGCGAACAGCTGATGAGCGATAACGCCAAGAAGAAAGAGAAAATTGCGGAGCTGCAGAGCTTTGTCAGTCGTTTCTCGGCGAATGCGTCAAAAGCCAAGCAGGCGACCTCGCGTCAGCGACAAATGGAAAAGATTCAGTTGGATGAGGTTAAAGCATCCAGCCGGGTGAATCCGTATATTCGCTTCACGCAAGAGAAGAAACTTTACCGGCTGGCGCTTGAAACCGAAAACGTACGTAAGAGCTTTGATGAAGAGGCCGTTTTAAAAGGCTTGAGCACATCGATAGAAGTGGGTGAGAAAGTCGCTATTATCGGTGCCAACGGTATTGGTAAAACGACTTTGCTGAAATGTTTGATGGGCGAGTACACGCCGGACTCAGGCAGCATCAAGTGGTCTGAAAATGCGGCGATAGGCTACTACGCGCAGGATCACGCTCATTGGTTTAAGCAGGAAATGACCGTTTACGAATGGATGTATCAGTGGAAGAAGCCAGGCGATGACGAACAGGCTATTCGTGGTGTGTTGGGTCGTATGCTGTTTTCTTCAGACGATATTCAGAAGCCGGTATCGATTTTATCCGGTGGTGAAAAAGGGCGGATGATCTTCGGGAAACTGATTTTGCAGCGCCCGAACATTCTGGTGATGGACGAACCGACGAACCATTTGGATATGGAATCGATAGAGTCGTTAAACATGGCACTGGAGCAGTTTGAAGGTACCTTGTTGTTTGTCAGCCATGACCGCGAGTTCGTGTCGACTTTGGCTACTCGTATTATCGAAATAACCGACAAAGGCTTACGTGACTTTGCCGGTAGTTACGATGAGTATCTGGCGCAGCTGGCTGCCGCTTAACGCTGCACCATTTTCTGGGCGCTCTTGACCAGTTCGTCAGGATCGCCCATCCGCTCCGGCTTTGTGACACCGCGTTGGCAGGCAGGACGCTCACTGATGGTGTTCATCCATCGCTTCAGGTTTTCCAGGCCGTCAAGACTGACACCGGACCAGTCGTGGGTACGCACCCAGCACCAGTTGGCAATATCCGCTAACGAGAAGTTTTCACCGGCTAAGTATTCAGACTCTCCTAAACGCTTATTCAGCACCTCGAACAGCCGACGGCTTTCGTTTTGATAACGTTCAATGGCTGACGGTAGCTTCTCCGGAAAGTACCGATAGAAGACATTAGCTTGTCCCATCATGGGGCCTATGCCACCCATTTGAAACATCAGCCATTGGATCATACGCGAACGTTCTTTCGGATCTTTAGGGTTCAGTTTGTCGTAGGTTTCTGCCAGGTACAACATAATGGCACCAGATTCAAATACCACGAAGTCGTCGTTGTCTTTATCGACAATTACCGGAATGCGCCCGTTAGGATTCATTTTCAGAAAGTCCGGGCGCTTTTGCTCGTCGTCCTGCAACTGAACGTGATGGAGATTATAGTCCAACCCCATTTCTTCTAATGTGACCGTGGCTTTGTAACCGTTGGGTGTGGCAGCCGTGTAGAGTTCAATCATATGTACCCCTTAAACCGTTAACGAGATTGAAAGGTGCCTTTTAAGCTATTTGCAAAGGCAACAAACTTCTCTTTTATGGTGCGCTTCACTTTTACCTCAACAGAACCCAGTACCTGGAAGCCCTCAATACGTATATGAGGAGCCTGCTTTAAGTTGCCCATAGACGGGGCTTTATTCTCTGTGGAACCAAGAATGCTAAAGACGTTGGTGCTGATAGTAATTTCTTCAGGCACAAAAATTTCAAGGCTTGAAAGGCCGCCTATAATTTTTATAGTAACGTCAGGGTGTTGGAATACGGCATCGGTAAAGTCCAGTTCTACTGAGCCTAACAGGGAATAGATTGTGATTTCGCGTGGAACCGTCCATACACCACAACGCTCATTAGAGGACAGTATGGAGACCACGTTTTCTGTTGGCAGAACTCTGCCTTCACCGTAATGTGGCGAGAATTGCTGTTCTTTCATGCTGTCGTATGAGGTATCGGGCTTCAGCTCCAGGTCTTCTACCAGTTCCGCCAGCTGGCTATGTGCCGTCGCGTCCATAGCTTGATCAAGCCGGCGTTCAAAGGCTTCTGCCGACAGCTCACCGTGGCTGTAATTCATGACCAGTTGGTCGATGGTTTCTTCCCGGACTTTTTCTATTGGGCGATCTTCAAACTTTACACTCATGATGGTTCCTTGTTGTTCTTATCTTCTTATTATGGACAACAAAGCAATTCTTAGGCCAGAAATAATTTCTTTAATAATCATGCGCTTATAATTTCATTGAAAGTTGAGGTTTGTGCTTGTGACCAAATATTGGGAAGAACGACCAATTTACACGAGAGCAGTTGACCTTCTGCGAGTTATTAACTTAACTAAAACTCAGGAAAATCAGGCTCAGGATAAAGTATTGGGCTGGTTTTCCGGCATTCACAAAATGATAGAGCGGATGTTGCGCAAGTCACTGGAGTTTTTAGAGAACGCCGCGGACAAACCTTTTAAGCTGGCTGACAAAATAATGTACGGTAGCGACTGGCATATGGTGTCTATGGTTAACGACATTGAAGCCTATTTTGGGCAAATAAAGGACATTTTTGAAAAGCAGAAAATGCAGCCTTTTGCCGATAAGTTCTATTTTAAAAATGCACTGAGGTACGTTGATTTAGAGGCTTATATTAAACGTGCGGAGAATGTGTTTAGTCAGGATTACATTGCACGGTTGAAAGAAATTCGGACGAATTTGATGTAGCCTGATGCTATTAAATCCGATGAATGCTCAATTAATAAGAGGAATGTTTATGACCCATGGGGTAGGGGTTGCGCGGGCTGAGGAAGCTCTCAGCGCTTTGGAAAATATGACCGCAGGTGTTCAGCCTATTCAACTGGAAGAATACCAACAGCGCGTTGCCAGAGCGCAGGCACTGATGCAGGAGCAAGGCATTAGCGCTATGTACTTAAACGCAGGAACCAACTTAGAATATTTTACTGGTTTAAAGTGGTACCCCAGTGAGCGCCTGGTTGGCGCTGTTCTCCCGGTTGAAGGGGATGTCACCCTGATAGCGCCGGCGTTTGAAGTCGGTTCATTAACTCAGGCAATGATACTGCCCATGGATACGGTTTTGTGGGACGAGCACGAATCACCCTACGAACGGTTGTTGGCGTTCTTAACTGAGCATTTTTCTGATGGTTATAAGCTGGCATTAGATGAATCCACACCCTACAGCGTGGTGGCACAGCTGGAGGAACGTAAACCCGCCGAAACAATGTGCGACGCAAAAGTCATTACCGCTGCCTGCCGAATGCATAAATCTCCCGCAGAATTGGCGTTAATTCAGGCCGCAATGGATATGACCATGGCTGTGCACAGAGCCACCGGCGCTATGCTTCACGAAGGCATCACAGCGTCGGAAGTCAGAGCTTTTATTGATAAAGCACATCGTAAGGTGGGAGCGTCCGGTTCGTTTTTCTGTATTGTTTTATTTGGCAAGGCGACCAGTTATCCGCACGGCGTTAATTACGAACAGCGCTTAGAAAAAGACGACTGGGTTCTTATTGATACCGGCTGCAAGCTGCATGGGTATCATTCTGATATTACCCGTACATACGCATTTGGGACTGCAACTGAAGAGCAAGAGCAATTCTGGCAGCACGAGCGTGATTTACAGCAAGCGGCCTTTGACGCGGCACGTATCGGTAAAACCTGCGAATCTGTTGATGATGCGGTTCGCGCTAAATTGAAAGAGCTGGGTTTAAAGGCTGACTATCAATTACCGGGTGTGCCGCACAGAACGGGACACGGTATTGGTATGGATTTGCATGAGTGGCCTTATCTAGTTGGAGGCGATAAGACTAAATTAGCGCCGGGAATGTGCTTTAGTAATGAACCTATGGTGATTAACCCGGAGAAGTTCGGCGTGCGCCTGGAAGACCATTTTTATATGAGCGAAGAGGGGGCTTTTTGGTTTACCGAGCCGTCGCGCTCAGTGGATGACCCGTTTAACCTTCTGTAACTGGCCTGGACGGTGCCTGACGTTTCACGTCAGGCTCTATGCTTAAATATCTCACCTTAAGAACTCAGCTAACATCGCAGTTTATCAAACACTAACGCGAATTTCTGCGCTGGTCTTATGGGGGATTATTCGATAAAGTGACCGCCATGAAAATATCTTGGTTGCTCATCGTGGTCGTATTAATACACAGCTTTTTTACCTGTGCGTCTGCTGCTGGGCATATCGAAGACTCGAGTCACCAAAGTGTCGATGTTGTGTTTGATTCAGACCATGATATCGAGCATAAAAGTTCAACTACAGAGCAACCAGCTCTCGATCATGAACATCAATTTCATGCTCACATAAGTTGTATTACCGGCTATGGAATAGCCGTTTCTGCAACGCCAGTGATTCTTGCGTCCAACTCAAACTCTGTGGATTTTGGCCAAAGCCTGACTCACCAACCCCCTGTACCTCCACCAAACGCGTAACCGTTAACTTAGACTTTTTAAAACCTATAAGTTAATGGAGAAGCAACATGAAGTATTTACACTTCGTGGCAGCCTTTTGCTTAGGCGCGCTAGTGCCTGCGGCGACGGCTGCTACGACAGATTTAACGCTGAAAGAAGCGTTACAAAAAACGCTCAACAATAATCCTGAGTTACTGGAATATGATTATAAAATACGAGCTGCAGGAGCACTGATAGAGCAGGCTGAGTTTTCACCTAACCCAAGGGTATCTGCGGAAATAGAAAACTTCGCGGGTTCAGGACGGTTAGAAGGTATCAGTAGCTCACAGTTAACCGTATCCTTTTCTCAGCTCATAGAATTAGGGGACAAACGGCAGTTACGCGTTGAAGCTGCAACCGAAAAAGAAAAAGCTCAGCGAGCAGAGTTCGAGTATCGTCAAATTGAGGTCTTGGCGGAAACTACACAGCGTTTCTATGACGTTTTAAAACTTCAGCAAGTCGCGCATACCAGCGAGCGTCAAATTGAGCGAACTGAGCGACTGATAAAAGTGGCGCAGGAGCGTGTAGAAGCTGGCGCGGTGCCTAGATCCGAGGTTATTCGCATTAAACTGCAGTTAGAGCGCCAATACGCTTTCTCTGACGAGTTGAACGGTAAACTGAAAAAGCAACAAGCTGAGCTGGCTTCAATGTGGGCAGGCGAGCTCAGTTTTAAGCGGGTCTCTGGAGGCTTTTCTTTTCCGCTAAGTCTGCCGGAAAAAGCCAACGTGTTATCGGCTGTTAATCGGGCGCCGGAGTATTTGCGTTTACTGGACTCTGAGCAACTCCTACAAGCGCAAGCCAGAGCGTTAGCAGCGAACTCAAAGTCGGATATTACCGTTGGTGTCGGGGCTCGCTACAATAATGAGTTCGATGATGCAGGTTTAATCGTCCAGGCATCGATGCCATTGCAGTTCACTGACCCTAACGTCGGTCGCATAAAACAAAGCCGATTACTGCATCAGTCTAACCTTGCGCAGCAAAAACAGGTTCGGCAGCAACTAAAATCACTGGCTTTATCGCTAGTGCACAGTTTGCAAACTCACCAAAGTTATCTGCAAAAGATAAACCAGCGACTGATGCCATTATCTGAGCAATTACTTGAACAAACTCAACAGGGTTACGCACGCGGAACGCACTCTTTGTTGCAAGTGTTAGACGCGCAAACGGAGTTAGCCAAACTCGAGTATGAAAAAGTCTCCCGTCAACATGCGATTTACAGCGACATCATCCAATTAGAGCGCATGACCGGACAGCCGTTTTTAGGAGTACAACCATGACTTTCAATTCAGTGATCACTCTGTTCTGCATCGCCATTTTTTCACTGCCCGCATTGGCTTATGAGGAAAAACACGCAGAGCATGAGGTACCCCATACCAATTTAAGTGACGCAGCAATAGAAAACGCGAAATTAACGTTGGCAACAGCGAGCGTTCAAAACCTTCGAGTAAAGCAGACTATTTTTGGGGTGATAGCCCCTAATAACAACAATATCGTGCATATCGGAGCTAAGTACAAAGGTATTGTTACATCGCTAAAGGCCAATATCGGCGATGCCATAACAGCCGGGCAAACCCTGGCTGTTGTTGAGAATGTTACGACAGGCACGGCATTTGAAGTCATCAGCCCAATTAGCGGAGAGGTGACGGCTCGTTTTACCAATGTTGGTGAAGTGGTTGAGCAAAAGCCATTATTTGAAGTCCTGGATCCGTCATCTGTCTGGGTAGAGCTTTCAGCGTTTCCGGAGAACATTGAGTCATTAGCAGAAGACCAGACGGCACATGTTTACGACTTGCATCACCACAAGACAGTCGAAGGGACGATTTCTTATCTATCTCCACAAATGACCGGCGGACATATTGCACGCGCACGTATCGAGCTGCCCAATCAGTCGGGGCATTGGCGACCGGGAATGCACGTAAAAGCCGATGTCGTTACAGACAGCTTTAACGCGAGCTTGGCCATAGATAACGATGCCGTGCAACGTTTAGAAGATAACCCCGTTGTTTTTGTTAAAGAGGGTAATCGTTTCGAAGCTCGAGAAGTTGAACTAGGCCGAACTGACGGTGAATACACCGAGGTGTTATCGGGTATTGAAAATGGCGAAAGTTATGTCGTTGAAAACAGCTACTTGATAAAGGCTGACATTCTAAAACAAGGCGCAGGCCACAGCCATTAGGGAGAGTAAACAATGATAGATGCACTCATTCGCTTTGCGGTTGAGCGTCGATGGCTGGTGCTTGCCGCAACCTTGTTAGTAGCAGCTGCGGGCGTTTATAGCACATTAAAGCTACCTATCGATGCTGTGCCGGATATTACCAATGTTCAGGTACAGATAAATTCAGAAGCGCCAGGCTATTCGCCATTAGAAACCGAACAACGTATTTCTTATCCGGTGGAAACCGCGATGGCAGGTTTACCAAAGCTGGACTACACCCGCTCGATCTCACGCTATGGGTTGTCGCAAGTTACCGTGGTGTTTGAAGAGGGCACCGATATTTACTGGGCCAGACAACAAATCAGTGAACGACTGCAAAAGGTAAGGGGAGAAGTTCCCGACGGTATTGAGCCGACGATGGGGCCAATAGCCTCCGGCCTTGGTGAAATTGTTAATTATGTAGTACGCGCGAAAGAGGGGGTTACCAATGCCGATGGCGAGGCGTATACGCCCGAGCAGTTGCGTACCATCCAGGATTGGATCATTAAGCCGCAACTGGTCAAGGTGCCCGGTGTTACCGAGATTAATAGTGTGGGGGGTTATGAAAAGCAATACCAGGTGGCTCCCATCCCCGGCCGTATGCTGGCCTATAAAGTGACCATGCAGGATCTTTTGGCAGCATTGGATCTTAACAATAGAAACGCTGGCGCCGGTTATATCGAGAAAAATGGTGAGCAATGGTTGGTGCGTTCGCCTGGACAGCTTAAGACACTTGACGATATTCGTAATGTGGTCGTGACAAAACGTGATGATGCACCGGTGCGCGTGAGTGATGTGGCTGAGGTCAAACTGGGAGAACAATTACGCACTGGCGCTGCAACCTCGGGCGAGGACGAAGTGGTATTGGGCACGGCCATGATGCTTATCGGCAAAAACAGTCGCATCGTTGCGCAGAATGTGGCCAATAAAATTGAGGAGGTGCAACGTAGCCTGCCGGACGGTGTCATCATTGAAACGGTTTATAACCGCACATCCTTAGTGGATAAAACCATTGCAACGGTAGAGAAAAACCTGTTTGAAGGTGCGGTACTGGTTATTGTGGTACTTTTCATTCTGCTTGGAAATGTCCGTGCAGCGCTGATTACGGCGTGCGTTATTCCCTTGAGTATGCTGTTTGCGGTAAGCGGCATGGTCGCCAACAAGGTGTCTGGTAATTTAATGAGCCTGGGCGCAATTGATTTTGGCATTATTGTCGACGGTGCGGTCATTGTTGTCGAGAACGCGCTGCGGCGCCTGGGGAATGCTCAACAACGCCTCGGTAGGGTGCTGACAACCAAAGAGCGTTTAATTGAAGTGACTCACAGTACACGTGAGGTCTTCAACCCAGCCGTTTTTGGTGTACTGATTATCATGCTGGTCTACCTGCCAATATTTGCGTTAAGTGGCGTGGAAGGCAAGATGTTCCATCCCATGGCGTTTACGGTTGTAGCGGCGTTGTTAGGTGCGCTGATTTTCAGTGTTACCTTTGTACCAGCTGCTATTGCAATATTTGTCCGTGGCAATATTAAGCACGGCGAAAACCGAATAATGCGAGCGGCCCGCAAAGTGTATCAGCCGGCTCTACGGCAAACATTAAAGCTTCCAGTTGTCATTATTTTGCTTGGCTTTGGGTTATTTGCGGTATCACTGTTTCAGGCGAGTCGCATGGGAACTGAGTTTTTGCCACAGCTTGATGAAGGCGATATTGCCATGCATGCCTTGCGCATTCCGGGGACTGGCTTACAGCAGTCTATAGCAATGCAAAAAGATGTTGAGTCTGTGGTGTCACGCTTTGACGAAGTTAAACTGGTATTCTCAAAAATTGGTACCCCGGATGTTGCGACCGACCCTATGCCACCGAGCGTTGCTGATACCATTATTATTTTAAAGGAGCGTGAGGACTGGCCAAACCCAAAGAAACCCAAAGAGCAACTGGTTGCTGAAATACGAACTGCTGTGCAAGAGCTTCCCGGTAATAAGTACGAGTTCACTCAGCCGATTGAAATGCGCTTTAACGAACTTATTGCAGGCGTTCGAGCTGACTTGGGGGTTCGTATTTATGGCGATGACTTGCAAACGCTTAAACGGTTAGGTGACTCAGCCGCCGCAGTCATTCGCACCGTTGATGGCGCTGCTGATGTTCGGGTTGAACAAATGACCGGTTTATCGACACTCTCAGTTGTACCTAAGCGTGATCATTTAGCGTTATTAGGCCTAACAGTCGCTGATGTACAACGAGCAGTTCAAGCCGCGGTTGGTGGAGTTCAGTCAGGGATTATTTACGAGGGGGATAAACGCTTCAAGCTAATGGTACGTCTCAACAAAGAATGGCGTAAGAGCATTGAACAGCTTAAATCACTGCCTATTGATCTGCCTGCCGGCAACCCTGAGCTGCGCTATGTGCCGTTGGGAGAGGTCGCCGAATTGAGTTTGGAAAGTGGACCGAACCAAATTAACCGAGAAAGCAGCAAACGCAATGTTATTGTGAGTGCGAATGTTGAAGATCGTGATTTGGGCTCTTTTGTGGCAGATGTTCAGGATGCGCTAACGACTGACGTTGATTTGCCGGCAGGTTATTGGGTTAACTACGACGGTACCTTTGAACAGCTGCAATCAGCTTCCCAACGGTTGAGTTTGGTTGTGCCATTAGCGCTGCTATTAATTATTGGCCTGCTATACAGTGCGTTTAATTCGCTGAGCAGTGCACTCGTCATATTTACAGGCGTTCCCTTAGCGCTGACCGGCGGGATATTCGCATTAGCGCTGCGTGATATGCCGCTATCAATTTCCGCTGCAGTCGGCTTCATTGCACTGTCGGGCGTGGCGGTTTTGAACGGCGTGGTCATGCTGACATTCATACGGCAACTGCTGCGCGACGGACTGCCGTTGAAAGATGCGGTGTTTGAAGGCGCGCAACAACGGTTAAGACCTGTACTGATGACTGCTCTCGTAGCTAGCCTGGGCTTTGTCCCTATGGCATTTAATACCGGTGTCGGCGCTGAGGTACAGCGACCACTGGCTACTGTGGTAATCGGCGGCATTGTCTCGTCGACATTATTGACTTTGGTGGTGCTGCCAGCGTTGTATTACTTAGTACAACGTTTTAAAGGAACCCATGTAGAATAAGTTGAAGTATTTAAGCACGCTCGTTATTGGGCGTGCTTTCTGAAGGAAAACCGATTGACGCTCGGTTTTTATGTCTGTAGGCTAATTTGCCATCAGTAATTAGCATTGAGTGAACTAATGAAACTGGGTGACCTAGAGACCTTTGTATTGAAAATGGCGTGGCAACTTGGCTCAGGGACGGTGAAAACCTTCTATACCCAAGTAAAGCCAGCGAGAAATGTGTCGCAGAACACAGTGCAGTCGACGCTAGAGCGTTTATACCGGAAGTCGATACTAACGCGGCATAAAGAGGGTCACGCCTACGTTTATCAGCCTAAATTATCCCGTGAAGCATTTACCGCCCAGTTGCTCACCAATATGGTTAGTGAGTTTGAAAGCGACCCGTCAATGACATTAGCCGCTTTTGTTGAGCAACAAGAGGGGGTAAGCGATGCTAAGTGGAAACACTTAAAGGCGGTTGTTGAGCAAATTAAAAATGAGGAAGCACCTGATGGTTGAGCTGCTTTTTTCCTCGTTATTTTTAATCGCCATTGTGTTTTTCGTGTCGTTGGCAATAGTTGAGGGTCAGGTGTGGCGATATAGACGCCGCAATAAAACGGCCTTGCCGACACCGTTGTTAGTGACTCTAACAACAGCACCGGTTTTACTCGCCACAGCTATTTTATTAGCGCTTAGCTTGACCCTTCTTGGAAAAGGCACCGGGCTCATTGTCGACCACTGCCTGGTGCATGGGTTGAATCACCCTCACCTTTGTTTTGAACATTTGCCAGCAGGCGAGTTGTCTTTTCTGGCGGTGGTTGGTGCATCCTTACTGATACTCTATATAGCGGTTAAGTTCGCCATTCTGGCAAAAAGCACGTTTAAATACGCTCGAATTCACCGGTCGGTGAGTCAGTTCCAAACAGGCCGCATCAATTGGTTAGACAGTGATCGGGAAATGGCTTTTGTAACGGGTATAAGACAGCCTCGTATTTACCTAACTCACATGCTGAAAAAGCGTTTATCGCGACAAACCTTAAGGATTATTGTGGCGCACGAAATACAGCATGTTCGCAATCGTGACCTGATTAAAATGTTCTTTATAGAGTGTCTCCTAAGCTTTTACAGCCGCCGCACAAAAACGTATTTAATGAATCAATGGGTGCTTTATCGGGAGCAAAAAGTCGACAGGCAGTTAGCTGGTCGGTTTGGCCGAGCCGCTGTGGCCGATACGTTATTGCGCATGTTGCCGATTAAAAACCATGAGGCTGGCTTAAACAGCGCTGGCGGTGATATCGAGCAGCGAATCACTGCGTTAGCAAATTTAAATAAACGTTCTTTGTTTAGCGCTAAGAGAGCTTATCAATGGGTGGCAGTATTAACACTGAGCCTCACTGTATTTTTAACCGTCGAGCATCACGCGCTTGAGACGTTAATTGGATGGATTAATTAATGATAAAACAACTCGTTATCAGTGCGCTGTTGTGTGGCACGGTCGCGCCCGGCGCGGTTGCACAGAGCTCTGGCACGACCGAACAAGATATTGTGACTGCCTATATGAAGCAACAACGTATAGAGCAGTGGCTGGATGCCGAGACACAAGCCATTCAGGCCGAAAGAGAGGGCGCGGCATTGCTGCGTAACCCGGAACTGGAAGTTAGCTATGAGCCGATGACATATGCTGACGGTAGCGAAGAAAATGAATTGGCTATTTGGTTGACGCAGTCCTTCGACGCATGGGGAGCAAGAGACAGCCGGCAACAAGCAGCGAACCACAAAGCATTGGTCGAGCAATTACGGCTAGCGGCAGAGGTGCGTGATGAGCTGGTTGAAGTTAAGCGTCTTTTTTATCGGTTGGTCATGTTACGAGACCACTACGCTTCGGCGCAGCAGTGGGTCAAACAGTTAGAAAAGCTGGTTGATTTGAGCAACCAACAATTACAGTTAAACGAACAATCGGCCTTAGACCATTTCCGTCTGAACCAGGCGTTGTCATCAGCTGTGCTGCAACTGAGCACACTTGAACAAAAAGTGATTTCTACCAGTAAATCTTTGACCGCATACACCGGTTTAACGCTTAGCAATATTGACGCTTCCCTGTTGCCGAATGACTTAACGGTTAGTCGGTTAAGTCAACTGTCACCACCGCAGGATACATTGGAATTAAAGGTGCTTGAATCGTTGTTGAAAGGCTTAGATGCGCAACGTGCAGGCGCAGATGCAATGGCACTGCCAGAAGTTGCGCTCAGTGTGGGCGTTCGACAGTTGGATACGAATGCCGGCAACCAGTCAGAGGCGGCTGCATCCTTAGCCATTGAGCTGCCGCTGTTTGAACGCGGTCAATATCATTCGCGCCACTATGCCAGCCTGACATCGGCACTGGAAATAGAACAAGAGCAGACCCGACGGCGTGTATGGCAAACGTTCGCAAGCATTAAGCAACGCTTAAAAGCAGGCATCAAAGGCCTGAATAAAGCACAACAAGAAAGTGTCAGTGAAATGCTTGATAGTGCCACTGAAGCCTACTGGTTGGGCGAGATTAGTGTGACTGAATTAATTGACATTCAACAGACGCAGATGGCGCTTAGTGAACAAGTGCTGTCGGCAAAACTGGCGATCAGACAAGACTGGATCGCCTTGCAATCATTACTCAATCAAACAACGGAGATTAACCAATGAACACATTCTTGAAACTACTGGCAATGGCCGCAGCAGCGGCAGCAATTACGGCTTGCTCCGGGGATGAACATGGACACCCGCACGATGACGATGGTGGCCATATGAGCGAAGAGCAGCATGAACATGGAGAGGGCACTCATGAACATGCCGAAGAGCAACCGGAAACAGAAGCTTACTACGGCGATGAACAAGCCGAACCGGAAAATTCGACCGAAGAAGCCAGTAAAAAAGAAGAAGACACTCACACCCATGAAGACGGTGAAGAGCACGGTCACCACTAATTAGAGAACCAAGGATATGAACATGCGACTTCATCAGCTTTTAGCAAGTATTTTTATCGCCTTATTGCTAGCGGGGTGTGGCCAAACTGAAACTGAGTCGCATGGTCATGCGCACGAAGAAGCGGCAAGTTTAGTGTATACCGATTACACAGAGCACACTGAGCTTTTCGTAGAATTCCCTGCATTGAAACGGGGCGAGAGCTCTCGTTTTCTTGCTCATTTAACCAACCTTAGTGACTTTACTCCGGTTACAGAGGGCGCCGTTTATGTCGAGCTTAGGCAAAATGGAAAATTGAAAGCTGGCTTCCGGGTTAAACAGCCGACCCGAGACGGTTTATTTACTCCTGTTGTGACGCCGCGTGATGCGGGACGTTACCAACTGAGTATTCGCTTAGAGAATGATCAGTTCAGTAGTACCCATGAACTCGGCGAAGTCAGGGTTTTTGCGGCAAACGAACACGCACAAGTCTCGCAACCAGAGGTTGCTGGTGATATCACCTATTTAAAAGAACAGCAGTGGCAGCAACCGTTCGCGACTACTAAGGCGCAACAGTTATCCCTCAGCGAATCAGTGCCTGCGTTTGCTACGGTAAAAGCGCCGGCCAATAAGCAAGCGACGATCCGCGCTCCTCAGGCCGGTTATTTTTTCCCGGATGCCTCAGTTACGGCAGGTCATTCGGTTGAGCGTGGCGATAGACTCGGGCTGTTAGTTCCCCGAGCTCAGAGCTCTCAAGATATTATTTCGTTGCAATTAGAGCTTGCTGAATATCAATCAGAATTGGTCCTGGCTGAGCAAGAAGTTCAGCGCTTACAGCAGTTAGTTGACAATGGTGCGATACCAGAAACCCGTCTGCAAACGGCTAAAGCTAAACAACAGCAACTGAGTAGCCGAGTCAATGCCACGCAAGCGCGTATTCAGCAAGGTCAATTGGGCGAGACCGAAGGCGGTATTGCGATAAAAAGCCCGATTAGTGGCAAAATTTTAAGCAGTCCGCTAGCCAGTGGAATGTATGTTGACGAGCAGCAAATTCTGACCGAGCTTGCGGCCAACCAGCAACGCTGGTTAGAGCTGTTTATTCCCGAGCGTTTTAGTCAGCACGTGCAAGCCATTTCAGGTGCATGGCTAGATACCGATGAACAAATTGTTCGGTTAGATGAGAAAAACTCAATAGTTGCTGCACGCTCCTTGATGGTTCAGCCCGTTTCAAGAACTTATTCCGTAACCCTGGGGTTCGCTGCTGACAAATGGCAGCCCATGATTGGTCAGACTTTTGCGGCCAAGGCGATTACGTCGGCGAATAAAGCGGCGATTGCGATTCCCGTGAGTGCAGTCATCAGACAAGAAGGTAAGGACGTTGTATTTGTGCATACAGGCGGAGAAACGTTCGAGCGCCGGGAGGTTACGTTGGGTATCCAGGATGGCGAGAACATTGAAGTGACTCGAGGCTTGAAAGCGGGTGAGCGAGTAGTAAGCACTGGCGCTTATGACGTTCGTTTAGCGGCTCTCGGTGGTGAAGAAATCGGCCACGGCCACGCACATTAAGGATTTTTATGATTGATCGAATTATTCAGTGGTCGCTCCATAATAGGCTGATTGTTATTGCGTTGGCATTAGTGCTTTTGGTCTGGGGTGGTTACAGCACCATTAAAGCGCCCGTCGATGTATTTCCTGACTTAACCGCGCCATCGGTCACTATTGTGACAGAAGCTCACGGTATGCCGCCGGAAGACGTTGAGAAACTCATTACCTTTCCGATTGAGTCCGCGATGAACGGAGCCTCGGGTGTACGTCGGGTTCGCTCTAATAGTGGTATTGGTATCAGTGTCGTTACCGTTGAGTTTGACTGGGAAACCGATGTTTATTTAGCCCGTCAGATGGTGTCGGAGCGTCTGCAAACATTACAGAATGAGCTACCCTCAGACGTGGGAGCACCGCAGATGGCACCAGTGTCCTCTATTATGGGGGAAATTATGTTTTTAGCGCTGACTTCAGAGGCTCACTCTGAGATAGAGCTAAAAACAACGGCTGATTACACCATTAGAAGGCGGTTGCTGGCTGTGCCGGGCGTTGCTGAAGTGATTTCGACCGGGGGACAAGTCAAGCAATACCAAGTTGTCGCGAAACCGGATGCACTCATTGCAAATGATTTATCGCTTGATGATGTGACCAAAGCCTTAGAAGGCTCCAACATGACCTCATCGGCTGGCTTTGTAAAACAGAACCAGCAAGAGTTTCTCATCCAGGGCATGGGACGTATAGAGTCGCAAAGCGATATTGAGCAAACCGTGGTCGCTAATCGCGGTGGTATTCCGGTGTTAGTGCAGGATATCGCGGATGTTGAAGTTGGGCCCGCCTTACGTCGAGGGACTGCGGCTTTTAATGGTCGCTCAGGTGTGGTGTTGGGTATTCAAAAGCAACCGAACACCAATACGCTAGAATTAACGGACGACTTAGATCGCGTCATTAATGATATCAACCAAAGCCTGCCAGAGGGCATGACGCTACAGACAGATACATTCCGTCAGTCAGACTTTATTGAAACATCCATTGGCAACCTAAACAGCGCGCTTAGAGACGGTGCGATTTTAGTCGTTGCCATTATGTTTATCTTTCTCTTCAGTGCCCGAGCAACCGGTATTGCCTTAGTGGCAATTCCGCTGTCGTTATTGGTTGCTGTCTTAACCATTCGCCACTTCGGAGGCTCTCTAAATACAATGACCTTAGGCGGTATGACTATTGCCTTAGGTGCGCTTGTTGATGACGCCATTATTGTGGTTGAAAACGTGGTTAAACGACTCCGTGAAAATTTGGCGAAGCCGGCTGCGGAGCAACTGTCTAAATTGAAAGTGATTGCCGGCGCAACACGAGAAATTGAAAGCTCGATTGTGTTTGCGACCTTTATCATTGTTTTGGTCTTTTTGCCGCTGTTCTTTTTACAAGGCGTTGAAGGGCGTCTGCTGCAACCGTTAGGCGTTGCCTATATTGTTTCTATTCTGGCTTCTCTGTTGGTCGCAATTACGATTACGCCGGTACTGAGTTACTACGGGCTGAGCGGCAGTAAGAGTTTACTGGCATCGCACGATACGCGCTTTATTAGCGCGCTTAAGGCAAGCTATCGACCTATTCTCAATGGTTCACTGCAACGGCCAAAACTTTTGCTATCGTCAGCGGGCGTACTGTTGCTGATTGCGTTATTGGCGGTGTTCCAGTTTGGGCGCGGATTTTTGCCGGAGTTTAATGAGGGCAGCTTAACGGTCAGTGTGGTTACGGTACCAGGAACGTCTTTAGAAAAGTCCGATGCTATCGGTGAACGTGTAGAGCGGATCTTACTGGACGAGCCCGAAGTGGTTGCGACGACACGCCGTACCGGACGTGCTGAACGAGACCCACACGCGCAGCAAGTGTTTGCGTCGGAGATCGACGTTAAGCTCAGTATGCAGTCCCGCTCAAAAGAGGCGCTGCTCGAGAGCTTACGCCAGGAGTTTTTCTTCCTTACCGGGGTTAACGTCATTATCGGGCAGCCCATATCGCATCGTATTGACCATATGTTGTCGGGCACGCGCGCAAACATCGCTATTAAGTTATTTGGCAATGAGCTGTACAAACTGCGTCAGCTGGGTGCTCAAATCGAAAGCTTGGTCAAAGAAGTTCCGGGAGCCGTTGACGTAGCGATGGATCAGCAAGCGGAAATTCCGTTTATTACCTTTGATTTCAAGCGGGCTCAGTTAGCACAGTATGGGATGAGCATCGAGCAGGCATCGCATGCGTTGGAAACGGCATTTGCCGGAACATCGGCAAGTCGCATTCTTGAAGAACAGGCGACCTTTGACCTGGTGGTACGCTACCCTTATCGGTATCGCGAAGATATTGAGTCGTTAAAAAATACCATGATTAAGGCACCGAATGGCGCAGTTATTCCGTTCTCAGCCATCGCAGATATCAACAAGACGCGTGGTGCTAACACCATTACCCGTGAAAATGTGCAGCGTAACCTGGTGGTCATGGCAAACGTGAGTGGTCGCGACCTTATTGGTGTGGTTGACGATATTGAACAACGGATAACGCAGAGTATCGACCTGCCCACGGGTTATTATATTGAGTTTGGTGGACAGTTTGAGAGTGCCGAGAGCGCTAACACACGGCTAATGCTGCTCGGTATTGGCGTAATTATTGGCATTTATTTGTTGCTACTCACGGCGTTTAACTCGGCTAAAGAAGCGTTCTTGGTGATGTTAAACCTACCGTTAGCGCTGATTGGTGGTGTCGCTGGCATTTACTTTGCTGGTGGTGTTATCAACATTGCTGTCATTATCGGTTTTATCACACTGTTTGGTATAGCCACGCGAAATGGCGTTATTTTAGTGGACTACATCAAGCAGCTTATGGCTAAAGGTGTCGAATTAACGGATGCCATTAAGCAAGCATCAGAAGAACGGTTAGTACCTATTTTGATGACGGCGTTGGCAACGGCATTAGCGCTCATTCCATTATCGTTGGGACTTGGCGAGCCAGGCAGTGAAATCCAGGCTCCTATGGCGATAGTTATCCTTTGGGGCCTTATTTCTTCGACGGTGCTAAATATGGTGATAGTGCCGGCGGGTTATTTCTTGCTAAATAGACAGAAATAGAAATGTGATTAACCACTAAAACGAAAAAGCCCCGCACGAAGTGCAGGGCTTTAGGGATAGATGGTGCCGGAGGCGGAATCGATAAGATCTAATAACTTATTGTTTTATAGTGGATAAAAAATATTAAGATTCAAGCGTGTTACTTACCTTGTTACTAAAACTTCAGCTTTAGTTTTTTGATTGAAAGCTTTTTCACAAATGAATCTTTTAACTTTTTGGCTATGCCCAATACTCGCTTAACACGTTGAACATAGCTATAGTGGTCTGCAACTTGTGAACGTGTAGTGGCAAATAAATTCGTGCTTCTGATCAGAGATGAAAAGCTATACTTGTTGCTTTGGTTAAAGTGAATTAGCTATTTATCAACATTTTTCCATGGGCCGAACGCTATAAAGTAAAGAAGAATGATATTTGCGATAGGGATAACAATCAGAAGACCCAATGGACCAGGGTAGCCAACTCGTTGGCAGATACGCCATGCGGGAACAATAAAAATAGCTCCCACAATCAGCATCCATAGAAAGCCCATACCTGCGAACATTTCGTGATTCATCATTATCTGCTCCTTATTTGACATGCGTTAAAATGACGTTAGACTGAAGTTTATTAAATTGCAAAAAGCAGGGTGCTCGTGCTAATTCGAATTCTGTTATTAATGACAGTGCTATTGGTGTCGATGTCGTTTTCGCAAACGGCAGAAGCTCACGCATGTCATGATAACAGCCAAATGCAGCACAGCATGATGTACGAAGCCGACACAAACGATTGCGAGCATGAGACGCAAAAGCACAACTCGTGCTGTGCTGACATGACCATTCGGCATTGCTCCGGCGGCTCGGTTTTATTTGTCGGACAGTCTTCTTCGGTTAATGCCGCTGCAGTTAACCTCTCTGCCAAAGTCGATGCGCCCGTTGACACCTCCATTCGTGCTAAACACGCGTCTAATTTATTCCGTCCCCCAATAATTACCGCTTAATAAGTTACTAGAAATTTAACACACGCTCGGCGTGTTTCCTTAAAACTTATTAATCGGTGAATAATTATGTCTATCAAACGCAATATCGCTGTTTTGGCGATGCTGTTTTCCGTGTCTGTATCTGCAACCGATGTAGAAGAGCAGCAACTAACCGTTCTAAAAGATCCCAACTGCGGTTGCTGTGAAAAGTGGTTACAAGCTTTACCCGATAGCTTTAGTGTGTCCGTACAACATCCGAACAACCTGACCCAACGAAAACGTGACTCCGGTATTAGTGCCGAGGTCCAATCCTGTCATACCGCTATTTCTAGTAATGGCTATGTCTTTGAGGGGCACGTTCCTCCTACATTGGTTTCTCATTATTTAGCTGGGAAAAAGTCAGCCAATGGCATTGGATTAACTGTTCCTGGCATGCCGGTAGGGTCTGTTGGTATGGAAATGGGTACTCGGTTTCAACCGTATACGGTCTATGAAATCAAAGAGGACGGTTCAATTACACCTTATAAGCAGATAGCAAGTTTAGAGCAGCAGCAAGCACTCTCAAATGGAGGGCTTTAGCTATGGGATTTGGCGGCATGAGTATGGTTCAGTTAGGAGTTTTACTGGTTATTGTCATTCTTCTTTTTGGTAGTAAAAAGCTACGAACCCTGGGCTCCGATCTTGGTAGTGCGATTAAAGGGTTTAAATCATCGGTTTCTGATGAGCCGTCTGATAAGGAACAGGACGTTCAACGTTATCAAAATTTAACCTCAAAAGAGGAGCGTCATAATGAGCAATGAGTTTAACAAAGGGCGTCGAAAGTTTATTAAATCTGCATTCACTGTGGCGTCTGCTTTAGCAATCGCCAAAGTAGCCCCAACTTGGGCTGCTCCTCAGGGACGCAGTTTTAAAGATCAGATCCTGACAAACGATGAGATTGATCTGACCATTGCAAAGTCCCCACTGCTCGTGGGAAATAAAGTAGGAGCACCAATAACCATCAATGGCCAAATGCCGGGCCCTTTGATTCGTTTAAAAGAAGGGCAGCGAGCAAAGCTAAATGTGACTAACCGGTTGTCGGAAGACACGTCAATTCACTGGCACGGAATTATATTGCCGGAGAATATGGATGGCGTGCCTGGCGTATCTTTCGAAGGGATAAAGCCAGGACGAACGTTCAAATACCGCTACGATGTCGAGCAAAACGGAACTTATTGGTATCACAGCCATTCCGGTTTGCAGGAGCAATTGGGACACCTGGGGCCGTTAGTGATTGAACCGAAAGACGGAGACATTGGTGCTGATCGAGAACATACCATTATTCTCAGCGACTGGACATTCGAAGATCCGGATACCGTGTTTCGTAACTTGAAAGTTGCGGAGGGGTACTATAACTATCAAAAACGTACGATATTTGAGACCTTCGAGGACGTGCGACAGCAAGGGTTAGAGAAAACCTGGAAGCAACGAGAAATGTGGGGGCAAATGCGAATGAGCCCCCGTGATATTGCGGATGTGACGGGCAGTACTTATACCTACCTGATGAATGGCCGCGATTCACAGATGAACTGGTCAGCATTGTTTAAGCCTGGTGAAAAAGTACGCCTGCGTATCATTAATGGTTCGGCAATGAGTTTCTTCGACGTAAGAATCCCTGGATTGGAGATGACGGTAGTGGCCGCTGACGGGCAGCCTGTGAAGCCAGTGCCAGTTGACGAGTTCCGCATTGGTGTGGCGGAAACCTACGATGTAATTGTCCAGCCTAAGCAAAACAAGCCTTACACTATTTATGCTGAGAGCTTTGACCGAAGTGGTTATGTCAGAGGTACATTAACGCCGGAACTTGGTCTTGAGGCTGAAGTGCCTGAACTACGGCAAGTTCCTGAGCGAGGCATGGCCGCTATGGGCATGGGAGCGATGGCGATGTCCGGTGATATGAAAGGCAATAGCATGAATATGAAGCATATGGGCGGCAATAACAGCCATATGACGCATAAAATGACACACAAAAAAGAGCTCCCGGTCGAAAACATTAAAATCAAACACCGTGAGTCCGGACATGGCGCCGGGGCGGCTATGATTGCTACAAACCCGGTAAGCCGTTTGCATGAACCCGGGATTGGATTGGAAGACGTTGATCATAAAGTCTTAGTGTATACCGACTTGGTCGGCGCGCATGAATGGCCGGATACGCGGGAGCCCGAACGACAGATAGAGCTGCACTTAACGGGTAATATGGAGCGTTACATGTGGTCTTTCGACGGGAAGAAGTTTACCGAAGTGAATGGCCCGGTTCAGTTTCATCATGGAGAACGACTGAGGTTGGTGATGGTAAACGATACGATGATGGACCACCCCATACACCTACACGGTATGTGGATGGAACTTGAAAACGGACAGTATCCACGCCCACGCAAACATACGATTAGCCTGAAGCCGAGCGAAAAAGTGTCGTTATTGATAACGGCAGACGCGCCGGGTAGTTGGGCGTTCCACTGTCACCTGTTGTATCACATGAAAGCGGGTATGTTCCGTGTGGTCAATGTCGCATAAGGAGGACAATTATGTACGGTAAATCATTATTAGTGGGTGCGGCGTTGTTGCCAGGTTTAGCAGTCGCCGGACATGCGAAAGAGGACTGGCCTGAACCCGTCAAAGAATATTACACCGGGCAAGTACTGTTCGATCGGTTGGAGTTAACGCGAACCAACGAGGAAGAGAACCTAGCCGTCTGGGACATGATGGCTTGGTATGGCGGTGACTATCACCGAGCTGTTTTCAAGAGTGAAGGGGAGAATGTTCAAGACGACGGTGAGCCCACTGACTTGGAAAGTGCCGAACTGCTGTATGGATACTTGGTGTCTCCGTTTTGGTCGTTTCAGGCCGGTATTGGTACGCGAGGTACCTTATCGTCGGACGCGTCTATGGAAAATTATGCTGTCGTGAGTTTTATGGGGTTGGCGCCCTATTGGTTCGAAATGGATAACTCGCTGATGGTGAATGAAGAAGGCGACGTCCAATTTGTTAGCGAAACTGAGTACGAGTGGCAGCTCACACAAACATCGTACTTACAGCCTCGCATTGAGTTTACAGCCAACCTGACAGATTCAGACAAATATGAACGGCAAAGTGGCTTGAGCAACTTGCGTGTGGGGTTGCGTTATCGTCACGAAATCAGTCGTGAGTTTGCACCCTACATTGGTGTTTATTGGAACGGCGCGTTAGGCAACACGGCAGATGAAATGAAACGAATGGGTGAGGACACCACAGAAACAGGCGTGGTCCTTGGGGCCAGAGTTTGGTTTTAATTGATAATAAACAAAGAGGAAACAACATGAAAAACATACTTAAGTTAGCCTTCGGTACCACGTTATTTTTTAGTGCATGGGCCAGCGCTCACGTCGGCCTAACATCCAGTAGCCCGGAGGACGGTGCGACTTTGTCCGAGTCACCAACGGAAATTACGATGAATTTTTCCGGTGATGTTCGTCTGGCTAAAATTATGCTGCACTCAGATGACGGTAAAATGCATCCGCTGGACTTTTCGATGAGCATGACTCCCAAAGCAGCGTACGAAATTGCTGTTAAAAACAATTTGGCGTCAGGTGGTTATACGGTTTATTGGACGGCAATGGGTGGGGACAGTCATAAAATATCGGGTGATTTTAGCTTTGAGGTGAAATGATGACCCTTTGGAGTGTGGCCAGCGTTTTAACGTTGGCCTTTATATTCTGGCTTAACGCGGTGATGACCGCCTCGCCTTATATCGTTTATTTGTCCGGTTTAAAAAAGCAGTCTGAACGAAAGAATAGCCTTGTTGCGTTGCTTCTATTACTGGCAAGCCTTCTGTATTTTTTTCTGAAAGTCGGTAGTTTTGCTGCTGAAGGCTTTGCCGGCATGATTGACACGACCTACATGCAGTTTATATGGACCGGCCCTGTTGGGTTGTTCATCCAACTTCAGATAGCGGTTGCTATTGCTTGGATTGTTTACTCCGTTGTTAAGCTAAAACGTATAAAGTGGGTGCTATATGTTGTCGCCATTGGACTCATGGGATGGAGCTTTTTAAGTATTGGTCACGGCAGTGACGCCGTCTGGTGGGGAAAGCTAGCGCTTTTAACACACTTGTTAGTCGCTTGGGTTTGGTTCGGCAGTCTTAACTCATTGCGAAAGCTGGCAACGTCGGTACCGCTTGCTAAAGCGAAAGCCATTATGGAGCGTTTTGGTGTGCATATGTCTGCAGCGGTTCCAATACTCCTTATTGCGGGCTTGGTTATGTATCGTAGTGCAGCAGGGCGATGGATGCCAGAGCTGCCGCTTACGTCGTATGACACGGTACTACTAGCGAAACTTGTGTTTGTGGCGCTGATTCTCCTTGTTGCCGCATTGCATAAATTAAAGTTCGTACCGCAATTAAATGATAACGCGGCCGCCAAGCGACTCAAAAACTCCATAACGGCGGAAATGGTATTGGCTGTCACTATTTTTACCCTGGCCTCTGCGCTAAGCAGCGCGTTTTCCCCCGGTTAATGTAAGGAATAAGAAGAATGAAATTACTTGTGAGTGTTTTTATGGTTTCGGTAATGTTTATTTCAGCGCCCAGTAGCGCCGAAAAACTATCTGAGCCGACCGCTGTGCTTGATGCATTTCGAACTGCTTTAACTGAAGGTGACACGGAGGTCGTTAAAGACGTGCTTTCCGATGATGTGCTTATCTTTGAAGGTGGTGGCGTTGAACGGTCCCTGGCTGAATACAGTGCTCATCATCTTAAGTCAGATATCAAATTTAGCCAGGCGGTTCCTTCCAAGCTGATTGAAAGAACACGATATGAAGTGGCTAGCCTTGCTGTGATCACTTCTCGATATAGTATTTCCGGGGCGTACAACGGGCGTGAGATTGATTTAACGATGAATGAAACTGTAACCGTTTCACATACCCCGGAGTCTGGCTGGAAAATTATCCGGATTCACTGGTCCAACTAACGTCAACCACAGGAGCTGATTATGGCGGAACACGATCACGAACACGGACATCAGGGTTATCAGAAAGGAAGCCTTAGTCTTTGGGGGGCGGTGTCGCTGGGGACTGGTGTCATGATTGGCGCTGGTATTTTTGCACTGACAGGACAAGTTGCTCAGCTAGCAAGAGAGTGGTTTGTACTGGCGTTTGTGTGCGGCGGTATCATTGCCGGTTTCAGCGCCTATTCGTATGTGAAACTGGCCAAAGCATACCCGTCAGCGGGGGGCATTGCGATGTTCCTCAGTAAAGCCTATGGGAAAGGAAGTGTGACGGCAATATTCGCACTCTTGATGTACTTTTCTATGGTGATTAATGAAAGTTTAGTCGCTCGGACATTTGCGTCCTATACCAGCCAATTAATTTCTTTTGAAGCGCAGTGGCTTGTCCCGTTGTTGGCGGTTGGTTTGCTGGTCTTTGCGTTTTTTATCAATATTTTGAGTAATCAGTTTATTCAAACGTTCTCGTTTTTTATGGCCTTTGTTAAGGCTTTAGGATTGGTGATTTTAGCGGCTGGTGGTTTGTGGGCCTCAGGCATTCAGTTTGAATCGATATCGGCTATTCCAGAAGAAGCTACCGGCGGCGGTATTTTAGCGGGGATTGCTTTAAGCATACTTGCGTACAAAGGGTTTACAACAATAACCAATAGTGGCGGTGAAATTGTTGAGCCCAAGAAAAATGTCGGGCGTGCCATTATTATTTCGTTGATTATCTGCGCGTTAATATATGTTCTGGTCACTCTGGCGGTTGGCTCGAGCCTGTCCATAGATGAGATTGTGAAAGCGAAAGATTATGCGCTTGCTGAAGCTGCCAGACCCGTCTATGGCGAGACTGGACTTTGGGTGACGGTCGCTTTTGCAATTGTCGCAACGGTATCCGGTGTGATCGCGAGCGCGTTTGCCGTCTCGAGAATGTTGGCTATGTTGACCAATATGAAACTTGTGCCACACAGTCATTTTGGGATGCCAGGTTCCATTCAGAAGCACACACTGGTTTACACTATCGTGATGGCTATGGTCTTAGCTGCTTTTTTCGATTTGAACCGAATCGCTTCGCTTGGTGCTATTTTTTATATCGTTATGGACATTGCGATCCACTGGGGGGTATTGAGACATCTTAGACAAAAAGTGAATGCCAATATTTACATACTTGTCAGCGCAATCACGCTAGATGTCATCGTTTTAGCCGCTTTTATATGGGTGAAATGGACAAGCGATCCGCTGGTTATTTGGGCGTCTCTTATCGGTATGGCATTGATTGCCGCTGGTGAGATTTTGTTTTTACGTAAAAAGCGTTAAGAAAAAGAGCGCATAGCGCTCCTTTTCTAGTTCATTGTAAAAAACATCCAGATAGCCATAGCGACCATCATGAGGTTTTCAGTGAGCGAAATGAAGCCTAACGGCACATTACTTGAGCCACCGACACAGGCACATTTTAGCTCACGTTTGTCGACATAAACGGCTTTAAAAACGGAGACAGAACCCACGATGCCTATGAATAACGCAATAGGGATGGAAATGACATGAGCAAATTCCGCTGCCATTAACAGACCCGCCAAGCCTTCGGCGTAGGGGTAAACACGGCCATAAGGCACCCATTTTTTGGCGAGAAGATCGTAGTTGAGAAACATGGTAGAGAATTTCTCTACGTCCTGGAGTTTGAGCAAGGCCAGAACCACCATCGAGAAACTGATGAACCACTCGATGGTTTGTCCGGTAAATGCGCGACCAAAAGACAACCACGACGTGGCTACGGAGAGGAGCGCTGTCATAATAAATAATGCAATAACGGGTCGGTAACTGGTTGCGTCAGGGTCAGGAAGAGGTTTTCCAAGAAAGGCTCGAACCTCTTCGTACCCACCGATGCGTTCATCACCAATAAACACTTGTGGAGTGGTATCGACGTTGTGTTTTTCCTTGAATATGTCGGTTTCCTCGCGGCTTTCCAGTAGGTTGTCGTCCACATCGTAACCGTTGGCTTTAAGTAAGTGCCGGGTTTTTAAACCGAAAGGGCATTGGTGGTCAGGTGTCGACATTCTGTAAAGCGTGGCTTTTTTAATTGATTGACTCATAGCCAAGTTCCTTACGTAAAACTTATGTATTCATGTACGCATTATAGTCGGCAAAAGATTAAAAGCATCAATAATCAGAAGAGGGTAAAAATTCATTAAAAATGAAAAATTATTTTTATTTTGAAAAAAGTGGACAACTTTTTTTATAGCTTTTCTAGTCATCTTGAAGAGCTTATTTTAAAAGATTATTGATACATGAGGATAACTCTAAGTTGAATATACAACTGCTATAGGCTTTGCTGTTAAAGGTTTTTTTATACAACTTTAATCGTTTTTAGCTTGACTAAAATTCTGAGGTTTCTATTCTGAGAGTTGTATAAACAACTTAGATAGCAGTACGAAGTCTAATCGGAAAGTAAAATAATTATAATCTAATCGAGGTGACAAAATGCAAAAGTTACTTAAGTCTGCTGTCGCTATAGGTGTATCTGCGGCACTTTTTAATACAACAACAGTTTGGGCACAGTCAGGATCTGATAATACTCAAGCCGAAGACGTTGAGAAAATCACGGTGACTGGTTCGCGAATTCAGCGAATAGAAGCAGAAAGTGCTGCTCCTGTTCAGGTTTTCACGGCGGAAGATATAGAAGTCTCAGGAATGACTTCGGTAGAGATGATTTTACAGAGAATGTCAGCCTCCGCTGGTTTTGCTGGCAGCCAGAGTAATGCTTACTGGACCGGTAACGGTTATGGCACCGCTCAAGTTAATTTGCGTGGACTGGGCATTAACCGAACGCTTGTGCTTCTGAATGGCCGTCGTGTTGTTAACGGCGGTACCGGCGCAAACAGCTCTGTTGACTTAAATATGATACCGGTTGAAATGATCCAGCGTATCGAGGTTCTTAAAGATGGCGCTTCAGCGATATACGGTGCGGATGCCGTTGCGGGCGTGGTGAATATTATCACCCGTAAAAGTTACGATGGCTTTACTATCGAAGGGCGCTTAGGCTCGACAGATGATGGTGAGGGTCAAGATCGCAAAGTTAATATGATCTTTGGCGCCAGCAATGATAAAGGTCGCGTAATGGCGACATTAGGCTATCGTTCTTCAGACGAAGTTAATATGGCCGATCAAGCCGGTTGTGCTTTGGGTGAATTAACACCAGGCCAACTGGATTGCTTCGGAAGCTCAAGTACCATTGGGGGGAGAGCAACCATATTGACGGGTCCAAATGCTGGAGATCGTATTAACTTCAGTCAAGATGCTGACGGTAATGGTGATTTCTATGAACCCTACAGCGCTGAGAAACATAACTTTGCATTTTTTCCTTATTTAAATTCGGTTAACCCAATTACAAACTGGAATTTCTCCGCTTTCGGGGATTATCAACTGTCTTCCGATGCGGCGGTATTTGCTGAGGTTTTATACAGCAACCGGACCTCCGATCAATTAGCAACGCCGGGAACATTAAGAGGTATTGAGTTTGATGCCAGCCACCCAACAAACCCAACGGGCGAAACAATTCGACTTGAAGGTCGTAATTTATTAGAAGGTGGACCAAGAACGTTCTTTCAAGATGTTAATACGTTCAGAACGGTCGTCGGCATGAATGGTGTTATTGGCTCAGGTTGGAACTGGGAAGTTGCTTATAACTATGGCCGTAATACAGCCATTGACGGTATGACCAATATCGTCAATATGCAGCGTCTATCTGCTGGCCTAGACCCTAATACGTGCGGCTCCAACGGCATTCCCTGTATCGACTTGTTGGGTTATGGGGATCTGTCTCAAGAGGCATTGGATTACATCATGTTTCGCACGACTGATAATGGGGGGAATGAACAACGTTCATTGACCGCAAACATTTCAGGCGACTTATTTGAAGTGCCTGCTGGATGGGTGCCAGTCGCTTTTGGTGTTGAACATCGTAAAGAGAAAGGTTGGCGAAACCCGGATTCATCAATTGTTGCTGGCATTATGAATACCAATCAGGCGGACCCGATAGAAGGGAGCTATACAGTTGATGAAGTTTACGCTGAGACTTCTTTACCGTTGCTGGCGGACTTACCACTGATTCAGTCGTTGAATTTAGATTTAGCGTATCGTTACAGTGATTATGACACCTTTGGTAGTGATGGAAATTATAAAGCGAGCGTTCACTGGCGTGTATCGGATGCTTTGAAAGTGCGGGCGACTCAGTCAACTGCTTTTCGGATTCCGAACATACCTGAACTCTTTGGTGGTGTTGCTGAAGGAAATCTGACAACAACCGACCCGTGTGACGGATGGGACCAGGCCGGTGCTAACCCAACTGTGGCGGCAAATTGCCAAGCAGACGGGGTTCCTGCAGGGTATGAACAGTTTGGTGCAACCGTGCTTACCACTGTTGGTGGCAACCCTGATTTAAAACCGGAAGACGCAGATACTTTCACTGCAGGGTTTGTATGGGATATTGGCTCGGCGGACAATTTACAGTTGACGGTTGATTACTACGATATCGATATTGAGAATGCTATTCAGCGGATCCCTGGATCGACCAAACTGTCTGTCTGCTATAGCTCAGAAAATTTATCGCATCCATTTTGTAGTCCTGAGCACTTTACGAGAGATTCTTTAACTGGCGATATTAACTTTTTGTCTGCTCAACCCACCAATGCCGCAACTGAAAATGTGTCGGGTGTCGATACTGCTTTATTTTATAACACCGAGCTACTGGGTTGGAAAAGTGACTTCAGTTGGAATGTTAGTTACTTAAATGAGTATAAATTTGCGCCTTTTGTTGGTGCGGATGAAATTGAATATGCCGGGTACATTACTGGTGGCAGAGGAAGCTATACGCACTGGCGTTCAAATGCTTCGGGAACCTTTATGAAGCAGGACTGGCGTGTACATTACTCCGTTCAGTACATTGGGCCTGCCGATGATATTAACGCTGCTCCATCGGAGATTGGCTCTCGAGCCCCCAGTGTTTTCTATCATAATCTGCAGGGAACCTACTTTGTAAACTCAAAACTGAGCGTGACTGGCGGTGTGAATAACCTTTTTGACAAAGAACCGCCTTATATCCAAAGTTGGACGGACGCCAATACTGACACTATGACTTATGACTTGTTAGGCCGTCAGTTATACCTGAAGGTACGTTACAGCTTTTAAAGACTAGACTGGCTGTCGCTTTTCCCTGGGAGCGGCAGCTTTTTTTTATTAAATTTGAGGTAGGGTATGACTCAAAAGAAACGCTCCAGTAGCTGGCGAGTTTGGCATCGTTGGCTATCTTTGATTTTTGGCCTGCAAATGGTTATTTGGACAATCAGTGGCGCTTACATGGTGTTCTTCGATTTGGATTATATTCATGGTGATCACTTAGTTGAGGATGTTAGTCAGCCTTTACCTGAAGGTACTGAGGTATCAGATTTAGATAAGTTATTAACGCGTTATCCTGAAACTGAAAAAGCCTCACTAGAGGCTCGCAGACTAGATGGTAAGCTACAGCCAGTATACAAGTTAAAAAGTGATAAAGGTGAGTTTTTGGTTAATGCAAAATCGTTAGAGCGCATTGAAATAACTCAGCATCATATTGAAGACTTGGCCAACCGATACTACGCACAAGAGAGTGCAGACATTGAATCCGTTGTTTATATGACGGATAACCCACCAACTGAAATTAGTGAAACTTTGTTGCCAGTATGGCAAGTGAACTACGATGACTTTGGTAATACCAGCCTTTACTTGTCTGAAACAACGGGTGATTTGCTCGTAAAACGACACACTTTCTGGCGTGGTTTCGACATTGCCTGGATGCTACACATAATGGACTACGATGAACGTGTGGATATAGAAACGTGGTGGTTAAAAGCCTTTATTATCGGTACATTTATTTTAATGATAACGGGCATTGTTTTGCTCCTTTATACCATAACGTTTAAAAGAAGACCGATCGGAGGTGCCCAATGATAAGGTTTATACAATGGCTTCATCGTTGGGTGAGTTTAATTTTAGTTATTCAGGTCGCTTTGTGGCTAGTGAGTGGTTTCTTTTTCAGTATAACTGGCCATCATGGAATGTCGGGTCATCAATACATGGTCTCCGAAAACTCTAAGCCGCCTCTTAAAAAATTAGCAACTCAGGTCGACTTTACTGAAATGTACCAAAGGTTTCCATCAGCACATTTAATTGAACTGGTAAGTGTTGCTGGGGTTGGTCAGTATCAAGTGACATTGGCAGATGGAAATATCCTGTATTCCAACGCTAACACAAGCGAAAACTGGTCTACCGGTGAGGCTTTGGCAACCCAATTAGCGCTCAGTAGCTATAATGGTCCGGGTCACGTCGAAGCGGTTGAAAGAGTCATGGGAAGCGATGAAGTGAATGGCTGGGAAGCTTCGGGGTTTCGCATTGATATTAAAGATGATCTTAATACTCGGATATACATCGATGAAGCCTCATCTCAGGTAGTGGAGCATCGCAATACACCATGGACAATAGCTGACTGGGCATTTCGTCTGCATTTTATGGATTACACTGGTGGCCGAAGCTTTAATCATTTATTGATTTGGAGTGCCGGGTTATTCGCTCTTTGGTTTTCGTTATCGGGCTTAATTCTCTTAGGCCGAAATATTACTAACGGTGACTTTAATCCGAACCGTAAGAGAACGTGGCTAGAATATTTTCAGCAGAAAGGGCAACCAATTGCGAGTAGTTGTGGCGGTGGCGGTACTTGTGGATTATGTAAAGTGACACTACAAGGCAACAGCATACCGAGTCCGACAGCCGCTGAAAAAGCGTTATTGAGCGCTACTGAATTAGAAGCGGGGACGCGCTTATCGTGTCAGCACAGAACATCACCCGACTACGACGTTAAGCTCCATAATGCCGGGGTTGGCGATATTGCTTTAACACTCGACTCAAAGCGGCAGCTTACCCCGTCCATTATGGAACTTACATTTGTAAGTTCAGGCCCCGTTAGTTATGAAGCCGGGCAGTTTATGCAGTTTCGTATCCCACATTTAGACGCAATATTGTCACGGCATTACTCGGTTGCTACGCGACCTCAATCGACTCGATTTGTGTTTAACGTACGACAACTGCCCTCGCCAAGTGAAGGGGTGCCCCCAGGCATCGGTTCAAACTACTTGTGTAATTTAGAGCCTGGCGCTCATGTCGATGCTATTGGACCATTTGGTGACTTTCAGCTGACGAAACAAAATAATCACACGCAAGTCTTTATCGGAGGCGGCGCCGGTGTTGCACCGTTAAGAGCGTTAATACAAAGTGAGTTAGCAGCAGATTCTCCTCGTCGTTGCATATTCTTTTACGGCGCACGATATGAAAAAGAGCTCTGTTATAGGGATGAGTTCGAAAGAGATGAGCGGTTAAATTATATACCGGTACTTTCAGAGGTTGCTAAATCAGATGCGTGGGCCGGGCACACTGGCTTTGTGCACGAAACTGCAATGAAATGGTTGGCAGATGAAAACAAAGACACATTGGACGTTTACGTGTGTGGTCCTCCACCAATGCTGAAAGCGACGTTAGAGTCTCTTGCTGACTTTGGCGTTCCGCGAGAACAAGTAAGGTTCGATGACTTTGGTATTTAGAGCTTGAAAGCGCCTGAGTTAGCAATAAATCGGGGTGGTGATGTAGAAGTCGTATCACCACCTGGGTTGACTACCTCGTTATGGGTACTTCCTTTAATTGATTGATCTTTATCAGCCAAAAGAGATACACTTCAAGCATGTTTTTACAGTAAAGCTTCGCATGTATCGTTTAATCATTGCCCTACTGCTATTAGCAGTAACAACAATGTCATTTTCACAAACTATCAGTACGGAAAAGGCATGTATGCACGATCCTACTGAGCAAGTTTGCGATCTTGCAGATTGCGAAGTGTCACATTCTCTTACCGATAACTGTTGCTCTGATTCAATGATGCGTCATTGTTACAGCCCGTCAATTACTGTCGTTTATTCTGAGCAATCCACCGTTCCGCCTATTGAGAAGCTGGTTTTTAACGCTTCCTCATTCTTAGATACGAATATTAAAGAAAAGCATTCTCTCTCGCTTTTTCGCCCCCCAATCCACTCTTAAAAATACGAAATTTCTCGCTCCTGGCGCGTTTATCGTCCAGGTAAAAGCACAGCTATAAGCTTTGGTTCGGTCATTGTCGTTACGACGTCGTTCGTCGTCCTCGTTACGGTCCGACTCATAACTTGGTCTGTGTTTAATTTAAAAATTCACAGTTTTTGAGAGTAACAATATGAAACTTTTAAGAAGAATGGCTTATTTAAGTGTTCTGACTGTAGTGGTGCCAAATGTCGTTAATGCACAAGAGCCGCTTTTGAATTTGCAAGAAGCAGTGAGTATCGCTGTACAAGAAGATCCTTGGTTAACGGCAAGTAAGCAAACCCAAGAAGCATTCGCGAGTGAAGCAATAGCCTCTTCCAGTTTGCCTGACCCTAAAATATCGCTCACGGCTGCCAGTTTCCCTGTTGACAGTTTTAGTTCACGACAGGAAGGAATGACCCAATTGATCGTAGGTGTTTCACAAACTTTTCCTAGAGGAGACACGCTATCGTTGTCTCGTAAGCAAAAAAATCAATTGGCCCAAAAACAACCGCTTTTGAGGGCTGATCGTATTGCTAAGGTCAAAACAACGGTAACGAAGTTGTGGTTAGACGTTTTTTTCTTTCAGCAAAGTATCCGTTTGATTGAATCCGATAGAGCGCTTTTTGAACAGTTAGTGTCGACGGCCAAGGCAAGTTATACCAGTACTGAAGGAAAAGCACGGCAGCAGGATGTTATTAGGGCCCAGCTTGAGCTCACACGACTGGATGACCGATTGACTTCATTAAGACAGAAAGAGGAGCGATTTCAAAGCAAACTGTCGGAGTGGATAGGTGCTATAGCGAAATCAAAGTTACCAGATGACGTTCCTAACCTTACGCTACAGGAAGCATTGAGTTCGCCTTCAACAATGCCTAAACAAGCCTTGTACGAATTAATAAAAGGGCACCCAGTTTTGCAAGCTATCGATCAAGACATTTCGGCGTCGGAAACTTCTATAGAGCTTGCTCAACAAGGTTATAAACCACAATGGTCAACCAACCTTAAATATGGTCATAGAAACGATGCTCCAAGCGGTACTGACCGTGCCGACTTGTTTTCAGCCGGAGTTACGTTCGATATACCACTGTTTACTGATAACAAGCAGGATGAACAGGTACGCTCAGCAAAGTTTAGAACGGAAGCGAAAAAAACTGAGAAGTTATTGGTTGCCAGGCAGTTAATAGCCAGTTTACGCAGTACCTTTGTACAACTGAATCGTTTGAATGAACGCGCTGCTCTTTATCGTGAAGAGCTACTTCCACAAATGTCCGCCCAGTCTGAAGCTGCATTGACAGCCTACAACAATGATGATGGCGACTTTGCAGAGGCGGTGCGTTCACAGATTGCTGAAGTCAACGCAAAAATTGATGCATTAGCAATCGCCATGAACCGCCAAAAGCTGATTGCCGAAGCAAACTACTTATTATTCTCAGGAGTTTAAAATGAAAACAGTCACTAAATCTCTTATAAGTTTAGCTGTAGGGTTTGCGGTTGGCGCTGGTGCTATTGGCTACTTAATGCAGTCAACTGCGGGCTCCGATGCTTCATCGGATAATGCCAAAAAAGAGCCGTTATATTGGGTGGCTCCGATGGATCCAAATTATCGGAGAGACAAGCCAGGAAAGTCTCCAATGGGGATGGACCTTATTCCTTTCTATGGCGATGATGGGGGAGAAAGTTCACCCGGTACTGTGAGAATTGATCCCGATGTTATTAACAACCTTGGGGTTACAACTGCAACCGTCACGTCCTCGAGACTCAACCTGGATATCGAAACAGTTGGCTATGTTCAGTTTGATGAGAACCGAGTGCTGACAGTAAGTCCCCGTGTTGAAGGCTGGATTGAAAAGCTTTTTGTAAAAGCGGTTGGTAACTCAGTTAAAGCCGGCGAGCCTTTATACAGTATTTACTCTCCTGAAATGGTTAATGCGCAAGAAGAGCTTGTATTGGCCTCGCAAAGAGGTAATCAGGTTCTACTAGATGCTGCTGAAGAACGCCTAAGAGCTCTGCAAGTCTCTGAACCTGAGATTAAGAAGTTAAAAGAGACTCATAAAATTCAGAAAACAATTACGGTAAAAGCAAAGCAGTCCGGGGTATTGGATAAACTGACTGTGCGTGAAGGTGCGTTTGTAAAGCCGAGTATGAACTTAATGACGATTGCCCAACTGGATAAAATATGGGTTATTGCAGAAGTCTTTGAGCGGCAACTGAACCAGGTTGAGGTAGGTAATAAAGTTCAAATGGATCTTGAGTATGCTCCGGGTAAAGACTGGGAAGGAAAGGTTGATTATGTCTATCCGTCACTTAACCCTAAAACTCGGACGGGACAAGTTCGAATTCACTTCGACAACCCAGATGGTTTTTTAAAACCGGGCATGTTTGCGAATCTTAACATTAAGGCTGGTTTAGGCGACAAAAACTTAATCATCCCTAAAGAAGCGCTTATCCGAATGGGTGGTTCGAACCGAGTTGTACTGGCACTGGGTGATGGGAAATTTAAATCAGTTAATGTTGACGTTGGGCGGTTAGGTAGCTCGCGAGTTGAGATTTTATCGGGTCTTATGGCAGGTGATGAAATTGTTACATCGGCTCAGTTCTTAATTGACTCTGAGTCCAGTAAGTCTTCCGACTTTAAACGTATGAACCACGACTCTAACACTGATAGCGAGAGCCACGACACTATGTTAAATGAAGCTGTATCAGTCGAAGCTGTCTGGGTCGAAGCAACAGTTAAAAGTGTTATGCCTCAACATTCGATGGTTACGCTGAATCACGGTGAGATTCCTGAGTGGGACTGGCCTGCAATGACGATGGACTTCGATGTCGCTGATGATGTTGAACTCTCAAAGCTCAGCGCTGGTTTGTCCTTACATGCGGAAATTTCACAAGTAGGTAAGCAACGTTACCAGCTCACATCGATTCATATTCCTGAGCAAGAACAAGTGACAGAGCAGGAGCATAACCATGATTAAGTCAGTCATTCGATGGTCAGTTAGCAACCGATTTTTTGTTCTTCTGGCGACATTAATCCTTGTGGGCGTTGGTGCCTTTGCCGTCAAGAATACACCAGTAGATGCATTGCCGGACCTGTCTGATGTTCAGGTGATTATTAAAACCAGTTATCCAGGTCAGGCCCCACAAGTAGTAGAAGACCAAGTTACCTATCCATTAACAACGTCTATGTTATCAGTTCCTGGAGCTAAAACGGTTCGTGGGTATTCGTTTTTCGGAGATTCCTATGTTTATGTCATTTTTGACGAAGACACAGATGCTTACTGGGCACGTTCGCGAGTACTTGAATATTTATCTCAGGTTGCTCCCACACTGCCTGCTAATGCAAGGCCACAATTAGGTCCTGATGCTACAGGAGTTGGTTGGGTTTATTTGTATGCCTTGGTCGACCGCACGGGTAACCACAACTTGAGTGAATTACGCAGTATGCAAGACTGGTTTTTAAAGTATGAACTGCAAACTGTTGAAGGTGTCTCTGAAGTTGCCGCGCTGGGCGGTATGGTAAAGCAGTACCAGGTAAAAGTTGACCCGGAGAAGCTTCGCGCATTCGATATTCCTTTGGCTCACATACAAAACGCTATCCAGAGAGGTAATCAGGAGGTGGGGGCTTCAGTGGTTGAAATGGCTGAGGCTGAGTATATGGTTCGGGCCTCCGGCTATATTGAAGGTGTCTCCGACTTAGAGAGTATCCCGCTTGGCGTTGATGAAAATGGCACGCCATTATTGCTTAAAGACGTTGCTGATGTGGGTGTGGGCCCCCAAATGAGACGCGGTATCGCCGAACTCAACGGTGAGGGAGAAGCCGTGGGTGGTATTGTGGTAATGCGTTTCGGAGAAAATGCCCAAAAAACGATTGATGGCGTTAAACAAAAGTTGGAAGAATTAAAGTCTGGGCTACCAGAAGGTGTCGATATAGTCACTGTCTATGATCGTTCGGGGCTTATCTCGGATGCCGTGGAAAGTCTCTGGAAAAGTTTAATAGAAGAACTCGCTATTGTCGCGTTTATCTGTGTGATATTTCTCTTCCATGTCCGCTCCTCGCTGGTTGCCGTTATCAGCTTGCCTTTGGGTATTTTAACCGCGTTTATTGTCATGTATTGGCAAGGAATTAACGCGAATATTATGTCACTTGGAGGGATCGCAATCGCTATTGGCGCTATGCTCGATGGTGCCATCGTCATGATTGAAAATATGCATAAGCATATGGAAAAAACGCCACTGACAGCAGAGAACCGCTGGCGGGTGGTTGCCGCCTCTGCTTCAGAGGTGGGCCCTGCTCTTTTCTTTAGCTTGCTCATTATTACCGTCAGCTTTATGCCGGTATTTACCTTAGAAGCCCAGGAAGGGCGGATGTTTTCTCCGCTTGCTTTCACGAAAACTTACGCAATGGCAGCCAGTGCAGCCTTAGCGGTTACCGTTATCCCCGTGTTGATGGGATATTTTATCAGAGGAAAGGTAACACCTGAGGGGAAAAACCCGCTTAATCGGTTATTGATCGCCGGGTATAAACCGCTTTTAAAAGGCATTTTGAAATACCCCAAGACAGCAGTTGTCGGAGCGCTTGTTATCCTGGCCGTTGGTGTCTGGCCGATTGACAAAATTGGTAGTGAATTTATTCCAGATTTGGATGAGGGCGATTTGATGTATATGCCCACTACCTATCCCGGATTATCAATTGGTAAAGCAAGGGAGCTGTTGCAGCAAACCGACAAGCTCATAAAAACGGTACCGGAAGTGAAGACGGTTTTTGGCAAAATTGGTCGAGCGGATACCGCCACTGATCCGGCACCCCTAACGATGATTGAAACCTTTATTCAACTGAAACCGAAAGATCAGTGGAGAGACGGTATGACCACTGAGAAGTTGAAAAAAGAACTGGATGCGCTTGTAAAGTTTCCGGGGCTGACCAATGCGTGGGTTTACCCCATTAAAACTCGCATTGATATGCTATCGACAGGTATCAAAACGCCGGTAGGTATAAAAGTTGCCGGAGCCGATCTTAATGAAATTCAGACGATAGGGCAGCAGCTTGAAACGATACTTGAAGATGTAGATGGTACGGCTTCTGTTTATTCAGAACGTGTGGCAGGTGGGCGCTATGTCAAAGTTGACATAAAAAGAGAGCAAGCTGCACGTTACGGTTTGAACATTGAGGATGTTCAACAGGTTGTTGCCACGGCTATTGGTGGAATGAATGTTTCAGAGACCATTGAAGGGCTTGAACGTTACCCAATAAACTTGCGCTACCCTCAAGATTACCGTGATTCGCCGGAAGAATTAAAGAAGCTACCTTTAGTTACGCCAAACGGGCAGCGTATTAGTTTGGCGGATGTGGCTGATGTCTACGTTGAACTTGGACCGCCGGCAATTAAAAGCGAAAACGCAAGACTTAATGGCTGGACTTTTGTCGACATTGAGGGAGTTGATGTCGGCACTTATGTTGAAAAAGCAATGAAGGTTGTAGAACAAGAACTCGAGTTGCCAGCAGGGTATTCAGTTACCTGGTCCGGGCAGTACGAATATATGGAAAGGGCAAAGGAAAAACTGACTTACGTGATTCCGTTAACGCTCGCGATTATTATCGTTCTTTTATATATGAACTTTCGAAACGCTACAGAAATAGCCATTATATTGGGAACTTTGCCTCTCGCATTGGTGGGGTCAATCTGGCTAATGTATCTTTTAGATTATAATTTCTCAGTTGCTGTAGCGGTTGGTTTTATAGCACTAGCGGGGGTTACCGTAGAAATAGGGATATTAATGCTGACTTATCTTAATCAGTCCTATAACGAATACGAACAACGCCAACTAGAGCAAGGTAAAGCTTTGACTAAAGACGGTGTTTCTCGCGCTGTAATGGAAGGGGCTGGGCTTCGTGTTCGTCCTGTCATGATGACGGCTGTTTCTACAATTGCAGGTCTACTGCCTATTATGTTTAGCACAGGAACTGGTGCTGAAGTGGTTAGCCGAATAGCCGCCCCGATGGTTGGAGGAATGATCAGTGCGGTTATTCTAACCTTGCTCGTGTTACCCGCTGTTTACTACTTGTGGCGTGGGCAAAAGGTTAAGCGTGTATAAGACCAATTATTTTAGTTAAGAGACGCACATCATTGATCTTGATCAATGATGTGCGCTAACAAGTATGCTAGGTTAAAATTCGGGATTGGGGACACACATATGGCTCAAACAAAATTTTTAGTTGTGCTTATGCTAGGAATAGTAATTCAACTATCCTTCCCAGCTGCTCCTGTCCATAATACTGCCTCCAGCGCAGAGCACGTAATCAACGTTAATCAGGCAGATGTTGCAAACGAGAGAAAAAGCAACATTCATTGTGATGACGACGAACAACCTGCCAGTAAAACGTGCTGTTATTGTTTAACTGACTCTGCTGATACATGTTTAATGGATGCGGGGTGCAACTCTGCAAGCTCACCTTTAGTATTAATTCCGTTCAATTTGCCAATAAAGTCAATTGGTTACTTGCAGCATCCTCTTTCATATGAAGGGAATGTTAAGCAAATGTCTTTTGATATTTTTTATCCTCCGAAATAGCTCCTGCTGAATTTCAATTAAAACTTTTTTCGAAATTTAATCATGCTAGATAGAGCTCTTAAGTTAAGTGACTTAAGGCTTGTAGGAGAATATATGAACCTATCTAAAATCACCGCTATTTTTGATCAACTTCGGCAAGACGCAGTGGAGGAGACTCTGGTTGGGTGTGGCGTTAGCGGCTTTACATTGTTTCCTGTTCGAGGTCGAGGCTATTACTTCGATAGTTATAACGATGATCACTTAGTTGAGCACGTACAGCTCGAAGTTTATGTGAACAGTGATGACGCGCGTGACGTTGCGTTTTTGGTAGTTGAAGCGGCCCATACCGGGGTATCTAACGAGGGCTTAGTCTGTATCTCGCCAATAGATGAATTGCTTTGGGTTCACGACAAACGAGCAGCGACTGATAAAGAACTCTCGTTACAACGTTAATATCGCGGCAACGTCGACTGAAGCATATTGGTAGTTTTAATAAATAGGACAGTACTGATGTCAACTAACGATCATAGAGCCGGAGTGCGGGAAATTAACTTAGTCAATCGCACGTTAAAGCTAAACACTGAGAGTGTGAAAAAAGTTCGCGAAGCGATTAACGAAATCGATCGCTTGGTTGGTCTTGATAGCGTTGCCTACGACTCTGACCAGAACTTGTTATCGGTCGCTTATGATGCCTCTAAAGTCGATCTGACTATGATAGAGGAAAAGCTCGGAATATTTGGTGTTGAAATAAATAGTGGCTGGTGGACTCACTTGAAAGAGGAATACTACAAATTTATTGATCAAAATATTAAAGATAATGCAGAGCATACACCGTGGAGTTGCCACAGAAGCCCGCCACGTACCAAAAGCAAACGAAAGTAACAATTAATTATAGGTAAGGAGTAAAAAATGCAAATAGAAACAATCAAAGATGTACTGAGTTGGACCGTTGATTTCCACAAAAACCTGAAGGAGTGTGTGACTCACTGCTCTAAACAAAACCAAGATGAACGAGCTCGGATGATTCTAAGCTACGTGTCGGGTCATGAAGCTAGCTTAGAGCGAATGGTTGAAGGTTTTTTGAATACAGCCAACCTAAATGCATTAGACACTTGGTGTTATGACTATATTGGGAAACATCCCATCGTTGAGCATGGGCACTGCGATTCGCCTTTTAAAGAGTTAGATACCGATCACATTATGGAGAAGGTTGTAAACCATCATGAGCAAGTCATAGAACTGTATGAACACCTATATTCCCGTGTTGATATAGATAGCGCAAAAGAGCTGCTAGAAACGGTAAAGAACGTTGAAGAAAATGAAATTAAACGAATGGTGCAAACTGCGAATCGATTTTCGGATATGTAGTGAGTGACGGTTTTATCGTTGGTACTTTGCGGGAAATAGCTGTTGCTTGGCTCGTTTCCCGTCAATAAGGAGCACTGGTATGGGTGTAAAAACTGAGGACGTTCGTAGTCGTTCCATTGAGGAACTCATTATCGAGGGAGCCGGTTGCGCGAGTTGTGTTGGCAAAATCGAAAATGCATTAAAGTCTGTATCCGGCGTGGAAAATGCTGAGATGAACTTTGCCCAGCGAACGGTCAGTGTGACTGGAACAGCAAATCCGAGCGCTTTAGTGAAAGCAGTAGAGAGGGCGGGGTATAGCGCTAAAGTAGCCACGTCCGAAAGTGACGGTGATGCGTTGGCAGAAAAAGAGCAAGCCGACTGGGCTTATTACAAGCGGCTGATGCGGGAGATGACCGTTGCGCTGTCGTTAGGTGTACCTCTCATGATTTATAGCCTTTTTGTTGGTGAAATGACGGTGACCACTGCCACAGAGCGTGTGACATGGTTAGTCGTAGGTATTCTAACGTTAGGTGTACTTTACTTTTCGGGCAAACACTTCTTCGTCGGTGCCTGGCAATCTTTGAAAAATCATTCCGCTAATATGGATACGCTGATCGCACTTGGTACTGGTACCGCCTGGTTGTATTCCATGGTGGTTGTATTGGTTCCGCACCTGGTTCCGGAAATGGCGCGTCACGTATACTTTGAAGCGACCGCAATGATTATCGGTTTGATCAATTTGGGGCTGGCACTTGAACTGAAAGCTCGTGGGCGCACGTCCGAAGCCATAAAACGTCTCATTGGTTTGCAGGCGAAAACCGCAAGGGTGATTCGTGACGATAAACAATTGGATATCGCTATCGAAGACGTACTCGAGGAGGACGTAGTACGTGTTCGTCCCGGAGAAAAAATCCCTGTTGATGGAAAAGTTATAGAGGGAAGTACCACCGTTGATGAATCTATGCTAACGGGTGAACCCATGCCCGTGGAAAAATCAGTTGGTGATGACGTTGTGGCGGGCACGATAAATAAAAGTGGTTCCTTTTTGTTTCAAGCGACAAGAGTCGGAAAAGATACAGCACTTGCTCAAATTATTAACATGGTGAAACGGGCGCAAAACTCTAAGCCCCCAATCGGTCGTCTTGCCGATGTTATTTCAGCTTACTTTGTGCCAGTCGTTATGATTATCGCTGTTATCAGTGCTCTAGCTTGGCTTAACTTTGGGCCTGAGCCGGCACTGGCCTTTGCTGTGGTATCAGCGACCACTGTCTTGATTATTGCTTGCCCTTGCGCATTAGGCCTGGCGACGCCTATGTCGGTAATGGTGGGTGTAGGAAAAGCCGCAGAGGCAGGTGTGCTGATTCGCAATGGCGAAGCATTGCAAACAGCGTCGAAAGTATCGGCTATGATCCTGGATAAAACGGGCACCATTACACTTGGTTCTCCTAAAGTCACCGACGTATTAGTAGCGAGTGAGTACGATGAGCAAACCGTACTGCAACTTGCAGCGACACTTGAGTCTGGCTCTGAACATCCGCTAGCACAGGCGATAGTTGAGTCAGCCAGGGAAAGAGGGATTAAGACAAGTAAGGTCTCGAACTTCAACGCCATCGCTGGTCATGGCGTGGAGGCAGAAGTTGACGGGAAGTCCCTCCTTTTCGGTAATGAAAAGCTGTTGCGTGAACGTCAAGTTGAGCTCGGTAACTTTGTTGAAAAAGCCCAAGGCTTAGCTGCTGAAGCTAAGACGCCTATGTACTTTGCCGTTGATAATGAGTTAGCTGCAATTATTGCAGTTGCCGACCCGATAAAAGACGACTCCGTAGCCGCCATTAAACGTTTGCAAGATAACGGTGTGCGAGTAGTGATGCTTACTGGTGATAATCGCGCGACAGCAGAAGCAGTTGCTGAAAAAGTAGGAATTAAAGAATTTTTCGCTGAAGTTCTGCCGGAAGAAAAATCAAAAAAGGTTCAGGAGCTGCAGATGGAAGGCGAAATCGTTGGCATGACGGGAGATGGTATTAATGATGCGCCAGCACTAGCTATTGCCAATGTAGGCTTCGCGATTGGCACGGGAACGGACGTCGCTATTGAAAGTGCTGATATTACATTGATGCGCGGGTCGTTGCACGGGCTTGCCGATGCGGTCGCGGTGAGCAAGGCCACACTGAGCAACATTAAACAAAACTTATTTGGTGCTTTTATTTACAACGTAGCAGGTATTCCTTTTGCCGCAGGCGTTCTGTATCCATTTTTTGGAATGCTGTTGAGTCCGGTTATTGCAGGTGCAGCAATGGCTTTTTCTTCGCTTACGGTAGTGAGCAACGCTAACCGGTTACGCTTTTTCAAAGCCAAGAAACATTAATGCACCTTTTAACATTGGCGCATTCAGGAGAATAAATATGTTATTTATTAATATTGCTGGTATCGCTCTGATCGCACTGATCGTCTGGTGGTTTTGGCTTTACACGCCCAAGCAGATGAAGCTGGGAGAAGGTGATTGGGTGATTGCCGTCGAAAACGGCACCTACTCGCCTTCGAGAATAAACGTACCTGAAGGTAAGCCGGTTGAACTCAGGTTTCTGCGGAAGGATCAATCGCCTTGCTCTGAAACTCTGCTTATCCCTGACCTGGAAATCAGTGAAACGTTGCCTTTTAACAAATTAAAGCCAATTCAAATACCAGCACTGGAACCCGGAGAGTATGACTTTCATTGCCAGATGCAAATGTATCGGGGAAAAATCGTTGCTGGTTAAATGGCTTAAAACGTCCAGGTCACAATGAGAATTTTAAAAGTTTTCCGCTAGATTCAATGAAATTCAATTTCATCGAAGGCATTGAAGAATTCGGCGATGAATACTGCCGTTATATGGGATCTACGTCAGCGTGGGTTCCAAGATTTAACTGTAATGAAATAACGTCAAATTAATGAAACCAATACAATTTGGTCATAATCAAGAGGGTAATAGAATGAAAAAAGTACTTTCAGCTTTAACTATCACAGCTTTAATGGCCTCTCCTGTCTTTGCTGATGCTCAGCATAAACATGGCGATGATAAAAAAGGTTCAATGAGTGGAATGATGCACCATGAAAAAATGACATCAATGCATGAGCACATGCAGGAAATGCGCGAAGCTATGGAAAAAATAAAAAGCGAATCTGACCCCAAGAAGCGTAAAGAACTCATGCAAAAACATATGAAGTCAATGCAGAAGGGCATGCAAATGATGAACCATGGGATGGATAAAGGCATGAACAAAGGAGAACATAAAAAGGGAGACAAAGCAGAGCAAATGGGCAAAGAGAATATGATGAATAAAATGAAAATGATGGAGCATCGAATGGATATGATGCAAAAGATGATGGAGCAAATGATGGAACACCAAAGTGAGGAAATGAAGCAGGGTAGTTAAGCGATATAAGGCATTCGCTTAAGATTAAGTGCGGTTATTTATAGGAATAAGTAGCCGCGCTTTTTATTTGATTTTGCAATTTTTTAGGACAAATGATGAAGCTTGATGCAAGTAAATTTGGTTTAGCAGCTGGCGCCGCCTTTGCTGTAGTATGGTCCATCTGCACTTTACTCGTGCTTTTTTGGCCTTCTAGCATGATGGCGTTAACAGAAAGCATGGTTCACGGTAAATTTTCTGGTTTCGAGTGGAATTTCAGTTTTAGTGGATTTGTTACGGGATTATTCGGGTGGTCCTTGGGAGCTATGATTACTGGCTGGCTAATTGTAACGTTATATAATAAACAAATGAAAACGGCTAAATGAGATTGTTGTCAAACTGGAAGCCTTTAAATCTGTTGCTCTGAAACTTTGCTTATTCCTGATCTGGGGATCAGCGATACTTTACCGACCAATAAGTTAAAGTTGATCGAATTGCCAGTATTAAAGACCGGAGAATACGATTTTCATTGTCAGATGCAAAGGTATCTAGGAAAACTTATTGTCAAATAAGTGAGACAAATAAGAGCTAATATGAATGAAAAAAAAGTGCTTATAACAACTATTATCACTCCTGAACTAGCTTAACCTATCACCAACCAGCAGCTAAACCCGAAATATTGGTAACTGTCCAGTGAAGTTAAGCTAGGTTATCTCACCCAGCGCAGCAAGATAATTGGCTAACATCTTTAGTAAACGTTTGAGCGCATAATTTTAAGCCTTCTACCATCGTAAGGTATGGGAAGAGCTCATCAGCCAACTCATTGACTGTCATTCCTGCTCTTATCGCCATTACAGCAGCTTGAATCAACTCACCAGCTTCTCCTGCGACGACTTGAACACCGAGCAGCCGGCCGCTGCCACTTTCTGCGACAATTTTTATAAACCCTTGGGTATCGAAGTTAACCAATGCCCGTGGGACATTTTCAAGGCCCAACGTGCGGCTTTCGGTGACGTAACCACCAGTTTTAGCATCAGCTTCTGATAAACCCACCGTGGCGACTTGTGGATCAGTAAAGATAACCTCGGGCATTGCACTGAGATCAAGATGCGCATCACCGCCCGTCATGTTAATAGCGGCTCGGCTGCCGCCTGCGGCGGCGACATAGACAAACTGCGGCTGATTCGTACAGTCGCCTGCCGCATATACTCTTGAGTTAGAGGTTTGCATGCGATCGTTAATCGTTATGGCACCGCGCTCGGTTTGTACGGCGATGGTTTCTAAATCGAGGTTTTCCGTATTGGGCGTGCGGCCTGTGGCCACGAGCAGTTGTTCTGCTTTTAATGTTCCGGCATTGGTTTTGAGAATGAAGTGTTGTCCGTCGTAACGCACTTCGCTGGCTTCTGTATGCTCAAGCACATTGATGCCTTCGTGATAAAAAACAGTGGCTATTGCCTCACCAATGGCAGGCTCGTCTTGGGATAACACCCGACTGCGAGCCAAAACAGTAACTTCACTACCGAGACGCGCGAAGGCCTGTGCTAATTCAAGAGCAACGACCGAGGCTCCAATAATAGCGAGGCGTTTAGGAATGTTACTTAGCTCTAATGCGCTTGTCGAAGTAAGGTAAGGGGTTTCAGCTAAGCCGGGGATGGGGGGTTGTGCGGGTCGGGCCCCGGTGCCGATAAAAGCACGGTCAAAGTAAACCGTTTGCTCACCGCCATCGCGAAGTGATACGGAAAGAGTTTCATCGTTTATAAAGCGGGCTTCGCCGTTAATAACGGTAATGGCGGAATTCTCTCTAAGAATACTCTGGTATTTGGATTCACGGAGTTCTTCTACCCGAGCCTGTTGTTGCTCGAGGAGAGCTGATCGATTTACCTTAAGAGTATGAGTACTTAAGCCTTTATCAAAAGGGCTTTCTCGCCGCAGTTGGGCGATATGAGCCGCTCGGATCATGATTTTAGACGGGACACAGCCAATATTGACACAAGTTCCGCCAATAGTACCTCTCTCAATGAGCGTCACTCGGGCACCTCTCTCGGTCGCTTTGAGTGCCGCAGCCATCGCACTGCCGCCGCTACCAATGACAGCAATGTGTAAATTGTTATTACTCATAACGGTTACTCCTTGGTCTTTCAGTTTTACAGCAGCTATAAGGCATTGTGATGTTTCATGACTGATTTTTTGGTGCCGTTGCTTTCAGTGTTGATGGGTATCCTGCATTTGTCGTTGCTTCAGTGAGCTGCTTAACTGACGTTTTTTCGTCGTCGAATGTCACGGTTGCATCCCGCTCTTCAAAACGGACATCGACGGCGCTCACACCTGCAACTTGGCCAAGTGCAGCTTTGACAGTAATTGGGCAGGTGACGCATGTCATACCGGGTACTGATAGCGTAACCGTTTTCTCAACCGCCAATGCGGGCATGCTAAACAGTAAAAATAAAATGGTTGTTATCATTGTTTTTTTCATCGTGTATTGCCTCCTAGTAAAACAAAGGAACAACATAGGGGTAAGCCAATGCTGTTAAAGTAAGCACCGCAACGAGCCAAAACATCACTTTGTAGCTCTTACGAGCATTTGGCGTTGCGCAGGTGTTATCAGGGTTGCAGTCATCAGCACGCCGGTATATTCGACGCCAGGCAAAGAATATGGCAATCAATGCAATGGTAATAAAAATGGGTCGATAAGGCTCAAGTGCTGTGAGGCTCCCAATCCAGGCCCCGGATACACCGAGTGCAAGTAATATGAGGGGACCCAGACAACACGCAGATGCGAGAGTCGCTGCGATCCCTCCCGCGAGAAGAGAGCCCCGACCAGATTTTGAATTTGACATAAGAGTAACTCCTTCGGGCATTTTGCTTTAATGTGTTAATCTTAAACCCGTACCTCACTACGGAAGCAATAGCTATGTTAAAAAAACGCAACGTAATGACAATTGGCACGCTGGCCAAAACAGCCGGCGTGGGCGTGGAAACGGTGCGCTATTATCAGCGCCGAGGGCTAATGAGCGAGCCGGAAAAGCCGTATGGGGGGATCCGACATTACGACGAACAAGCGCTTGCTCGGCTTCATTTTATTCGCGCGTCTCAATGGCTTGGATTTAGTCTGGATGAAATTGGTGAGCTATTAACTCTGCAAGATGGCGCTCATTGCGATGAGGCACGGGAGCTTGGGGAGCAAAAGCTCACCAGTGTTCGTCGAAAGATATCGCACTTACAGCAAATTGAACGAGCGTTGAATGAGCTGGTGCAAAAATGCAGCGCCGGACACGGAGATGTCTATTGTCCACTGATGGCCTCGCTTAATGACGGGGTTGAGGACGCTACCACGGACAAACATAAGGTGTGTTAGTCTGTGTAGTAAAACTTTTGAGCGGAGTTCTTTAACTGAATTGCTTTATAGCTAACGCCAGCCATACACAAGAATCCCCATACCGGTTAGCACAAACGCCGTGCCAATCAGGTCGAAATTGGATAGTGGCGATTTATCGACAATTCGCAGCCAGACTATGGCAGTTAACACGTAAATACCACCATAAGCTGCGTAGACCCGCCCGCTTTCCGCTGGATGAAATGTTAATAAGTAAGCAAATAAAGCCAAGCTTATTGCTGCCGGAATGAGCAACCAAACGGAATGACCCTCTTTGAGCCATAGGTAGGGTAAATAGCAACCGACAATTTCGGCAATTGCGGTTGCAATAAATAACCCGAGCGTTTTCAATAAAAATAATGCACTCATTATCAGTTGTCCCTACACGCTTCATCAGGATCTTCTAGTTCTACCGTTGTATGGCTTAAAGCATAGGGCGCAAGGACGTCATCGATGCGCTGTTTTAAATTCCTACGGGCCTCGATATCAAGATTTTCAGTTAACACCAAATGAACGGTTAATACATGCTCCTCGCCATCTAGTGACCAAAAATGCAGATGGTGTAGGTCAGCAACATGAGGTAGCTCCAGCAAAGTGTCAGCGACTTGTCTGTAGGTTTCTTTGTCCGGAGTTGCTTGTATGAAGAGTTTCAGCGTTGCCCACAGGTTGCGCAGCACATTCACTAAAATAAACATAGTAAAACCAATCGACAGTAGCGGATCGAGAATTGGCCAATCCACAAACAGCAAAACAATACCAACGATAAGTACAGCGACCCAGCCGAGAACATCCTCCAGCAAGTGCCAGTTAATAACGCGTTCGTTTAACGTTTTGCCCTCTGACAATTTGTAAGCAGCAAATCCATTAACTGTAATGCCAACGACGGCTAAAGCAATCATGCCATCAGCGACGGGCATCTGAGGGTTCCAGAGTCTGGGAATTGCTTCCACAAGTACCCAGGCAGAGCCTGCGATTAACACAACGGCATTAATAAATGCACCGGCAAGATTCAGTCTCTTATAACCGTAGGTAAAGTGTTGGTTAGCCTGTTTTTTGCCAAGTTTATTTAGTATCCACGCGAGACCTAACGACAGGCTATCGCCAAGATCATGAACGGCATCAGCTAAAATGGCGGTACTGTTGGTAAGAAAACCACCAATGAACTCAATAATGGTAAAAACAAAGTTAAGCAGAAATGCCCAACCTAATCGGTTGGACGGCATGTCCTTTGAGTGATCATGGTTATGGTGATGTCCCATAATACGTTCCTCTTTTAATAAAAGGGGGCGACAATAACCGCCCCCTTAAATGCTATTGAACCCTAACGGCTTAAATCCTTAATTTTTTGTTTCGAAAACCAAGGATAGAGCACGGGTAAGATAACCAATGTCAGCAGAGTAGCTGATACCAAACCACCAACAATGACGGTAGCCAGTGGGCGTTGAATTTCAGCCCCTGCACCGGTTGCAAACAGCATGGGAATGAGTCCTAACGCTGAGGTTATTGCAGTCATCAATACTGGGCGGAGTCGCGACCATGCGCCATCAAACACGGCATCATTAACCGCATGCCCATCGGTTATTCTCTGGTTAATACTCTCGACCAGAACCACACCGTTTAGTACCGCCACACCAAACAGTGTGATGAAACCCACGGCGCTGGGCACCGATAAGTACTGTCCTGACACATAGAGAGCCACAATACCGCCGATGACTGCCAATGGTACATTCACCAAAATCAACATGGCTTGACCCATGGTGCCGAAAGCAAAATAAAGCAGCAGGGCGATGAGTGCCAGCGATATGGGAACGACAATGGACAAGCGCTCCTGTGCTCGTTGTTGACTTTCGAACTGGCCACCAATGTCGACTGAGTAACCGGTTGGTAAATCCACCTTTTCGTCAATCGCCTTCCGAATATCGGCAACCACGCTGCCCATGTCACGATCCTGAACGTTTGATTGAATCACAACGCGACGCTGGACATCATCACGACGGATTTGCGGTGGTCCTGATTCAATTGCAACGTTGGCGACTTCGCCTAAGGTTACCCAGGCCCCTGAGGGAGTTAACAGGCGTAACGAACGAATAGACTCCGGCGTATCGCGGAATTGCTTGGCCAGCCGCACGTAAATATCATAGCGCTCATTACCGCGAATGATCTGGCCTGCCGAAGCGCCACCCAAGCCATTGTCGACAACGCTCAGTACATCGGTGACATTTAAGCCGTAGCGTGAGAGTTGCTGGCGTTTCGGCGAAACCACGAGTTGTGCTTCACCTTTTATTTGCTCCATCGCTACAGCAACCGCCCCGTCAACTTGCTTGACGGCACCTTCTATTTCCTGGCCTTTACGGGCCAACACGTCAAGCTCGGGTCCAAATAGTTTGATGGCTAGCTGCGATTTTACACCTGAGAGCAGTTCATCAACCCGTGTTGCAATAGGTTGTGAAAAATTAAACAACAAGCCTGGGTGAGCATCGAGTTTTGCCTCCATTTTTTCTTGTAAGGCGTAGCGATCGGATGCCGTTGTCCATTCGGATTGCGGCTTAAGGCCCACATATATCTCGATGTTGCTGATAGGCTCTGGATCACCGCCCACTTCAGCTCGTCCAATGCGGCTGAGTGCGTAGGTGGTTTCCGGGAACGAAATCAGGATTTTTTCAAGCTTCGGAGCCACCTCTAAGGCCGTTTCAAGGTTAGAGGAGGGGGCTAATGTCACGCGAATATTAATCGTGCCTTCTTCCAGTTCGGGAGCGAACTCCGTGCCGAGACGAGGCACTAACACCAAGGCGCCGACAAACAGCACACCGGCCAAGGTAATAACGGCCTTTTTACTGCGTAAAGCGACCGACAATAGTCTTTTATAACCATTATCTAGTGGTTTAAGCAGTTTATTTTCACGAGGCTTAATACCCCGACTGAAAAAGTAACTGGCTAATGCCGGTACAACCATAATGGCCACAAAAACCGCGGAGATAATGGCCAACATAATACTGATAGCCATGGGCTCAAATAATTTAGCTTCAACACCCTGAAAACTAAACAGTGGCATAAAGACCACCAAGATAATCATGGCGGCAAAGAATACCGGTCGTGCCACTTCGTTCGCCGCTTCCTTAACTCGCAGCTTGATACCATGGCTATCGAGTTTGGCTGCCTGAGGATCCGGGTCGCGGTGCTCTGTGCGTTGCTCGGCGTCGTCTTGGTGTTCACTATCCGGACGACTTAAGTGCTTAAAGATGTTTTCAACCATCACCACGGAGCCGTCGACCAGCATACCAATGGCAACAGCAATCCCGCCCAGCGACATCAGGTTAGCTGACATGCCCATCGCGGACATTACCATCAGGGCAATGGCGATAGAAACGGGAATGGACAGTAACACTAAAAAAGTAGCGCGTATGTTGAGCAAAAACAGTGCTAATACTGCGATAATAAAGACAAAGGCAATGAGCAGTGAATACGCGACCGTAGATACGGCTTTTTGTATTAAATCGGCCTGATCATAATACGGCTCAAAGGTGACACCCTCGGGTAATGCTTGCTGAATAAGCGGAATGCGCTTTTTAATACCGTCGATGGTGGCTTTGGTATTCGAGCCCATGCGTTTGAGCACAATACCCGACACCACTTCGCCCAGCTGGTTGACCTCGCCGTCGACTTTACGCGACATTGAGACCGCCCCCTGGCGAATTTCACTACCGATTTCGACGTCGGCAACCTGGCTCAGTGTTACGGAAACGCCGTCAACGGTTTTGAGCGGTATTTGTCGTATTTGTTGCAGGCCTTTTTTACCGCTATCCAACCAGCCGGTGCCGCGAATAACCAACTGCTCCTGACCGCGGGGCATATACCAACCACCAACGTTACCGTTATTCTTGTTGACCGCGCTCATCACATCTTGCTGTGTGAGTTCGTAAGACAGTAACTTCGCGGGATTTAGGTTAACCTGATATTGCTTAACCTTACCGCCAAAGGACAAGACTTCGGTAATTCCCTCAACGGGCATCAGTAGCAGTTTAACCACATAGTCGTTAAGACTGCGTAGCTCCATACTGCTGACACCGGAGCCCGGTTCGGCAAGTAGCAGATACTGATAAACCTGGCCGAGGCCGGAAGAGTTAGGACCCATTTCGGGTGTACCTACGCCTTCGGGTATCAACTCCTTTGCCGCCTGCAGTCGTTCAAACACCAGTTGCCGGGCAAAGTAGATATCGACACTCTCGTCAAACACTACGGTAATGCCCGATAAACCTGTTTTTGAGATTGACCGAACCTCTTTGACGTCGGGCAGAGCATACATCACCGACTCTATCGGATAGGTAATCAGCTGCTCGACTTCGGTCGCTGCTAACCCGGGGGCCTCCGTATTTACCGTTACCTGAACGTTGGTAACATCGGGGAAGGCATCCAGATTAAGTTTGGGAATAACAAAAAATGACGCAATGCTGATGCTGAATAAAGCCAATACCAATAACAGGCGATTAGCGACAGCAAACTGAATAATGCGCTGAAACATACAACCTCCTGTTAGTGGTTATGTGGGTCAAAACCGCCTTTAGCGATTTGTGAGCGAACGAAAAACGCGCCGTTGTCTACGTATTCTGTGCCTTCCTTAACGCCTCGAATAACTTTCCACGGACCCTTTTGATCAATCAACTCGACTTTCTTCGGTTCAAATTTTCCGGGTTCGTGCTCAATGAATATCTGCCAGTCACCATCAGGTGCCCGCATCAAGGCAGAGTCCTTAACTGCAAGCACCGGTCCATCCGACTTGACTGAGAAATAAACATCCGCAAATAAACCGGGATGTAATTGGTCCTTTTCGTTATTTACCGCAAGTCGTACCGTTCGGGTGCGAGTTTTATGGTCTATTGTGTGGCCTTCCTGAATGACTTTTGCCGCAAAGCGGTGATTGTCGACACTCACTGCAACAGGATCACCAAACTGCACATTAAGGTCAGCTGAGCCTGGTAGCCGAGCATTAACCCACAAGGTTTCTTCTTGCAGAACTTCAACCAAGTGGTTACCGGCATTGACTTGCTGGCCCTGCTTGAAGTTATCGCTAACCACAATTCCGCCAATTTCTGAGGTCAGTTGGTATTCGCCGATAGGGTAATTAGCTTTACTTAAACGCTTAATATCACTGACCGACATACCAAATGCTTTGAGTTGCGCGTGCGCTGAGGTAAAGGCATTTTTCGCTTCGACAAAGCGTTTTTCACCCACCGTTGACTCACCTAGTGACTGCACGCGTTGCCATTCGTTAAGTGTGACTAAATACTGACTTTGCGCCTCTGCCATAGTTGCGCTGAAGAGTGTGGCTAGTGGTTCACCTTTTTCGACGTGATCGCCAATACTGACAAAACGTTTGAGTACGGTCGAATCGATGCGCGGACTCACGATGTAGCTGTTAAAGTCGTTAGCAACCACCTCGCCCGGGGCATAAACCGGGTATTCAATGACTTGAGTTTGCAAGGTTCGCGTGGTGATATCTGCCATGGACAGCTGCTTGCTGGATAGCTCCACGCCTGCACTTTCCTTATGTTCACCTTGCTCGTGTTTGCCTTCTTCCTTGTGGGTATCTTCTTTTTCGTCGTGTCCGTGTTCATCCTGCGCCATAACCGAAAAGCTCAGCGCAAGTGCTATTGCTGCGTATAAAGGTTTTACTGACATCGTTTACTCTCCAATCTCTGCGTTTGTTTGCTGGCTTAACGGCGATAACGTCAGCGCTTTACTGAGTTCGCCCGAACGGTACAACCATTCAATGGCGGCCAACCGATATTGTGTTTGCAGCGCTATACCTGCAAATTGACTATCGAGCTGCTGTTGCATGGCGGTGAGGTAGTCGGTGGTGGATAAGTCTCCGGCGAGCCAGGACTGTTCAATCACCTGCATCGACTCATCCTGCCGAGATTGAAAGTCTTTTTGCCAGCTTTGCCACTGTTTTTTCACAAAACGATAATTGTTAAGAGATGATTTCAGTGCTGCTTGCCATTGTTGCCTTAGTGCAATCAAACGTTTTTCTTCAGCAACAGCTTCGCTATTGGCTGCGCGTACCGCATCGCTGTAGTTATTGCGAATCTGTAGTGGAATGCTGAATGATAAGCCAACTACTGTTTCGTTATCGCTCTCGCCCGCTTCGACGCCTATGGTTGGGTTGGCGGTGGTTAACGAGCGTTTCCAGTCGACATCGGCGCGCTTTAATTGCCATTGCAGGTAAGCGGCTTTTAACGCTGGATGTTGTTGCCAACGAGCCGTTAACGCAGGTTCAACGTTAAATAGCTCCTCATTAATGGAGAGTTGACCGACATCAGACGTTGTTAGCAGAGCGTTTAACTCTGCTTCAGCGGATTGCAGTTGTTGATAAGCAGCTGCCGTTTGTTGCAGTTGCCGACTTAGTGCGAGTACCGTCAGTTGTTCGTCGACGGCACCTAAGTCACCGGCTTTACGTCGTTCGGCAACCAGGCTTATCGCCTGTTTAACGATTTTCTCTTGCTGCTTGGCCAGTGCGTAACGCTGTTTTGCACCAAGCCATTGCACATAGGTATTCAGCAGCGTTTTAGCATGCGATGTCGCCGACTGGCGATAAATACTCATTGCCATAGCGGTCATTGCGTCACTCTGACTGGCACGTGCTTCATTGCGAGTGCTCCAGTCCAGTGTTTGGCTTAGACCAACAGCGTAATTATTTATGTCACCCTCACGCTCTAAGCGTGATGATAAGCTAGGGTTGTACAAAGGCTGCTTTAATTGCTTGCCCTGTTGAATGAGTGCTTCAGCCTGCTGTTGAGCGGCTTCAACACTGGGGTGTTGCTGCACAGTTTGTTGCCATTGCTCGGGCAACTGTTGTGCATTGGCGTAGCTTGAGCTTATTGCCAGACTTACGGCAACAAACAAGCGTTTGCTATGTGTCGAAAACGGACCCATAGATAGACTCCTCAGTCATATTACTGCGTAAAATAATGATTTTTTTGCGCTGCTATAGCAGCTTATTAGACAGTTATGAGGAGATGGGTGGCCGGAACAGTGGTGATGATAGTGGATTAGTGTAGAACTGGGTGTACCCAGGGCGCATTGTTCCCATTCGTGGTAACGCGAGAGTTTTTTCAGTCTTCATCGCATATAGATGAAACGAGCCATGGCAGTGACAGCAGTGATGGCAGTCAAAGCTGATTTCTCCACTTTTAGGGAGATTGCGCTTATCGATGTGGGATTCGTCATGCTCAAAATTGAGGTGTTGCTCAGAAGAGGACTGGTGAGATTGATGCACATCAGCAACCGCCTGACTGATTTGAGTCAGAACAGCAACAAGCACCAGTATTAAAAATCCGAGTCTAAGCATCATTACCTACGGTTTAAAAAGGCGTCACTACGGTACATTAATTAAAAGTCGTTCTCAATCAAAGCTTGAACTTCCCATAATTTAAAAGATATATCATCAAAAAGAGTGGTTCTGTTTTGATTACTACTAAGTTCCTAAAATAAGGAAATGGGAACAAGTAAACTCACTGAAATCGGATGTTTGTCCCTTGTTATGTGAACTTACGGATATCAGAACGGACTGATGTTGCCGTAGAAATTAACCTATAGCCATCCCTCAAAGAAAATTAATGAGGCTTTTTCTGAGGAGGAGGAACCCTTGCAGGCTTTGGAGGTGGAACCTGATTGGGGATTACTCTTTTATTTTCGGCCATTCTCATCTCCAAGAGATTCACGAACGGGCTTTCTCGGTGGAGGTGGGGGAGGTGGAACCTGGACTCGGCGACCCGGAACCGCAGGTAAGTATTGAGGCTTGGGAGCATACCAACCGACATACAGGTGGCACGTACTTCGTAATTGAAATCACATCAATTGAAGAGCAAGTAACGGTTGAAGATATGCTGGTTAACCGTGGTAACTGCGACTACAGCGATAAAACTCCGTATTCAAGAAAGCCATATCTACCAACTGATCTGAAGTATGGCGAGTCCATCGAGCTTAAAGTCTACGACGACTGTTCTCTGACTGAAATTGAAGTGGTCACCGATAGCGGCTCCACCGTCGTGAATTACTAAAGCTTTGCTAGGGAGTTTAAATGCTCCCTAGCTTTCTTCTCCAGTCGAATTTCAAACCTATATTACCGCTGTGCATTCTTATAGATGGAGAGTTGATATGCACGCACACAAATCAAACAGCTCGTTCTCAAATGCTGAGAGGGAGCTACTGAATAAAGCATTTAATTTAGTACAGTCACGCTTCTTACATGGGCAGGGTTACACAGATCCCTCCATGGTGAAGGAGTTGGTTCAGGACAAATATCAGCAGTGCTCAAAAGAAATCGCGGGTTTACTGCTACTCGATAGCCAACACCGGCTCATTGACAATGTTGAGTTTGAAGGTGGTGAAAAGTTGGCTGCATCCAGTGTGTATCGTGAGGTGCTTAAGGTTAATGCTGCAGCGGTTATTGTCAGTTACTTCTCGCCTTCGAAAGAGCTGAGATACGCAGACAAAGAGCACGATTTATCAACGCTCAAGTCGGCCTTAAACTTGATTGATGTTTCGTTACTCGACTGCATGCTGGTAACAGATGAAGTCGTCTCACTTGCTGAGCGAGGATTACTATAACTGAGTAGCTGCGCCTGCTTGGCGCAGCTACCGAAGAAGTGTTTGCCTTAAATTTTTGTCTTAATTGACCGGGGCTTACAAAGCATCTGTCGGAGCCGTAAAACTTTATTGCGATAGTTAAGAACCCACCAGATTTCAGGCCTATATCACTGCTGTGCATTTACCAAATTAGGAGGTTAACAATGCACACACTTGATAAAGGCTGTTACTCATCAGCCAACAATGAAGCTGAGCGAGACGTTTTTCATCGCGCCAGCCAGATCCTGGAAGAGCGCCATTTACGAGGCCAAGAGCCTTACAACCCGAACGTCATTAAGGATTTCCTGACGTATAAGCTGGCGCACTACGAGCGTGAGGTATTCAGCATCATCTTCCTGGATGAAAAGGGCCACTTCATTGAGTACCGCGAGTTGTTTTACGGCACCATTAATGCGGCCAGTGTTTACCCACGGGAAGTGGTTCGCGCAGCACTGGAAACCAAAGCGTCTTCACTCGTCCTGTCACACAACCATCCATCGGGAGAGCCTGAGCCTTCCAATGCGGATATCCGCCTGACGGAGCGCCTGCAAAAGGCCCTGGCCGTTATCGACGTTGATGTGAAAGACCACATCGTTGTCGGCAAAGAGTGCGTGTCATTTTCTGAGCGCGGTCTTCTTTAGCGCTAATTCACTTGTAACCAAATACTGGAGTAAACCTTTATGGCGGCAATATTTAAAACACCGGCATCTAGAAAGTGGGTAGTGCTGGGAATTAAGGCAGCAATAACTGCATTAGCTCTTTTACCGCAATTGCGAGAGCGCCAGCAAAATACTGGATGTTTAAGGTCAGAGTCTGACTTTCCTAACGCTATGTCAGCAAGCCCACTGGGCCTGCTCCTGCTCGATGAGCGGGGCTATGTCATCACGTCCTACCAAATCCGTCACCACATCACTGATGACTCTGCGGTTGATAGTGAAGGCATAAAACGGGCAGCGTCCACAGCGAAAGCGTACGGAGCTGTTTTAACGTTCGATAAAGGTGTGTATGCCAATGGTCTTTCGATCGAACCTGACGTTGTTGAGAGCGTTAGAGCGGCTTTGGAAGAGGTTGGTGTACGGCTGTTTAACCAAAGCTTTTCGTCTCGTACGGCCCCCTGAAAGACCAAGTTCCCAAATTGTACTTTTGGGAACTCTACATCCCTTATAAAACGGGCACAGATAAGCTAGTCGGGCTTTGAAGTTCTCGTTTCCTTTAAATGCGGTAAATAAGGAACTTAACCATGCCTGAAGTGCAAGCAGTCAAAGATTTAGATAAAGTGAAACTCATTGGTTATTTATTGGAGAAGACATATGGCCAACAGATAGCCGATATCTGGAACATTGGATTAAACTTGGCGTTACGCATTTCAGATTTACTGTCTATTCAGTTTAGTGACATTCAAGGTGACCGGCTAATTTTACGAGAAGGCAAAACCGGCAAGCTAGCGACAATAAAGTTGAATGAGAAAGCGCGAGTAATAATTGAACGTATACGATCTAAGCGTCCTGATGATATTTATCTGTTCCAGTCCTACAGAAGCCGTTGGTCACTTAACCAATCGCCAAAGCCGTTGAGTCGCCGATACGTATCTAAGGCTATTTCTATGATAGGTGAAGAAGTTGGTTTAGCCCTAGGTACGCATTCGATGCGTAAGACGCGTGGCTACCATCTCTACAAGAGCACTAACGACATAGCCAGGGTAATGAAGATGTTAAGGCACAGCTCTGAGGCGGTAACGCTGCGTTATATTGGTATTACCCAAGAAGATGTTGATCGAGACTTTGTGGAGTTAGAAATATAGGGGCGCAGGTCCCTAATTTTTTTAGCTGAGCCGCTCTAACAGCTTAACTATGTTTATTCTGGTTCAGGTGGCTCGGGTACTACGCTCTTCAGAACTAAGTATCTGAAGAGCCTTATCTTGTTTATAACTTGCAACAATAAATCTTACGTGTGCTCAATAAGCTGCATAAGCCGCATATAGCGAATATCTATCGTTAAAGATGGCTCTGCTTCCTCAATAAGCTCTAATATAGTGCTTAACTCATATGGGAGCTCATCTTTATCATTTGAGATTACGAGGTCGAGTAATTCTAGAACGTCAGTTGGATACGTAGTGGTTAGTACAAACTGCTCTTTGCTCTCTCTAGTTAAGTTATAAAGTGAGTGGTTGTTTCCTCTAATTTGAGTTAGAAAACGCGAAGTAGACCTCAGCACATTCGGAAAACTTATACCTGAATCAAGTATCATTGTTACCCACGCGTTAGATAGGCTGGAAGTTCTGTACTTACGCTCTCGAGGCCAAATCTTATTTACAAAAGGGATAACATGATTTGACCACCCGTCATTTTCCCTGTTTCCTATTACTGCAAGTCTGTTTAACGCCACTTGTCTAGCCTTATCATCCATGTCTCGAATGGCATTTCGAACCTTGCTTTCAGCATTCTGATCAACTTTATCTAGTTTAAATATTGCTATCTCAATTATTAACTGAGCGGAAACTCTTGATGCCTCATGACCCCAAGACCATTCGTGAAGAGTCGGAAACAAATTAAATAGTAACGGAGCGAACTGATTCAATAGTTCGTCAGGGGGAAGCCTTCCTGAGTAGAGGAAGCCATTCCATGCGGGCTCGCTATATGCGCTATCAAAGTTAAACCAAGAAATAACTCGGCTATTAACCCATTGAGAATCAAGAAAATATAACCAGCCTAACTGGAATGCTAATATTGAAACTGAATGGTCAGCCCCTTCTCCTGGGGCGTCAAGCAGTTTGTCTAGTCTGCTTTTTATTTTTTGGGGAAGACCCGAGTACACTGATGAATTTAGAGAGTTTAAGATGCTTAACAGACCATCTAACGCATTTCCAATTGGTGAAGATTTACTGTGTGAAAATGTGCGACGTGAATTTTCGACAATTTTACCTCTCTTCGTTACTTGTCCAATAGCACTGCGAGTACAGACTTCTCCACCGTTTATTATCGCATGCACAAGATGATCGAACGTATCAAGTGCGAGTACCTCGTCATATTTGTGCACATTTAGGATATTTTCTTGAATCCATTTTCCAACAGAGTGGTTTAAGCTTTGAACGGTCTTTTCGGGCAACTTTCCTAATCTTCTAACGAAGGTTTCAAACAGTCGTGATGAAGTATTTTGGGGCCATTCCTCAATCAAATTTCGCCAAAAATCTGATGGGTATTCATCGTTTCGTGCCAAGTATGATAAGGCAGAAAGTGCTTTTCGAGGGTTATGTTTTACTAACCCAGTAAATGGGCGCTTATCAGAGTAGGAGTTAGGTTCGCGTACTTGCGCCTCTCTAGCTTTATTTACAATAGTACCGATTGGCTCACTATTAAGCACCTCGTGGTTTTCGTTCACTCCAACAGTTCTCACCGTTGGTAAACGCTCTTTAGTATATTCAGCAGCCCAATTATCGTCCCATTTCGCGAGAGACGAGGTTAAATGCTTTAGCTTTTCACGTTCTCGTTGTGTTAGCGAAATACCTTTGGAAGTTAACCATTGAACATAAAGGGAGGCCTGTCTATTCTTGAACTCAACGTATTCTTGGGCTGCCAAATAATCAGGCTTGTCGGGACCTTCTAGAATACGGTTGATTAATGCTCGTTTGTTTTTCTCTGAAAACTGAGGCCATCGATCTAGCAAAAAGAATAATAGTTCACGACTAACTTTTGGGTCCCAAAATGCAGGTTGAGAAAAGTTGAGTAGTTGCTTGATAGCTTCGTCAGCATTAAAAAGCTCCGCTTGATTTAGAGCGAACAGTTTTAACCTTCTAAAATAAATCTCCCTTTCTGGGGACCATAAGGTTGCATACCCTCTCGCTACACTTGGCTTTTTGGAGATTAGCTTTGAAAACAGTTCCATAAACCAGTTAAAGGTGATGTGCGGTTCAATGTTTTGCCCTTCAATATCCCGGTCTGGGTAACAAGTTGGCTCTGTTAAGAAAACTGTGTTTATTTGCTCGTGGAGTAGACTTGTCCGGTGTAATGTGCGCTCAGCAATACTAAAAACGTCGACAAGCGAGTCGTCCGGGACTTCTATATTCTCGCCGTGCCGATCAGGGAAGCAAACTTCCAAATTTGCTATCTCTGAGAGTGGAGTTTCTGACAAACGTTCTATTGGAGGTCTAGCTGCTGCGATACCATGTGGACGCGTAACCTTAACAGTAGGGCTCGTTGCTGACTCAAGGTCTCTCAATACGGCAGGAGACCAACCCTCAACCTTGAGTCGTTCTTTTATATCAAACCACCTTCCATCCCAGAAAAAATTAGTAGGATCATTTTGGTAGGTAATAATATTGTCCCAAAGGGATCTTATCTCTTGAGTCAGAGCTTTATTGGCACGAAGCTGTTGCTTGAAACCATCTGCAAGATATGGATGTAGACCCGGCTTACGAGCAAGCCACCATGCGATAATAGGACTTCCGGTATGAGCGATTATCCAATTTGATAGGTGGATTAGTCGTGTGGGAAGTTCCCAGCCTCGCGTGCTATTAACCCCCGCTAGCTGAAATGGTGAAGTAGGAATTTCATCCGATTTATTCCATTTTAGAACGCTCTTAAAATCAGGATCATGAGAGTGAAGCTGCTTTCTGCTAGGTATTGGATCATCATCTAACCGGTATTCAAAATATGGATCGAACTGGTCTTCGGGATCGATGTAACTCGAGCTTTTTTCACTACTGCGGCAAGTATTATCAAACACACAAACCCACTCGGCTGGTGGAGGAGGGGTAGCCTTAGCAAATAATCTAGCTCCTGGAGTAGTAGATACCATATGCACCACTTGTCCTCTCTCGTAAGGCTTTAATTCTCGAGGACCTTGCATTGCCATTGCTAAGACATTAGCCCGCCAATTACGCGGGCTCGAGGCTCTCTCAGCCCAAGCATCTAGTGACTCCCAGAGTTTAGAATGATCTTTGTATGCAATGGGAATTACACCTCGATCTCTCCACTTCGACTCGATATCTTCAAATTTACCTTTATCAAAAGCGAATATATTTGAATGTTCTTTCCTATCTCCTTGATTTAACCCTTGCAAGAGGTACTTGACCGGTGGATCCTCAGCACTATATCCGAGAAGAACAACTGTATAATGCTTGAGCAGAGAACGAACAAAGTTCGTAGCCCATCCTTCAGAAAGATATGCGCGTCCGAAATCAGCGCTGCTGAGTACATATGGAGGGGCAGTTGAAGCGCTCTCTTGTAATCGCCCATGGAGATACGTTATTTCGGCTAAAGTTGCTCCTATCTCTATATTTGGAAAATTAGGTGGCACAGATATATTGCTTGCGTTCAAATTTTCTGAGAATTCGAAAAGAAGGTCGAAGTTAGTAGTGACTATTTGCGGTTTCCCTGACTGATCTGCTGATATCGTGCTTATAATTTCGTGATTTTTTGAACGCTGGATATCAGTGTTCGCAACGCTAAGTTTTTCTGTCACCAGTTCATTTACTTCAGCTTTTCCATACTCTTGATAAAGGCTATGAAAAACTTGGTCTAAAGGGACTTCTGGAGCTTTCTTTCCCTCTTTTAAAGGTTTAATAAAATCTATGTAAACATTAGAGTTTTTGGGCGGATCAAAAAAGTCTACTACATGTTTTGTAAGTTCAAAGAACGAGGGCATGCCGGAATTAATAGAAACACCAGCACCACAAAGAAAGACAACTCGACCCCTATCCCTCTTAGTTAAAAGGCTATCTGGAATATTAGGGCCGTCAGAATAAAAACGCATTAAGAAGCTCCCAGTTAGGAACTGTTTAAACTAAACCAAATGCTTAAAGTGCTCAACCACTAAGTACTCCCTCGACTGCTTCGTATATAAATTGAAGTGAAAAAGCAGAGCGACACAAGGTTCGCGAGCACAACCATGTGACGAGGCGCATTAGGGACGTATTAAAACAAAATAGACGTCCCGGTGCTTTACCACATCGTAGTAGCCCAGGAAACGGTTACTTTTGCTGAAAGGGGGCAGATGTATTGTCGTTAAGAACGGAGGGAGGCCAAGTATCCCCCCGCTACGTTGCTTGGTGCCTTATGCTGGCGCTTTATTTTTTGTCTTATTTACGGCTTGTGGTGAACGCCGGGCGTCCTCGCCGGTATAGAGTCGTCTTTTCCTTGCATAAATAACTGAAATGTCGAAATGCTTTTTGATGGTCAGGGTCAAAAGAATTTAACGGACCCTGTAGACGGTAATAAGAGGGCGTAGAGCCATGTATTAGGTATTCAGTTGTATTCTCATCAACACCAACAACGTTATGCCAAGCTTCTCTGATGATTACCGCTAACTGCGAGTCATCGTCAGGGCCTAGATGACCAACTCGCATGAACATGTCGTTACTTACGAACAGTACGACGTGGTAATGCTCATACGGAGACTGCACGCTTTGCTCGACTTTTTGGGCATAGCGGACAGTACACTTGTGAGGATAGGGTTTGATCTTTTTCTCATTCTCATATTTGGTTCTCACTTTTCGATTGATGATTCTAAAGAAGTCTTCCATCGGTGATACACGATGCGGAGGCATACCAGCTAATGGCACCTTCAAGTCAAATCGCACTGCTAACGTTCTATTATGACCTTGGAGAGCTCGCTCCATGGTGTTATAAAGGCGATTTAAGTCACCCTCAATATATGGCGCATGTTGAGACCACAAAGGGAAATCTCTGTAGGAGCTATCGTAGTAGAGGGTATGGTTGTGGTTCATTGGATTGCGTATTGGTAAATTCATATTTTGCTCCTTGATCATTGACCACTCATAGATGCTCTGATCCTGTAATCTTTAACCATAAGTCAGACGGTAAGCTTTGGGGCTTACCTATTACTGACTAAGCATTGGTTACTAGACGTACCAATGAATGATACAAACAGCATTAGTAATAAGTATTACTATTACCGAAAAAACGAGTGTCGGCATTCACGTCACATTTTGATCCAACGTGACGGTGTTCCCGACGATTTTGATTAACCTTTCGTGTTCGGAAGTTAGAATCTACTTGGCAAAAAATTTTGCCGGTTGGGCAATGCTACGAGGCTGATCAGTTCCTCGCAGCTAGAGCCGTTTTCAGGCCATTCTCAAGTCGAAATGGTCGAAAACCTTGATACTCTTGATACCGGTATCAGAAATATCTACTTTTCATGGTCTTCAGCTCTGGACTAGAGCTTCGTTTAAGTATTAGCTGTTAGCACCTCTCTATAAAGTTTGTGAAATACGCAACTACAAGGCTTGACTAAGTCCACCTTGAGGCTGTCGAATAAGGCGGTATACGTATTAGAGGTGGATTGCCGATATAGTCGCTAGAAAGGTTTTGGGCATTACAAAAGTTTTCCCAAGCTCTAGGCTCGTAGATTTCGTATGGTTTTAAATCAATAACGACTAAGCCACTTTTGTATGTGTAGACCTTAATCTCACCCCAGTTTGCAAGCACTTCTAACGCTTGATCCCTATCCGCGACATTGCGCATAAATGATAGACTACTTCTACGTAGAACCCCTTTTCTAACGTAGCGTTCTGCGTTGTCTCTGAGCTGTTGAAAATACGCCTTGAGTTCAAGTGCATTTCTTATGTAATCCGGGTAGTGTTTAAAGTAACTCAAATAGTCGTCAGAGCAGTGAAAAACTATCCGCTCAGCGTCCCTGAGAATTCCCAAACTAATTTCAGCTCCAGGTCCGCGCTCAAAATAGGTGAGTAGGCCGGCGACGCGAGTGATATTTTCAAATAACTTACTGCCGTGGTCTTTGGCATACTCTAATCGACATCCTGGCTGCTGTGATGCCTCAATTTCGTTGTACAATTCAATTGCGGGCTCTTTCGCCTCTTCAGAAAGTTTAATAAGTTTACGATTTTTATCACGACCCTCCTTTAAACCTTTAAGTTCATTTAGCAACTCATTTATTCTCACGTTAAACCGTTTTTCACCCTCTCCGTTTTGTTCCTTGAGACTAGCTTGGTCGATAAACCTAAAGCCTTGGTTACTGCCTGGGCAACTAAAAAGGAATCGCGCCCAGAAGCCAATAGCAATAGCTTCCTCACCATGTTTCTTATTAAACTTCTTTAACGCTTTATCTTGAATTAACACCGAAAAGGTTAACCTCGCATTCTCTATCGAGAAGCTATCGCCTGTTTTTCGGTGCACTCTGTATGGTTCACCTGACCATTGACTATTAAAAAAAGTAATGTTTCTAACCACATGTCCGTTAAATACAGTCCCCCCTTCGTTAGATAAAATTGTGGCAAAGCCAGGACCTCGGTACATCTGGTCTTGCACCGCTTCAGTAGTAGCATCCTCAAATATAAAGTTTGGTTGAGTAGGCGCCTTTGGTTTTTGTCCGTTGACTGAGATTAACTTCTGTTCCGCTGCCTCCATCAGTTCATCGTTATCTGATGCGCACGCCGCTCGTAACTTGTCTTTTGCATCTCTCCGCTTTTCGTCAAAGATTTCACGCTTCGTTTCGTATAACTCCTTCTTTAGCAAATAGTTTTCGAGTTCTTCATTTTGAAAATCATGAATTGCTGAAAACACCCGCTTGGCGACAGCTGTTTTTCTGACTCCTGAACTTCCTTCTGCACATAGGAATAATGATGTAGGTACAGTTCCCCCAAAAATTGATTCAACATCCGCAATTTCCTGCACCACAGTTGCCATGGAGCCGAGCAAACTTTGCAGTACTAATCCTTCAGAAGCTTGTATACTCCTAGTAATAGACTCAATCGCTCCTTGTGTTATCGGGGTATGGTGCAGTCCCCCCTCTAGGCTTCGATTAAGGTTGGGGGGAGGCAGCACTGGGTTATTGTGCATCTCTTTCCTCCATACGTTTTTCCAGCCATTCCAAAACCTCATGTTCCATGTATCGAACCGAACGTTCACCTATGCTGACAGGTCGGGGATAAGTCGGATCATAACTTTTGGACTTACTATCTAGTTTTGCAAAATGATACGATTTTGAAATGGAAAGTAGATTGAGAACTTCCTGCAGTTTCAATGCTCGTCCAGCGAATTGTTGTTGAGCATGCATTTTGACTCCTTAGTAGTTAGCTGCTTTCAACCCGGTCAATTAGAGTCCATTTCTCTTGCCATGTGAATTAATTGCGTGTGGGAGATAAATCAAAAACTTAGGAGTAGTCATGAAGGGTCAGGTAATGATTGGGTATTCCGGGGAAGGTGGCCCCCGTTACATTGATGTTGAAACGAGTGTTTCGGACAACAGAGTTTTAAGCAGAGATTGGTGGTTATTCCAGTACTCAGCACGCCACCTGAAAATTGCTGAGGAAAAAAGTGAAGAGTTCAGCGGGAAAGTTAGTGAAGCATTGAAGTGGCTTTTGAGCTTTCACGAAAAGACGAGTAAAGAGGAATTTTCTAATCATAATTTATATTCTGATGACTTGGCGTTACTTGAAAGAGCTCTGATAAGCCAAGTTCATAAAAAGCTGGGATATCAGGAAGACCAAGACATTCACAATATCATCGCGCAGCAAAAGCATATTGTGTTGATTGAAGCGTTGCATGTTTCAGAGGGCATCCCCGAAGGAGAGCTCATTGAACTGCAAATGATTCACTCAATAGCAAACCGCTATGGATTTCTATTCTCATCTCTAACGAAGGAACTTGACGATCTTGAGAACTGGGATGTTTTTATAGCTCACAAAGATGAGGGCGTTCGTAAACTTGAAAAGTTGCAGGATTATGTTTTCCAAAAAAAAGGTGCATGTCCTAAAGGGTTTGAAATCATTCCTTATGGCACAAATGAGACCCCCGAGAAGGACTATAATTTACTAATCTATCTTAATGTTAAGAAACCGTTTTCGGCGTATAAAAGTGAAATTACTTCTTTGTGGAAGTCATATGAAAAAGAGCTCGATCTGTATTTGGAACCTCATAAAAAGGCTCTGGGTAAGAATTTTAAAGGAAAACGGAAAAAACTTGTTTCATCGTTCGACCTTGGTGAGACTCAGGTGGTTAGGATCTCAGAGCGATATGACGTTGCTATATATGTCGATAAACGGCAGTGTTCTTCACTCGACTATGTATTGGAAGTTTCGAGGTTGCAAAGGTTTTGGATTAGGATGTACGTAGGACTAGAGAAGAATATTAATCTAACCTCAAAAATAGAACAGCCCAGTGACAAGGAGATAAAAGAGTACTCACTAAATACTCGCAAATGGAAGCAAGCGGTATCATACAGTGAAGGATTAATTGAAAAGCAAAAAAATCCTGATATCGATAACATCCGAAGAACAATTGGCTTATTTGTTTGGGACTGTTCCAGATATGGAGAAACGAGGAATAGCGTAATAGAAGAATTGATTCACTCTTTAACCGACAGTCACCCTGAAATACTTGATGTATATAAAAATGGATATGCCAGTTTGGGTGGCTCTTATGAGGATTTTAATGTCGTTAGGCTAGAGATGCACAAAGACGTTAAGGTGGCTGATAAATGTATTGAAAGGACCGAATTTTTGTCTCATGAAGACGTAAAAACTATGTATTAGAGTACTTCTACGTTAGGCAGTTTGAATGGGCAGATTTGACCACCTAATCGATTTTCGATTAGATGAGCGTCACGACATCATGTTTCATTTTTTTTCGCAGAAGAAAGACTCATAGAACCCCGCGATGCTTTTTCAATATGCTCAGACCACCACTCCATCATTTCCCTGCGCTGCTTCATATAAGTAGCGCGGTTATATGCCGCACGAATTTTGTCTTTGTCCTTATGCGCCAGCGCAACTTCAATAACGTCTTTGTCAAAACCTTGCTCGTTAAGCGTGGTGCTAGCGAGAGCTCTAAGACCATGGGCAACTAGACGGCCTTCGAAGCCCATGCGCTTGAGCGCCATGTTAGCGGTTTCTTTATTGGCATGCTTAAGGGGGGCTCTATCAGAGGGGAATATGAACTCTCTGTGACCGCTCAGTGGTTTTATGAACTCTAATAATGCTAATGACTGCTTAGTCAATGGCACTTCGTGAGGTCGTTCCATTTTCATTTTCTCAGCAGGAATCGTCCATATAGATTTATCGAAATCGACTTCCTCCCAGCGGGCTTGCACTGCTTCACCGGGGCGGACCATGGTGTGTAGTTGCCATTCAATCAAGCACCGAGTCACGTATTTGATATTGGCGAAGTTTAAAGCCCGCATGAGCTCTGGTAATTCATCAGGAGTCAGGGATGGCATGTTCTGAACCCTTGATGAGGGTATTACCCGATTGATGCCTGTCAGAGGGTTATGATCGATGTATCCAACATTAAGAGCGAACGACATTACGTTATTCATCCGGCGAGCGACCTTACGCGCCATCTCAAGGCTATTTCGTTTGGTAAGGGCTTCAATGACTTCTATTGCTTTCGGTGCTATTAATTTTTTGATTGGAATTGAACCCACTCGTGGGAATACGTCATTTTCTAGTGAACGCCAAATCTTTTTGGCTGTGTCGGGCTTTACTTCTTTCTGATGCGTCTCGAACCAACGCTCAGCCACTGCTTTGAATGTATTGCCCGCCGCAGCCCGTTCTGCTTCGAATTCTTCGTCACGGTGAGATATAGGATCAATATTCTGGGCAAGTAACTCCCGATTCTGCTGGCGCTTTTCACGTGCTAAAGCTAAAGACAAATCAGGAAAGTCGCCAAGTGTTAAATTTCTGCGCCGTTTAGTGAAAGGCTCGAAATAATTGAAGACCCAAACTCTCTTACCCGAAGGTTTGACTCTTAGTTGAAGTCCTTGTCCATCATAAAGATTGTATTCTTTGTCTTTAGGCTTAGCTTCACTGACTTCACGAGCACTTAGCGGTTTAGTTATACGGGCCATTTTAGTAACACGCCTTTAGTATATTTTGTTCTGTGTTACTAAACAGTGTACTAAAAAGTCTGGATACTACTGAACCCGAAAGGACTGCAAAAGACCAAAGTTACGATCAAGTCTTTGATTATTAAGGAGTTAAAGTACTAATAAGGACCACTAAGGAGGGGGAAGTGGTGCCCGGAGGCGGAATCGAACCACCGACACGAGGATTTTCAATCCTCTGCTCTACCGACTGAGCTATCCGGGCAACGGCGTGTATTAAACGTTTTTTTCGGTTTCGAGTCAACCGCTTTTCGTGCCTTTTTTACTGTTTGCTCAGTAATTGCACATTAAGCGGTTGTTTTGGTGAATTATTCAACGCGTAAGTAGGTGCTGCCGGCTAAACAGTGCTCGTAAAAGTTTGTCCAGCGAACACCTTCACGTGGCGCCAGTGAGCCTTTACGTACCTGACGGTCAATTTGTTTCTTCACAGTTTTGGCCATGTACTCGGTATTATACTGCATAGTTTGCAGTACTTTTTCGGCCGATGTGCCCGGTACCACTTCTTCAATATAAAAGTCGCCGGGCTCATCGTCGTGACAGTACACATGCACTTCGGTTAGGCGGCCAAATAGGTTGTGCATATCGCCCATAACGTCCTGGTAGGCGCCGGTGAGGAATAAGCCTACGTGGTAATCCTCGCCTTTACGCAAGTTATGCATGGGGATGTGATCGCTAATTTCAGTGCCTTCAACGTACTTACTGAGCTTACCGTCACTATCGCAGGTAATATCGACAATTGAGCAGCGTACTTCGGGCTTTTCACTAAGACGCGAAATAGGCACCACCGGCAGTACTTGCCCGATGGCCCAGGTATCGGCGGCGGACTGAAATACCGAAAAGTTACACAAGTACTGACTGGCGAGCATGTCTTCTAACTCTTCCAGCTCCTGAATAACGTAGCTGTCTTTATCCAGTGAATGGTGAATGTCGGTGAGTATTTGCCAGTACATGGTGTCCAGCTTGGCCATTTCACTGAGTGATAATATGCCAAGTTTAAAGGCTTCGTAGGCATTTTGCTTATAGCCGGCGGCGTCGTTATAACGTTCCTGCGGGTGGAACTGGTCGCCGGAGCTGTGTAGTTCGCGCATGTTCTTAACTAAAATGTGTTCGTTCTCACTGGCGCTGATATCGAACTGTGTACCGGCCGGTTTCATTTCGCCAACAATGTTGGTGACAACGCAGCTGTGGTGCGCGGTCATCGCACGACCACTTTCACTGACTAGATTAGGGTGGGGCACCTGTTCCAGGTCACAAATTTGTTTCACACCCCAGACAACGTCAGCTACGTATTCTTCTGTGGAGTAATTGCGCGAGGAGTCGCTGGTGGTGCTGGTACCATCGTAATCGATGCCTAGACCTCCGCCGATATCCAGGTATTCTAAAGGCACACCTTCCTGAACTAATTTGGCGTACAAACGCGCGCCTTCGTTGACGGCTTCTTTAATTTTACGAATATCGGACAGCTGGCTACCAATGTGGAAATGCAGCAGCTTGGCACAGTGCAACATGTCTTCTTCGCGCAGCCGTTCAATAACATTCAGAATTTCGGCAATACTTAAACCAAACTTAGCGCGGTCGCCGCTGGAACCAGCCCACTTACCGGAGCTTTTTACCATCATTTTTGAGCGCAGACCAATCATGGGTTCAACGCCCATTTGTTTCGCCAGCGGGATCAGCATTTCCAGTTCGCTGAACTTTTCAATAACGATGATCATTTTGCGTTTCAGCTGACGGCCAAGCAGTGCCAGAGTCAGGTAGTCTTTGTCTTTGTAGCCATTGAGAATAGTCAGCGCATCGGGATTGTCGTTGTACGCCATTACTGCCATCAGCTCCGGCTTAGAGCCAGCCTCAAGGCCATAGTTATAAGGTTCACCTGCGTCCATGATTTCTTCAACCACTTCGCGCATTTGATTCACTTTAATGGGAAATACACCGCAATACTGCCCTTGGTAATTGGCCTCAGCTATCAGCTTACCGAAAGTCTCGTTAATGATTTCAACCTGCGAGCGCAAAATGTCATGAAAACGGATAACGGCCGGAAACTGAATACCTTCCGAAATAATTTCATCCACTACTTCTTTCATATCAATGGTGACATCTGGCAAGCGGTGGTTAGGTCGAATTTGAATGTTGCCGTTTTCGCCAATGGAGAAATAGCCCGCGCCCCAGCGGTTAACACCATACAATTCTTCTGCTTGATCGATATTCCAGTCTGACATCTCAGGCTCCCGACTGTTGTAAAACGAGTAATAATTCGCGCACAATTTTAGCGGCGAACACGTCGGAGTTACCGGTTGGGTCTATTTGTGGTGACAATTCAACCACGTCAGCACCCACCAGATTTTTCTGGCGCAGGAGTTTCATCAGGCTGACAAAGGAATGAAAATCTTCACCGCCCGGCTCCGGAGTTCCTGTGCCAGGTAAAAAAGAAGGATCGAAATAATCGAGATCCAGCGTCAGGTAAACCGGACGATCCTTAGCAATAGCCTCAACACTGTCGAGGAAATCTTTACGCGAGCTGCGGATGGTTTTGTGTTCTTTCATCCATTGGTACTCGTCGCGTGTACCAGAGCGAATGCCGTATTGAATGAGCTCATGGCCGGGACCAAAGTGATCGACCGAACGGCGAATAATAGACGCGTGTGAATAATGGTAACCAAGGAAGCCATCGCGTAAATCCGCGTGAGCATCCAGATGCAGCAACACCATATCGGGGTATTGTTTTAAGTACTTCACAATAGGAGCGTAAGAAATAGAATGCTCACCACCTAAGGTCAGCAGTTTAATTTTTTCCTGAGCCAGGTCGACGGAATCAAATATCGCGTTAAAGTCATGAACCGCGTGATGCCATTGCTTTTCTTCGTCGTCATCGAAGCCCAGCCTCAGATTGCCTAAGTCGTAGAAGCTTTGGTCTTCTAAGTCGGCGTCGAGATACGGCGAGTAAGACTCAATGTCCTCAGAAACCGCGCGTAAACCGTCGGGCCCTTCTCGGGTGCCTTTACGAAAGCAGGCGGTACCATCAAAACCAAACCCAAGAATATGGGTATGCCCCGGATGTAAGTCGGTGCTGTGCTCCGCGCCGAAAAACGGGCGGCTCGGGTCATTTAATGGTACGGGTAGTGGCACCGTTAGTGGCGTTAGGGGCATTGTTGTTGCAGACCTCTCTTACTTCGTCGATTTGCTGCGATCTTTTTTGATCGGATTAAACAGACTTTGTTGAATATTAATTAACTCTTCGCTCAATTTTTTACGCTTGGTCCAGGTATCGGCTAATGGTGTTTCGCTGAGTTCATTCGCCGTAACGCCGGCCATAACGCCAGTTTTTTGTTGGCGGACTAATTCAACAGCGTGCACACCCAGACGAGTACCTAAAATGCGATCCATCGCCGTAGGGCGTCCGCCGCGTTGAACGTGGCCAAGTAAACACGGACGACAGGGTAAGTTAAGACGATCTTCTAGCTGTTCTGCAAGTCGAACCGCACCACCAGGCCATTGATTTTCACATAACACCATAACGTAACTGGAGTCTCCGCGTACGCGCTGTACCGACTCAATGTGCTTAACCAACGCCGCTACGGTTAAGGGTTTATCTTTTTGTAGCTCGGGCAGAATCATTCGCTCGGCACCACTTGCCATAGCGCTGCTAATACCAATATAACCGGCATTGCGCCCCATAACCTCAACGATGAATACGCGATCCATGGCTTCAGCGGTATCCCGGATTTTATCCAGCGCATCCATGGCAGTTTCTACTGCCGTGTCATAGCCAATAGTGTTATCCGTGCCAAAGAGATCATTATCGATGGTGCCGGGTATGCCTATAATGGGACCTTCCCAAAAGTTGGCTAAATGCTCAGCACCGCGAAATGAACCGTCGCCGCCAATAACGATAAAGGCGTCAATTTGGTGTGCGTCTAAATTCGTTGCTGCTTCGCGCGCACCATCTTCGGTTCTGAAACGCTCACTGCGGGCACTTTTAATAATAGTGCCCGAATACTGCAATATATGTTCAACGTCTTTACGATCTAACTTTACAAAGTCGTTATTTAAGAGTCCTTCATAGCCATGACGAAAGCCCATGACCTCGATACCATAGTTCTCCGCGGCCAGAACAACGGCTCGGATAGCGGCATTCATGCCCGGGGCATCGCCACCACTGGTTATAACGGCAATGCGGTTTATTGTGTTAGCTGATGACACAATCTCTACTCCTTGATAATGTCGTATGCGTAGCTTAAACGACCTGCAGGCCGTGACCAAGAGGAAATTTCATGAGCACTGATGTTGTACGTTTTGATTATTCAGAATTATCGGACTGGGCGCGAACTTGTCTGACCGAGGCGGGGGCTTCGGGGGAGGTCGCGCGCAATGTAAGTTATTACCTGTTGGAAGGTGATTTACTGGGTTTTAGTACCCATGGTTTAATTCGCCTGTTGAACAATTGCCAATGGCTGCGTGACGGCAAGAGCCTGGCAAAAGGGCAGCCTGTGGTATTAAGTGAGCGTGCTGCGGCTGCGAACTGGGACGCCCAATTTTTACCGGGTCCCTACGTGGTGCCGCAGGCTATTGATGCCGCCTGCAAAATGGCGCAACAAGCCGGTACCGGAACCGTGGTTGTAAGACGCAGTCAGCATGTAGCTTCATTAGCGGCTTATTTGACTATAGCGACGGAGCAGGGTTTGGTCGTCAGCCTGATGTGCTCAACCCCCGGGCAACGTGCTGTGGCACCTTTTGGTGGTAAAGAAGCGGTATTTTCTCCTAACCCTTTTGCGGTGGGCGTGCCCAGCTCCGGCAATCCACTGCTATTTGATATCAGCTTCTCTATGACTGCCGCGGGGAAAGTGCGTCAGGCAAAAGCCAACGGCACGAAGTTGCCATACAAAGCATTGATTAAACCCGATGGCGAATGGACCGACGACCCGTTAACCTTTTTCGACTCGCCGGGTAGCGCGATAGCGCCGCTGGGTGGAGAACAGCTCGGCTATAAAGGTTATGGCCTGACACTGTTCAGCGAAATTTGGTCCATGGCGTTAAGTCAGTATGGTCGCCGGCAGGGAGCTGATGACGGTGACGCGAACTCGGTATGGATACAAGTGATTGATCCGGAAGCTTTTGGGGATAAACAGGCGTTTTTACAGCAGGTTGATGATTTGTTGGAAGATAGCCGAAAAAGTGCGGCAGCCGATCCGCAACAACCGGTGCGTATTCCCGGAGAAGCCGCTCAGCAACGCAAACGTGAGCAATTGCAGCAGGGTGTTTACTACAGCAGCGCAACGTTAAAAGTTCTGCAACGCTGCGCTGAGTTTTGTGGGGTTGAATTACCTAAGGCTGTAAGCGGGTAATACGCCAGTTAGCGCCATCTTTGCTGTACAGGTAGCGGTCATGCAAACGATGCTGGCCGCCTTGCCAGAACTCAAATTGCTGAGGCTCGATGCAATAACCACCCCAGTGTTCAGGGCGTGGCACTTCGGTATTCTCATATTCACGCAGTAGCGACTTATAGTGGCTTTCCAGTACATCGCGGCTTTCTACCGGGCGGCTTTGCTGCGAAGCAAGGGCGGCTACCTGACTTTCTTTGGGACGAGAATGGAAGTAGCGGTCGTTATCTTCACTGTCCAGCGGGATAGCGCTGCCGGTAATGCTAATTTGTCGTTCCAGCGGAAGCCAGGCAAAGTGCAGATTAACCTGCGAGTTAGTGCTTATATCCTGGCCTTTTTGACTGTTTTTATTGGTGTAAAAACGGAAGCCTTTATGGTCATAGCCTTTCAATAAAACAATACGCTGGCTTGGGACACGTTCATTATTGACCGTTGCCACTGTCATCGCGGTAGGATCGCTCAATAAGCCGCTGTCTATGGCTTGCTGCATCCAGAGTTCAAATTGTTTCACCGGGTCTGAATTCAACTGCTCCCGGTGCAAACTGCCTAAACCGTACTCTCTGCGCATTGCTTGTAAATCCATGACCGCTCCTTATGGACTTGGGGAAGGCCCCGTTTTCAGTTTCCAGTCGCTTATTATATTACTTTTTATCCAGATAACGCTGTCGTATTTTTTCCATCGCATCCAGATTGTCCAGCATAAGCCCGACCAGCTCAGGGTCAAAGAACCTGCCGCTGTGTTGCAACAGATAATCGGCAGCGTCTTTAGACTCTTTGGCGTCACGATAATTGCGCTGCGTGCGCAGTGCATCAAAGTGACTGGTAATGGTCATTATACGGGCATTAAGGTCAATGTCTTTGCCTGACTTCTGACTTGGAAAACCCGAACCATTCCAGCGTTCATGAATATCCTGCGCAATAGCAGCCGCGATTTTCGCCACAGCGGTATCGGTTTGACGTAAGTAATCATGACCCTGAATCACCTTCTGCATGATCTCTTCATAGTCGTGAATGCTTAAGACATCGGCACGCTGAGCGAGCTCCATTTGTACCGATACTTTACCTATATCGTAGACTGATGCAGCTTGTTTTAAAGCTTCCGCCTGTTCGTGCGTTGCGCCGGCAAAAATGGTCAGTTGCCCGGCCATTTCGGCTGATCGTTTAACATGATGGCTGATTTCATCGATGGAGTGCTTTTCAATAGCCTCTCCAACGCAATAAAGCAATTCACGCTGAGCCTCTCGTTCGTTCTCAGTGGCCTGCAGGTTATCAATAGCAATGGAGCTATTATTCACAAAAAGGCCCAGCAAGTTTTGATCAAGCTCAGATAAGTCACGGACACCGCGAATGAAGAGCAAATACTGGCGTGAGCTGCTGGTTTTATAAAGGCCGTAGTAATTATTGTCTACTATCCGGAAGTCGACATTTTGCGAACTTTGTTGCATTGGGCGAACGATATCCCAGTCAATTTCACTTTTTATCGGTTGTCCTGCCGCACCTTCGTATTCTCCGGTGCCACCAATAATTTCAAAGGGCTCACTGGTATTCGAGCTGGCGGTTAACGCGTCAATTCGGCAGTACATAGCGTCGTCAGACAAGGTGATTAGGGCAACAAGCTGTTCCAGTATCCCCTGACATAAGCCATGCATTGAGCGGGCCGAAAACACCTCTGCCGATGCGTTAATGACTTTTTCTAAGCCTCGTTTGTTACGTTCAATAGCTTTTAAGTCTCGGTAAGCACGAAGGCACGAGTACATAAGAGTGACCAGTTTGCGATAAGTCAGCTCGGTTTTTTCTTTGTAATCATCAATGTCGTAACGCGCAATTACGTCTTCCTCTGGTGCCTGACCAGGTTGCCCGGTACGCAGAACAATGCGGATTAACCGGTTTTTCCGGGTTTCTCTCACCCATTGCGCGACATCTAAACCCGCGTGGTCAGTTTCCATAACCACATCCAGCAGCATCATGGCGATGTCGGTGTTTTCCTGCAAAAACGCAATGGCGTCTTTTCCCGAGTAAACCGAATGGAACTCCAGCGGACGCCCATCAAGCTTAAATTCGCCCAGTGCCATTTTGGTGATGGTATGAATTTCTTCATCGTCATCGACAATCAACACATGATAAGGCTCGCAAACCTCTTCGACGGCCACATCAGGTTCGTCCTCAGAAAACAGAAAATCATCGTTCATGATGCTGCTACTCCATTAGTAAACGCGTTCGCCTGCAACGTAAGTCTGCTCAACTTGAGTCTGCCAAATTTGGCTGGCATCAACGGCAAAAGGGTCCTGCTCCAGTACAATAAAGTCAGCCCATTTACCGGGTTCAAGCGAACCGAGGGATTGTTCCTGCCAGGCACTGTAAGCGGCATCAATGGTAAATGAACGCAAAGCCTGTTCAAGACTCATCTTTTCTTCGGCGTACCAGCCACCCGAAGGCATATTATCGCGGTCCTGACGAGTAACGGCTGCGTGCAGGCCGTAGAAAGGGTTCGCTAATTCAACCGGAAAGTCAGACCCTGCGGCGATAACGGTACCCTCATCCAGCAATGTCTGCCATGCGTAAGCTCCCGCCATACGTTCAGAACCCAGACGATCTTCCGCCATATTTTTGTCGCTGGTAGCGTGGGTCGGTTGCATCGAAGCAATCAGATTAAGCTCGGTAAAACGTTTCAGGTCATCCGGGTGCACAATTTGTGCGTGTTCAATGCGGTTACGTAAATTGCGGCCGCCGAGTTCATCATAGACTTCGGCCAGATTATCCAGAACGACACGGTTAGCACGGTCGCCAATGGCGTGGGTATTTATCTGAAAACCGTGTGGGATGATCAGTTTATAGAGCTCCTGGATTTTCTCTTCTGAAGTTACCATTAACCCGTGGTTGTCATGGTCATCGCTGTAAGGCTCTATCAGCGCTGCTCCGCGGCTTCCAAGCGCACCATCGGCATATATTTTAACGCTGCGAATAGCCAGTTTCTGGTCCCGGGTTTCGTAAGGCCCTTCAGCCAGAAGTTGAGCGAGCTTCGGCTCGGTCGCTGCAATCATGCCGTAAACCCGAAGCGGCATACGACCTTGGTTATGCAAACCTTTGTAAATGGAAATTTCGTCAGAATTAATGCCTGCGTCGTGGACGCTGGTAATGCCAAGTTTAACCAGGTGCTGAAAAGCCAACTCATATGCGGCCCGTTGCTGTTGAAGCGAAGGTTCGGGAATAATGTCTTCAACCAGCTGCATTGCATTATCGACCAGAACACCGGTGGGGTTACCCTGTTCGTCACGGATAATTTCGCCACCTTCAGGAGAGACGGTATTTTTATCAATACCCGCGCGGCGCAGTGCTTCGCTGTTTGCCCAGCCTGCGTGGGCGTCGACGCGCATCAGCCAGACGGGACGGTCACTGACAACTTCATCAAGATTTGCTGCACTAGGGAAGACTTTTTTCTTCCATTGTTCCTGGTTCCAGCCGCGGCCGGTAATCCATTCTATTTCCTGCTGCTCTTTAGCGTAGCTGCGAACCTTTTGGACTGCGTCAGAAACAGATTCAGTGTCGCGCAAATCAACCTGTAGAAGACTGTTGCCCAAACTTTGGATATGGCCGTGGGCGTCAGTTAACCCCGGGAGTACGGTTTTGCCATTCATGTCGACCGTACTGTCTGTATCAGCAAATCGTTGGGCGAGAGTCTCGCCGCCTATCGCCTGAACCTTTCCGTTTTCCACCAGCATGGTAGAGAACTTCTGTAATACCGCACTTTCTCCGGCAGGGCTGGTCAGGGTGTAACCCTTCATGTTGGTATATAAGGTGTCGGCGATGGCTGAAGCTGATAAGCCCAGGCTTATAACTAAGCAGGTAATGCGTCGCATTGTAATTTAACTCCGTGGCAAATAATTTAGACAACACTATAGCGTTTTTACTGTACAACCGCCTAGGTGTTGCCGGAAGTTTTTGTTAACTAAGTTAACATGACATTCGGGAAGCTGTTAGATAACCGTAAAAAACTTGCTGTCTGTTATAATTTAGGTATGCTAAAAGTTAATTGAATAGGCATTATTTTGGATTTCAGGATGAAAGTTCTAATTATTGATCCGCAGTTTTTTATGCGTGCTGGTCTTATACAAATTCTTACCAACTATGCGAATCAACCCTCAATCTATGAGGCTGATTCGTTCGAGATTGCGGAAAGTTATTTAGCAGCTGATGATTACGATCTGATTTTTTTAGAGATGGATTTGCCGGACGCTGAAATCCGTCCAGCTCTGCAACGCTTGAAAAAAGTTGCGCCGCGCACGCATATCGTCTTGTTTACGCGCCCACGTTCCATCTCCGAAGTACGCCAGGTACTGGCGGCAGGGGTTCGTAGCTACTTGCCGAAAGACAGTTCAGCTGAGCAGGCTAAGCTGGCTATTCGCGCCTTGCTAAATGGTGATCGTCATATTCCTGATGACCCGCATTTGAATGAACCTCGTGATAAATCCAGCGGCGCTGAAAGTTTCCTGTCTCCACGGCAATTAGAGATTATGCAATTATTGGCGCAGGGCTTATCGAATAAAGAGATAGCCAATATTCTGGGTATTACCGAAGGCACTATTCGTGTGCACTTATCGGCAATATTTAAGGCCATAAAAGTATCAAACCGTACAGAAGCAACGCTTTGGTATTTATTAAGACAGAAGAAGTTAGTCGACTAAGCTTTGATTTATGTCACTGAACCGTTTGATCTCTGAACTGGAAAAACATCAACACGCGCCGACCGAATTGTGGGATCCGCCTTATTGCGGCGAGATTCCCATTCACATTGCCGCTAATGGTGATTGGTTTTATCAGGGGAGTCAGATAAAGCGTCAGGCGCTGGTTAAGCTGTTTGCCTCGGTCCTGGTGGTCGAGGAAGACGACTATTTTTTAGTAACACCAGCTGAAAAAGTTAAAATTACTGTTGAAGATACGCCTTTTGTTGTCGTCGACTGGGAACAAAGGGAAGAAGATGGTGAGCAATTATTGCTGTTAACCACCAATATCGGTGATACTCTGGTATTAAGTTCTGAACATCCGCTCACAATGAAAGAGGGCATCCCTTATATTGTGATGCAAAGAGGATTGACAGCAAGAGTACATCGCAATGTATTCTATCAGTGGGTTTCACACGCAGAGTCACGAACTGTCGATGGGCAGGAGCAGTGGTATCTCTCGAGTGCGGGTGAAGCGTTTGTGTTAGGAAATGTGAAATAGGACGTTGCGGTAAACTCGTCTATGACAAAAACAAGAACAGTCTACCTGGTTGAACAGCAACCAGAGCGTCGTCAGCATTTTGAAACGGTATTAACCTTTATTGGTGAAACCGTTGAAGTCATATCTCCTTCGGACACTCTTAAACTCTCTGCAACCGATGCTCTGTGTGTCATTGCCGGCAATGGTATTGATAACCTGATGGAGCTGGCCGGCGATTCGCCACACCTTCCTTTTATTTGTGCGAACACGCAACAGCATCAGGCGCTACAAAAAGCCAATGTCATTGGTCCTTTGGAGGACTCTTTTGACTACGCCAGTTTGTCCAATATGCTGCATTACTGTCAGGCGTATCATCAGCAAATGCCAATTAAGCCCGCAAGAACGCGGCATCCCGGCAGTGGTAAACTGGAGCAGACCTTAATTGGTAATGGCCGCACCATGAAACATGTGCGGCAATTAATCGAGCAAGTAGCGGTTACGGACGCCAACGTTCTTGTTCTGGGAGAGTCCGGAACCGGTAAAGAAGTTGTCGCCCGCGGTATCCATGATTTATCAGAACGCAACAAAGGGCCTTTTGTGCCGGTGAACTGCGGTGCCATTCCCGGAGACTTATTAGAAAGTGAATTGTTCGGCCATGAGAAAGGGGCATTTACCGGGGCAATAGGCGCGCGCAAAGGGCGTTTTGAACTGGCTCAGGGGGGAACCCTCTTTCTGGATGAAATTGGTGATATGCCAATGCCAATGCAGGTAAAACTGCTACGGGTTTTACAGGAGCGCACTTTTGAGCGCGTAGGTGGCAGTAAAAGTATTGTTGCCGACGTACGAGTTGTTGCAGCAACCCACCGTGAGCTGGAGCAGATGATCATTGACGGTAAATTCCGCGAGGATTTGTATTACCGTTTGAACGTTTTCCCGATTGAGATGCCTGCATTGAGAGAGCGTCAGGAAGATGTACCACTGTTATTACAGGAGCTGACCCAGCGTTTCAAAAAGGAGCGTGGTGTGGGCGTGCGCTTTACGGAAAGGGCACTGGAGTCGCTTTCTTATCATCGTTGGCCGGGTAACGTGCGTGAACTGACAAACCTGATTGAGCGCTTGACCATTATGCACCCTGACAGCCTGGTGGATGTTCCTGACTTACCGCCGAAATATCAGCATGTTGAGCACAGTGCTCCCAGCCCGGACTACCCGGAAGAAATGCTGGAGCGTGAAGCGCTTAGTGCCATTTTTAATGAGTCGGACGATGACAGCGATGATGCGCAAGTAGGACCCGCTAATGACAGCTCTGAATTACCGGACGATGGCGTTAATTTAAAAGACATGCTGACAGAAATAGAAACCGGAATGATTGCTCAGGCACTGGAAAAATCGGACTGGGTGGTGGCTAAGGCCGCGGAGTTACTTAGCATGCGGCGTACGACTCTGGTTGAGAAGATGAAAAAGTACGGAATTCAGAAAGATTAAAGGCAAGTGTCAGTCTTTTGACAATAAATGATAATCCAACCGACTGAAAAATAAAGAAATTATACTGGCATCTATTTTGCATTAACCTCTCCATAGTCGTTAATTGGAGATGTCAGTATGGCCACTTATCATCAAATTATTGATGCCATGCCAAATGCCGTAATTTTACTGGACAGTCATGGGCTTGTGGATTATTGCAATGACAACGCAACGGGGCTTTTGGATCATCCGTTGAAAGGTTACCTCTGGCGCGAGTTAGTCAGCGAGCTGTTTGCTCCTAAAGCTGATGACTGGCACGAAGTGTCTCTGCGCAACGGGCGCCGGGTCAGGCTGGATACCTCTGTGGTTAATGAAAAACCGGGGCAGCTTATTGTCTTAACGGACTTAACTGAAACCCGTCGCCTGCAAAACCGCATTAGTCATCTGCAGCGTTTATCCTCCATGGGAAAGATGGTTGCGTCTCTGGCACATCAAATAAGAACGCCTCTTTCTGCCGCGATTCTTTACGCGCAGAACCTTAAACAGGGCACGATTTCCCCGGTGAAGCAGCAGCGCTTTTCTACAAAATTGCTTTCCCGGTTGCATTCATTAGAACAGCAGGTCAATGACATGTTGTTGTTCGCTAAAAGTGGTGAGCAACCCATGCTGGATGATCTCAGCACCCACAGCCTGATTGAGCAAGTTCTTACCAATACCGAAAGCTATGCTGAGCAGCACCAGGTAAAAATTAATTGCATTGATTCAGCTTCCGGAGCTGTGTTGCGGGCAAATCAAACCGCATTAGTCGGGGCGATACAAAACCTGATTAACAACGCTGTTGATGCCAGCCAGCCGGGACAAGAGGTCTTAGTGAAGACCGATGCCGATAATGACAGTTGGCGAGTTTCTGTTATTGATGCGGGCTGCGGCATTCCTGAAGAAAGACAGGGCAATGTTTTCACCCCATTTTTTACGGAAAAATCCAACGGTACCGGTTTAGGACTGGCGGTTGTGCAAACGGTAATTAAGGCACATAACGGGAGTATTGACTGGGAAAGCCAGCCAGCTAAAGGCAGTCGTTTCACCTTGTCTTTGCCGGTGCACCAGTGGTCAGAGAACCGACTGAATGAGGTGTGTTATGGTTGAACGACAAGTACTGGTTGTTGAAGACGATGTTTCTTTGCGTGAGGCAATTATCGACACTTTAGAGTTGGCGGACTGCCAGTGTCTGGAAGCCGCAAATGGTGAAGAGGCTCTGTTAATACTGAAAAAAGAGCCGGTAGCTTTAGTGATTAGCGACGTTCAAATGCCGGGTATTGATGGTTTGCAACTATTACGCAGCATGAACAACCAGCAGTATGACATCCCGGTTATTATGATGACCGCCTTTGCTAAGGTGGATGATGCTGTCGTAGCAATGCGCGAAGGGGCTGTTGACTACCTGACGAAGCCTTTTTCAATAGAAAAACTGCAGACTTTGGTACAAAGGTATTTGCCGGACGGTGCCATTAACGACATTGAACCGGTTGCCGAGGAAGAGTCGAGCCAGGCTATTCTGAATATGGCTCGCAAAGTAGCTGCCAGCGAAGCCAGCGTAATGGTTACCGGGCCCAGTGGTACGGGTAAAGAAGTGTTGGCACGTTATATTCATCAGCATTCTGAGCGTGCAAATGGCCCCTTTGTCGCGATTAATTGTGCAGCAATACCCGAGAACATGCTTGAGTCTATGTTATTTGGCTATGAAAAAGGAGCTTTTACTGGTGCGAATCAGTCGTCTCCCGGTAAGTTTGAGCTCGCTCAGGGTGGTACCTTGTTGCTGGACGAAGTCACCGAAATGGCTATGCATTTGCAGGCAAAACTATTACGGGTTATTCAGGAACGTCAGGTAGAGCGGCTGGGCTCGCGTAAAACCATTCAACTCGACGTCCGTTTAATTGCGACCTCTAACCGTGACCTTCAACAAGCGGTGCGTGAGGGACAGTTGCGCGAAGACCTCATGTATCGGCTGAACGTGTTCCCGTTGCACTGGAAGTCTTTGTGCGAACGCCCTGCGGATATTGTGCCTTTAGCTGAAAACTTATTGCAGCGACACAAGCAGCGTTCCGGTATTAAAACACCTGTCATTTTTTCGGCAGCTGCTGTAAAGCAGTTACAGTCGTATTCCTGGCCGGGTAATGTTCGTGAACTGGAAAATGTCGTACAACGTGCGCTGGTTCTGCATCGTGGTGATGAAATTCAGCCCGATGATTTAATGCTGGAACTTAATGATATCGCTGAATCGGCGAGTGTGTTTCCGGAGCAAGTGAGCTCGTCTGATGATAAATCGGAAAATCTGGATGAGTCGCTTTTTCATCAGGAATACCAAATTATCAAAGAAGCTCTGCAACGCCATCAGGGTAAACGGCAACCTGTTGCGGATGAATTAGGAATTAGTCCGCGTACGCTGCGTTACAAACTAGCGAAGATTCGTGAGCAGGGACTTACCCTGACAGGCTCTTAAAGGCGACTTAAAATACTCCTGTCTATACTATTAGCCCTGTATCTCAGGGCTTTTCTTTACACAACCTTATAAGTTGGCATTTTGCTTGCATAGTTAACCTTAAATAGAGTCAGTGATGAATTTTTGACGGGGTTAATTATGAAAGTGGAAGCAAACGCACTTTACCAACAGTTACAGTCTATGGCCACGCAGGCTTCTCAGCGTGACCAGCCTACGAATGTGAACGCCCTGCAAGGTAATACTGCTCAAGCAGACTTTTCCAATATGCTGAAAAACGCAATGGATAACGTTAACGAATTGCAACAAACCTCAGGCGATTTAAAAACACGCATGGAGCTTGGTGACCCAAATGTCACGCTGGAGCAAACTATGATCGCCAGCCAAAAAGCGGGTATTGCGTTTGAGGCAACTGTTCAGGTACGCAACAAAGTGGTTGATGCGTACAAAGAAATTATGTCAATGCCGGTATAACCGCAGTAGCACTGGAGATATGAGTCGTGGCTGAATCAACAGATTTAATGGTACAAGATACCGACTTACCTGACAGCAACCGAACAAGCAATGAAGACGGCGGCGAGAAGACCGGTATTATGACAATGCTGGGTAATTTTGACATGCTTCGTCAGGTCATTGTGGTTTTAGCCCTGGCTATCTGTGTCGCCATTGCTGTTTTTATTATGTTGTGGGCACAAGAATCAACTTACCGCCCATTAGGTAATTTAGAAACCCAGGAGTTGATCAGTACGCTCGACTATATGGATGCTAATGGTATTGAGTACCAGGTTGATGGCAGTACGGTGTCAGTTCCGGAAGAGAATTATGAAGCAATCAAGCTGCAGTTAACTCGTGCGGGAGTAGACTACGGCAACTCGACCAATAACGGTTCTGAAATATTAATGAGCGAACCGGGTTTTGGCGTTAGCCAACGTCTGGAGCGAGAGCGACTCATTCATTCCCGTGAAGTCCAGCTTGCGCGCGCTATTGAAGAAATTAAAAAAGTGGCCGGGGCTAGAGTGCTTCTGGCTGTACCGAAGGAAAATGTTTTTGCCCGTCGTGAAAAGCAGCCGAAAGCGTCGGTTATGCTGAATGTTCGCGGTGGTACGTCGTTAAGTGAAGAAGAAGTTGCTTCGATTGTTGACATGGTTGCGTCTTCGGTAACCGGTTTAAATACTGAACACGTTACTGTCACTGATCAGGCTGGGCGTTTGCTTAACTCGGGTTCACAAAGTGCCCTGGCGGCAAAAAGTTCGCGCGAATATCAGATTGAGCAAAAGCGCGAAGAAGAATACCTGAAGAAAATAGACAGTATTTTGATTCCAGTGCTGGGCTATGACAATTATACCGCGCAGGTTGATGTCACTATGGACTTCACCCAGCGTGAACAAACTCAGCGTCAGTTTAACCCTGATATGCCGGCAATTCGCAGTGAAATGACGGTCGAAAACCGCTCTGTCGGCAGTGCAATTGGTGGTATCCCTGGTGCATTAACGAATCAGCCGCCACTTGACTCTGATATTCCGGAAGAGGCTGGTGCAGGAAGTGCTGGTGGCGGGACTAACGGCAGCACTCATCGCGAGGCGACACGGAATTACGAGCTTGATAACTCGGTGACTTATACCCGCAGCCAAACGGGCACGGTTGAACGTTTGAGTGTATCCGTTGCGGTTAACCAGAAAACAATAACGAATGAGGCAGGTGAAAATCAGCCTCAGGCAGCCAGTGCCGAAGAGATGGCTAATATTCGTCGCTTGCTTCAAGGTGGTTTGGGGTTTGATATTAACCGTGGCGACAGTATTGAAGTTGTTTCAGTACCTTTTGCACAACTGCCTGACTTAGGCGCCGGAGAAACACCTGTATGGGAAGAGCCATGGTTCTGGCGTGCTTTCCGTCTGGTCATGGGTGCTTTGGTTATTATGGTATTGATTCTGGCAGTGGTTCGTCCAATGCTTAAGAAGCTGATGAACCCTGAATCTGGTGTTGAAGACGATGCTGAAGCATTCCTTGATGAGGAATCGATGGGCGATGAAACCATTGATCTGTTATCCTCACAATTTGATGAGAGTGCGGTAGGGTTCGGTGCGGATGGCAGCCTGCAATTACCGGATCTGCACAAAGATGAAGACTTGCTGAAAGCAGTAAGGGCGTTGGTTGCCAATGAGCCTGAACTGTCCTCACAAGTGGTTAAAGCGTGGTTGAACGAAGATGCCTAATCAAGAAATGAAAACCAAGCGCGGTAAGGTCGAGTTTGACGTCGATACTTTAGAAGGTGTCGAGAAAGCCGCGATTTTGCTGCTGAGCTTGTCGGAAGAAGACGCTGCCCAGATACTCAAACACCTGGAACCTAAGCAGGTTCAGAAAGTGGGTATGGCCATGGCGAGCCTGGAAGACTTTAACCAGGACAAGGTCAATGCCGTGCATCATCTCTTCCTGGAAGAAATTCAGAAGTTCACCAATATTGGCTTCAAGAGTGAAGAGTTTGTGCGTAAAGCACTGACCTCGGCTCTGGGTGAAGACAAAGCCGGTAACCTGATTGAGCAGATTGTCATGGGCGGTGGCTCAAAAGGCCTGGACTCACTGAAGTGGATGGATTCCAAACAGGTTGCGACGATTATTCGTAATGAGCACCCGCAAATTCAGACCATTGTTCTGTCTTATCTTGACCCTGAGCAAAGTGCCGAAATTATGGCGCAGTTCCCGGACAAAGTGCGTCTGGACTTAATGATGCGTATTGCCAACTTAGAAGAAGTTCAACCGGCGGCATTGCAGGAACTGAACGAAATTATGGAAAAACAGTTTGCCGGCCAGGCTGGTGCTCAGGCTGCGAAGATGGGCGGTCTAAAAGCAGCGGCAAACATTATGAACTACCTGGATACCAATATCGAAGGCCAGTTGATGGACTCTATCCGCGAGCAAGACGAAGAAATGAGCCAGAACATTCAGGATCTGATGTTTGTGTTCGAGAACCTGGTCGATGTCGACGACCGAGGTATTCAGAGCTTACTGCGTGAAGTTGAAGGCGAAGTTCTGCAAAAAGCAATGAAAGGCGCAGACGAAGCGGTTCAGGAAAAAATCTTTAAGAACATGTCAAAACGTGCCGGCGACATGCTGCGTGATGACCTTGAGGCTATGGGCCCCATTCGTATTAGCGATGTAGAGGCGGCGCAGAAAGACATTCTTGCTGCGGCCCGTCGTTTGGCTGACGCAGGTGAAATTATGCTTGGCGGCGGTGGCGGTGACGAATTCTTATAAGGGCTTAACGCATAATGACCGATGATAAAGACGTAACACATCGTTGGGATTTACCTGACATGACATCTGAGGAGCTCAAGCAGGGCTCTCAGGTGAATGCGTTAAATAAACCCCGCCGCTGGCAATATGAGCCACCCGAAGCCGACGACGAGCAAGAGGAAGAGCTAAAGCCTCTGACTGCTGAGCAATTGGAAGAAATTCGTCAGGCAGCGCGCGAAGAGGGTCACAAGGAAGGTTTTGATGAAGGCCGCAGTGAAGGCTTGAAAAAAGGCTACGACGAAGGCTACGAAGCTGGCAAAAAAGAAGGCTTTGAGGCTGGTCATGAGCAGGGCGTTGAAGCTGGCAAAGAAGCCATGAACGAACAGCAGCAACAGCTGGAAACCCTTTTACAAAGCTTATCCCACCCCAACGAGCGTATTACCGAAGCGGTGCAGGATGAACTGATTGAAATGGTCACCGAGCTGACAAGAGTGATCTGTCTGAATGTTGCCGAGAACTCTAAGGAGTTGGTTGTTAACGCGGTACGAGAGGCAATTGCGGTTCTGCCGGTCACGGATCAGCGTGTCATTATTCATTTAAATGAAGAAGACTTAGCGCTACTGCAGAACGTCTACAGCGAAGACGAGCTGAAGGAAAAAGGCTGGTTACTGAATAAAGATGAATTACTGGAGCGTGGCGGTTGCCGCGTGACGACCGAAAGTTCCACTATTGATTACACTCTGAGCAGTCGTATGGAAGATGTCTTCTCCAAAGTAAAAGGTTAACCCATGAGTGCTTCTGAACGCTTGGTTGAACAGTTACGCAAAAAGCGGGAGCGCATTCAGAAACCGTCCGTTGCGGTATCTGGCTATTTAACTCGTGTCGTTGGTTTGATGTTCGAAGCTGTCGGTTGCCGCGCTCCGGTCGGTTCGAGTGTTGCCGTAGAAGCTGACAGCGGTGATATTGAAGCCGAAGTTGTTGGTTTTGAAGGTAATATCAGTTACCTGATGCCAACCGAAGATGCCCATGGCGTCATACCAGGCGCCAGAGTCCGTCCGTTAAACCGAAAAAACCAATTACCCTTGGGTATGGAGCTGTTGGGACGAGTTATCGATGCCCGCGGTGAACCTCTGGATGGCAAAGGCCCTATATTTTCTGACGGTAAAACTTACCGCAGCAAACCAATGAATCCGTTAAATCGTCGTCAGGTTAAACAACCCCTGGATGTGGGGGTTACCGCAATCAATGCTTGTTTAACCGTGGGCCAGGGGCAGCGAATGGGCTTGTTTGCCGGTAGTGGTGTCGGTAAGAGTGTGCTGCTGGGCATGATGACGCGGGGAACCACGGCCGATGTCATTGTTGTCGGTCTGATTGGTGAACGTGGCCGCGAAGTAAAAGAGTTTATTGAAGAAATTTTAGGTGAAGAAGGCCGTGAGAAAGCTGTGGTTATTGCGGCACCGGCTGACCAGTCGCCCCTGATTCGTTTGCGAGGGTGCGAAACCGCGTCTCAGGTTGCGGAATATTTCCGTGATCAGGGCTTGAACGTTTTGCTGTTGATGGATTCATTGACCCGTTACGCCATGGCACAGCGTGAAATTGCATTGGCTGTTGGTGAACCACCGGCGACAAAAGGTTATCCGCCTTCTGTTTTCGCTAAGTTGCCGGCACTGGTAGAACGAGCGGGTAATGGCGGTGACGGGCAGGGTTCGGTTACTGCCTTTTATACGGTCTTAACTGAAGGTGATGACTTACAGGATCCAATTGCGGATTCTGCACGGGCAATATTGGACGGACACATTGTGTTAAACCGCGAATTGGCGGACAGCGGTCACTATCCGGCAATAGATGTTGAAGCCTCTATTAGTCGTGTTATGCCGCAAGTGGTTTCAGAAGAGCATATGCAACAGGCCATTAAGGTCAGACAGTGGTATTCGCATTATCGGCGCAATCGTGACTTGATCTCTATTGGCGCTTATACGCGCGGAAGCGACCCGGCTATTGATCAGGCTATTGCTATGCAGCCGCGCGTGAATCAGTTTTTACAACAAAAGATGCAACAGGTTGTCAGCTACGATGAGAGCTTGTTGTTGCTTAACCAATTAGTGAATCCAAATCAAAAGCAGCAGTCAGCCGGAGGCGCTTAAATTATGGCCGAGTTGGCGCAATTGCAGATGCTACTGGAGTTAGAACAAAGACGCGAAGATAAAGCTGCTCAGGATTTCGCACAGGTTCAGCAACAGGTGCAGGAACAACAGATGCGCCTGGATGGTATGTCAAAATACCGACTCGACTATTTAAATCAACTGCAGGAGCGTGGGCAAGGCGGTATTGCTTCTATCCAGGTGGGTCAGTACCACGCCTTTGTCGGCAAGCTGGATGAAGGTGTTGAACAGTTGCATCACGAGGTCGTGAAGCTGCAACAGGTACTGCAACAACGAAAAGAACGTTGGCTGGCGCAACGGCGTAAGCGCGAGTCAGTTGACTTTTTAATTAAGGAACGCAGAAAGCGCGAACAAATAGCCCAGGCGCGGAAAGAGCAAAAAAACCTGGATGACTTCAGTAGTCAGCGTTTTATCCGTGACAGAAAATAGTTGGAACAAAAATTGCTTGGTTATTGATGAGAAAATTAAGCAAAGCGTGAATAAGCACTTAATTCAGGAAAAATACTATGCAACAGCTGCTCAACTTAACCGAATCTGCCGATAACTTTGCCCGTATGGGCAAAGGGAAAGAGCTATCAGTGAAAAACGCTGAAGGCGAAAGCAGTGAGTTCTCTCGTTTGATGATCAAGCAAAATTCCGGCGATAAAGAGCTGCAACAATTGGCCGCCAAAATAGAAGCTCATCAGACTGCCAACGGCGATTCTAAAGGTAGTGAAATTGACCGTAAAAATGTCGGTGAGCCAGTTACCCGAAATTTATGGGAACTGTTGCAACAAATGCAGCAGGAAACCGCGGATATTAAGGTTGAAGGCAAGGCGACTGTCATTGGTGAAATTGACGTTGAGCCGGACAGCGGCGAACTGGAATTAAGTGATGAAGAACTGTCAAAAATGTTGCAGTCTTTGCTAGCCAAGCTAGATAAAGCGAATGCTGAGAAGTCGGCGGACGGTGAGAGTAGCGAGACAGTAATGACGGATGCTGAGCGGCAGAAGTTTGCCGATCAATTGCTGGTCGGCATGACGGATAAAGACAAGCAAGCGTTACAATCAAAGTTGCAGCAGATGATACAAGCCGTTGAGCAGGGTGAAAATGCCGGTGAGGCGGTAGAAGATGCGGGTAAGTTCATTGTTAACTTAATGGAGCCTATGTTACCGAAAGCCGATGCGGATAAGTTATTGGTCGGTAATGAAAAGGCGCTGACTCAGGCGTTGAACCAGGCGGCCGAGCAAGCTATTGCACAGCAGTCTGTGGATAAGGGAGCAACCAAGCCGCAAAGCTCGGAAGAATTGCTCGCCCTATTGAAACAGTTAGAGCAGCAGGTTTCGGCACAAAAGTCGAAAGGCGAAAATAGTGAACTGAGCCTGGCGGAACAGAAAAAATTACAGCAATTTACCGCTGAGCTACGTCAGCTTTTAGCTGGTCAGAATAATGACACTGATAAGTCCCAGATGTTGAGCAAAGAGCAGGCGGCCAAAGCGGAACAGCTTTTGGCAGAAATACGACAATTATTAAAAGGCCGCACCGGACATAGTGAAAAAGCGGCGGAGCCAATAAAGGTAGCCGAACGGTCAAAAGGTACAGAGCCTGTTATAACTGCCACTAACGCTAAGTCTGGTAAAGAAAAAGCTGAGGCTGGCGATACTGCTATAAAGAGTAATGACAGCAAACAGTCTGCGAGCAAAGCCGATGGTTTAGCCAACGCAGTGGATGTCGATACTAAGTTGCCTGATTCAGCACAACAGAATCAGGTGTTCAGAAACAACACTGATGCCCTGGCTGATGCTAACGCGGCTCGCGCAATACAAGGTCAGATGGTGTCTACGACACAAGGTACTGTAGCGGCTAACGAATCGGGTCAAACTAATACTTTGCAGGCTCTGCAGCGTCCTCTGGACTTGCAGCAGACAGAAGCATCGCAAAAATTGCAGGAACGCATCAACATTATGATGAGCCGCAATATTCAGCGAGCGGATATACGTCTGGATCCGCCCGAGCTTGGCAGTGTTCAGATTCGGGTTAATATGAGTGGTGAACAGGCTTCGGTGCAGTTTCAGGTGCAAAGTGCACAAGCCAAAGATGCAATAGAAACGGCAATGCCGCGTCTGCGTGAGATGTTAGAACAACAGGGCATCGACTTAGCCGACACTCAGGTGGGTGAACAAAGTAAAGAAGGCGAACGCACTGCCGGTGGCCAGGGTGGTTCAGCTGAAGAGTCAGAAGACTGGGCCGTAGAGGGCGAAATTGCTTTGGATGAAGGTAGAGTTCTTGCCGACGGGCAGGTCGATTTCTATGTTTGAAACGGTATAACTAAAGCAACGATCAAGCTATAGTAACTGTTATTAGACGGTGACACAGGACATAACGCATGGCAGAAGATAAAAACGATAACGAAGAAGAACAAACTGAAGAAAAAGCTGGCGGCAAAAAGAAGAAATTAATACTGTCCGGCATTATCGGTATTGTTTTAATCGTGACTGTCGTGCTCGTTCTTTGGTTATTTGGCGGTTCGTCGTCTTCGGATGAACCGGCGACAACTGGAAGTGGCTCGCCAGCTCCGTCTTCGTCGTCGCGACCGGAAGTCGGTAATGCGCTCTATGTGGGTATGCCCAGGGCGTTTGTCTTTATTGTTCCGGGCGACTCACGTGAACGAACCGTGCAGATTAAAGCACAACTTATGGTTCGCGGTGAGGAAAATGAAGAACTGGCGAAAAAGCATATTCCGCTCATTGAAGGAACCTTGCACGAGGTCTTTTCCTCGTCAACAGCGGACAGATTAAAGACAGCCGAGGGGAAAGGTCAGCTGCGTGAGTTAGCACTCACTGAAGTGCGCTCTGCGCTAGAAGAAGTGACCGGGAAGCCGGTTGTGGAACAGGTTTTATTTACCAGTTTGGTAATGCAATAAGTGAGCTATTATGGCGGTGAGTGACTTACTATCTCAAGACGAAATTGACGCGCTGTTGCACGGCGTCGATGACGTTGAGGAAGAGGATACAGAGAAACAGTCCGCTTCTGCGGATGCGCTCGATTATGACTTTTCATCGCAAGATAGAATTGTCCGTGGTCGTATGCCAACGCTGGAAATTGTTAATGAGCGTTTTGCCCGTCATATGCGGGTCAGCTTATTTAACATGATGCGGCGCACAGCAGAAGTGTCGATTAACGGCGTCCAGATGATTAAATTTGGTGAGTACGTGCATACCTTGTTCGTACCAACCAGTTTAAACATGGTGCGTTTTCGTCCGTTAAAAGGGACGGCGCTAATTACCATGGAAGCGCGTTTAGTTTTTATTCTGGTGGATAACTTTTTTGGTGGTGACGGACGTTACCACGCAAAAATTGAAGGACGTGAATTTACACCGACGGAACGCCGCATTATTCAAATGCTGCTCAAGCTTGTCTTTGAAGACTACAAAGAAGCCTGGGCACCGGTAATGGATGTTGGCTTTGAGTATCTGGATTCTGAAGTGAACCCGGCCATGGCGAACATTGTGAGTCCGACTGAGGTTATTGTCATTAGCTCTTTCCACATTGAGCTGGACGGCGGCGGCGGTGATTTTCATATTGCTTTGCCTTACTCAATGCTGGAACCCATTCGCGAGTTGTTGGATGCTGGTGTGCAGTCGGATAAAGAAGATACCGATATGCGCTGGAGTAAGGCGCTGCGTGACGAAATTATGGATGTTCCGGTAGAAATGATTGCCAAACTGGCGCAAACCGAAATGTCCTTGCGAGAAGTGATGGAGCTGCGGGAAGGGGACGTTATTCCACTTGAGTTACCGGATGATTTAACCGTGCTCATTGAGGACTTACCGACCTTCCACGCAAAAATGGGGCGTTCAAGAGACAACGTTGCTCTGAAAATTTCAGAGAAAATTAAACGTCCTGAAACCGTTAAGTCTGATATTCATATGTTGACGCGTGGTGGTCGCCGCATAGGTGGTGACGCCGAGCTGCAACAGTTAGAAGAAGACATTGATTTATAATAATTGCTGCTTGAGAAAGTGAGGTTGCAACATGAGTAACGATGATAAAGATATGGATGACTGGGAAGCAGCAATGGCTGAACAGGCAGCTGCTGAAGACGAAGAAGGCGGCGAATCTGAAGCGAATGAAGATGGCGGAAAAGCGTCAAGTCATTCGGGTATGGATAACGTGCAAACCGCTGAGTTAGAAGAGCTTAGTGAAGATAAGCCTGTAACCGAAGAAGAAAAACGCAAGCTGGATGCGATTCTTGATATTCCGGTCACTATTTCAATGGAAGTTGGCCGTAGCCAAATCAGCATTCGTAATTTGCTGCAATTGAACCAGGGCTCGGTGGTTGAACTGGAACGAGTTGCCGGTGAACCATTAGACGTACTGGTTAATGGCACCTTGATAGCACATGGCGAGGTGGTTGTTGTTAATGATAAATTCGGGATACGCTTAACCGATGTTATTAGTCAGATTGAACGTATTCGTAAGCTTCGCTAGTTTGCTGCTTCTTCCTTCCGCAGCATACGCTCAGACAGAAGAGAAAGCCGGCATTATCTCGGGCAATGACATAGGCGCCATGGTTTTGGCGCTTTTTGCCGTTTTAGCGGTGATAGTTGTGTTGGCTTCGCTTTTAAAGCGCTTTAACCTGAAGTTTCAGGGCGCGTCTGGCATGAAAGTATTGAGTAGCGTATCTTTAGGAACAAAAGAGCGGTTAGTGATTGTTGAAGTGGGTGGACAAAAACTGTTGCTTGGTGTTACCCAACAACGCATCGACTGTTTAAAAGAACTCCCGAGCGATATCAACCTGAAAGGAAAAGAAGAACAATGAACCGCTGGTTGTGGCTTAGTATTTTAACCCTTTTGTGTTTGCTGCCGGATCAGGCATTTGCCTGGCAGGATATCTCCGCTGTTACGGTGAAAACAAATCCGGATGGAAGTGAGGAGTATTCAGTAACACTGCAAATTTTGGCAATAATGACGGCTCTGACCTTCATTCCTGCCATGGTCATAATGATGACTTCGTTTACCCGAATTATTATTGTTCTGGCCATTTTGCGTCAGGCGATTGGCCTGCAGCAGTCGCCTTCTAATCAGGTGTTGCTGGGTATCGCGTTATTTCTCAGCTTCTTTATTATGACGCCGGTACTGAACGAAATAAATGACAAAGCGCTGCAACCGTACTTAAATGAAGAGATACAGTCGATGGAGGCTGTCGACAGAGCGAAGGCTCCAGTCAAGGCCTTTATGCTGGCGCAGACGCGGTTAACGGACTTAGAAACTTTCGTAGAAATTTCGGGCACAGAAGGTGTGGAAGAGCCGGAGGATGTGCCCATGTCGGTACTTATTCCGTCTTTTATTACCTCCGAGCTAAAAACGGCCTTTCAAATAGGTTTCATGCTCTTTATTCCGTTTTTGATTATTGACCTGGTGGTTGCCAGTGTTCTCATGGCCATGGGTATGATGATGTTGTCCCCCATGATTGTTTCGCTACCCTTCAAGCTCATGTTGTTTGTGCTAGTTGATGGCTGGAGTTTAACCATGAGTACCCTGGCCGGAAGTTTCGGGGTCTAGGAGGCACTATGTCACCAGAAATGTTTCTCGACATTTTCCAGGAAGCCTTAAAGACAATTGTCATTATGGTGGCTTTTATTATTGTGCCGGGACTATTGGTTGGTCTGGTCGTTGCCGTTTTCCAGGCGGCTACGTCAATTAACGAACAAACATTAAGTTTCTTACCGCGCCTATTAGTAACGCTTGCCGTTATTGGTCTTGGTGGACATTTTCTGACAGAGACGGTGATGGACTTCACCATAGAGATGTTTAACCGGATACCCGAAGTGGTCGGCTGATGGATCTGGTAACCTCTGTTGTGCTCGAGTGGTTGGAGCAACACCTGTGGCCTTTGACCCGGGTGTCTTCAATGATAATGAGCATGGCACTTTTCTCGGGCACCATCGTTAACTCTCGTATTAAGATCTTCTTATCTTTAGCTATTATTCTTGCTGTATCGCCGGCACTGCCGGAGGTTGATGCCGGTGTTGAAATGATGTCGGTCGGCGGCTTTGTGGTAACGGCTCAACAAGTTGTTATTGGTGTTGCCCTGGGCTTGCTCTCTATTCTATTTCTGCAGACCTTTGTTTTAGGTGGACAGATCATTGCGATGCAGATTGGCCTGGGCTTTGCGTCTATGGTCGACCCCACCAACGGCCAGCAGGTACCGGTTATTGCGCAGTTCTTTTTAATGTTGGCCAGTTTGGTTTTTCTGGCATTCGACGGCCATTTGCTAATGATTCATATGGTGGTTGCCAGCTTTGATGCGATACCCGTTGGAATGTCGGGACTTGATGCCGATGCTTTATATGCGGTTGCTGACTGGGCGGTCTATATGTTCTCTGCGGCGTTAACGGCAATGTTGTCCGGAGTCATTGCTTTACTGCTTATCAATTTGAGCTTCGGTGTTATGACTCGTGCTGCCCCTCAGTTGAACATATTTGCGATTGGTTTCCCTATTACCATGGTCAGTGGGCTTGTGGTGATTTGGCTGACCATGGGCGGCTTTATTTTTCATTTCGAGAATCAGTGGGCACGTGTGGTACAGACCATGTGTGAAATACTGGGTAGTCAATGCGCTTAAATGGACTCTCTCTGACAAAGGCTAATAGGTATGGCTGAGACTGATCAGGAACGTACTGAAGACCCCACGGAGCGACGAAAACAGCAGGCCCGGGAAAAAGGGCAAATTGCTCGTTCTAAGGAGATGGGAACTGCCTTTGTGCTGGTAAGCGCAGCGGTCGCTTTCTTTTGGTTTGGTGGGGCGCTGTATCGCGGCGTGCGGAATGTGTTTGAGACCATGTTTACCATTGACCGACAACAAGCCTTTGATACCACCAAAATTTATGAAGCCTTTGCGATAGCTTTTGGTGAGGTGATGTGGCCGATATTGACCATTTTCGCTTTCATCGTAGTTTTTACCTTCCTTGGCAATAGCTGGCTTGGCGGAATTAACTTCTCTGCTCAGGCAATGGCACCCAAGGCTAACCGAATGAGTCCGCTTAACGGTTTTAAGCGCATGTTTGGTGTTCAGGCGCTGGTTGAGTTAGTCAAAGCTATTGCTAAGTTTATGGTGGTCGCGGTTTCTGCATACTTCTTGTTGAAGTGGCAGTTTGTCGATATATTGCAGATGTCTATGGGCCAGATGCCGACCATGATAGGCAATGCCTTGGATACGCTGCTCTGGATGTTTTTACTGCTGAGTTGCTCAATGTTTTTAATTGTCGTTATTGATGCGCCGTTCCAACTTTGGAAGCACAATAAAGACTTAAGAATGAGTAAGCAGGAAGTGAAAGACGAACATAAAGACACGGAAGGGAGTCCTGAAGTTAAAGGCCGTATTCGTCGTTTGCAGATGGAGATGGCTAATCGTCGAATGATGCAGGAAGTGCCGAAAGCTGATGTTGTGGTAACCAACCCGACGCATTACGCGGTCGCGTTAAAATATGAAGATGGAGGAGCTCAGGCGCCTGTCTTGCTGGCAAAAGGAACCGATGAAACGGCAGCAAAAATCCGGGAAATTGCGCTGGAATATGAAATTCCTCTGGTTGCTTCACCGGGACTTGCCCGATCAATTTATCACACCACAGAACTTGAGAAAGAAATTCCCAAAGGCCTGTTTGTGGCAGTGGCGCAAATTCTGGCTTATGTCTATCAGTTGCGTATGTTTAAGCAAGGTCAGGCTAAGCGGCCTAAGAAGCCACCAACCGATAAAGACATTCCGGATGACCTGCGCTATTAATCCATAATTTGCGCGTTGGGACGGGCTGCTATATCATTCCGCCCCATTCGGGCCGATATCGGCAATGGCAAATTTGGACTGAGCAGTTATGGCAAAACTTTCATTGTGCATGGCACAGCTGGACTTTACGGTTGGCGCCATTCACAACAACACCGCCTTAATTCTTAAAACCTTACGTGAACAGGGCGCACAACACGATATTATTGTCTTTCCTGAGCTGGCTATTACGGGTTATCCGCCAGAGGATCTCCTGTTCCGCGAAGACTTACATCAGGCGGTCGATAATGCGGTTGAGCAAATCAGTGCAGCGGCATCTGAATGCGTTGTCATTGTTGGTCATCCTCAGGCTATAGGCGGAGAGTTATTTAATGCGATGTCGGTTTTACATCGTGGAGAATGCTTGTTGCGCTATTTTAAACAACGCCTGCCAAACTATGGTGTTTTCGATGAGCAGCGCTACTTTATTCCGGGGCATCAGAGTCAAGTGTTTGAATGGCAGGGTGTTCGTATCGGCCTACAAATTTGTGAGGATCTATGGCATCCACAACCGCTACAGCAATTGTTGGATGACGATATCGATCTTGTGCTGTCAATTAATGCTTCGCCTTACGAGCTTAACAAGCACGAACAACGTCTGGGTGTACTGAAACAGCGTGTTGCCGAAGCCGGCAAGCCCATTTTATACCTGAATAACTGCGGCGCTCAGGATGAGCTCGTCTTTGATGGGCACTCTTTGGTTATCGACGCAGAAGGTAAGTTGGTGGCTGAGTTGCCACATTGCCAAATGACTACAGCAACCGTGGTTTACGAAGATAACCAGGTTGTATGTAACGGATTTGAAGCTCAGGCTGAGCAGAACGACCTGGCTCATGTATACGATGCGTTGGTATTAGCTGTGCGTGATTACGTCACTAAAAATGGCTTTTCCGGAGTGGCTCTGGGCTTGTCGGGCGGCATTGATTCAGCACTAACCCTGGCAATTGCCAGTGACGCTTTAGGTGCCGATAAAGTTCATGCCGTAATGATGCCGTTTCGTTATACCTCGGATATGAGTCTGGAAGACGCAGAACAGCAGGCGAAAACGCTGGGTGTTCGTTATGATGTGGTGCCGATTGAACCTATGTTTGACGAGTTTATGAATCAACTGTCGCCATTATTCGGTGAAACTGAAACCGACACGACAGAAGAAAACTTACAGTCGCGTTGCCGCGGCGTATTGCTTATGGCCTTGTCGAATAAGACCGGTTCGCTTGTGTTAGCAACGGGCAATAAAAGTGAAATGGCTGTCGGTTATGCCACTTTATACGGCGATATGTGCGGCGGGTTTGCGCCAATTAAAGACATTCCGAAATTACTGGTTTATCAATTGGCTGAGTTCAGAAATAGTCGTGGTTCGTGCATCCCGCAACGTGTCATCGACAGGCCTCCTTCGGCTGAGTTAGCACCAGACCAGGTCGATTCTGATTCTCTACCCGACTATAGCGATTTAGATCGCATTCTGGCATTGTATGTAGAGAGGGACTGGTCGGTAACCGATATTGTTGCGGCAGGGTTTGCAGAAGATGATGTGCGTCGGGTTATTCGTTTAGTGGATCTGAATGAATATAAACGCAGACAATCTGCAGTTGGCCCTAAAGTAACGCCTCGTAATTTTGGTAAAGATCGTCGTTACCCTATTACCAGTCACTATCGCCATGAATTACAGCGACAAGGTCAATAGGACAACACTGATGAAAAAAGTTGAAGCCATTATTAAACCGTTTAAATTAGACGATGTGCGTGAAGCGCTGTCTGAGGTTGGAATTGCTGGTATGACGGTATCAGAGGTAAAAGGCTTTGGTCGTCAAAAAGGTCACACCGAGCTTTATCGGGGCGCTGAGTATATGGTCGATTTCCTGCCCAAAGTGAAACTGGAAGTTGTGGTTGCTGACAGCGAAGTTGAGCGTTGTATTGAGGCGATAATGGAAACGGCTCAGACCGGTAAAATTGGTGATGGCAAAATTTTTATTACCGATATTGAACGGGTTATTCGTATTCGTACCGGAGAGGAAAACGAAGACGCGGTATAAATTACCGCGTCTAATGAATAGTTAAAACTAGCGAGCTGAAACTAACTGATTATTCGGAAAGTTAGCTCGCAATACCTTCATTGCGTCTTCACGTAATTCAGGCAATTCAAGCTGATCGTAACTTTCTACCATAATGGCTAATGCGTTTTCTACTTCCGGGGTGTCCGAGAAGTGTTCTAATACATAACGTCCACGGTTAGCTGCTGCTAAATAAGCCTGGCGCTCCATATAGTATTGCGCAATAGCCAATTCTTTCTTAGCTAAACGGCTTTTCAATGCAATTAAACGTTGTTTAGCGTCTGCTGCGTACTCACTATCCGGATACTTGCGGATGAGTTCAGCAAAATCTTTAAACGCTTCCTGAGCCATCGAAGAGTCACGATCGGAACGATCAACACCTGCGAGTTCGTGTATCGCATTATGTTCCGCTCTCTGGTTTACCAGTCCGCGCATGTAAAGCGCGTAATCCACATCTTTATGGTTTGGATTGAGGCTAATAAAGCGATCGATAGCGGCCAGAGCTTCATCAGTATTATCTAACTTGTAGTGTAGATAGATAAGGTCTAACTGAATTTGATGAGCGAAAGGACCAAAAGGATAACGGCGGTTAAGGTTCGACAATTGTTCTTGTGCCAAATTTAAGTTGCCGTTAGACATGCTCTCCTGAGCCTGGTCATACATAGCTTCTATTTGTGTTTTTGACACCTGTTCTTCTTCTGATTGACTTGAGCAACCAGCTAACATTAACCCCAGAACCGATGATAAAACGACGCTTCGGCCTAACTTATTACTAAACATATTATGAAGGATTCCCTTTATTTTTTTGGCGCTGCACCGGCAAACCGTTACACTAGCATATTCTTGCATTCTAACGCAGCCGTAAAGGCTTTGACAGTCGAAACCCAATATATGAACAAAAGCATTGAATTAGAAGCCATTGTTACCGAGTCTCTGGCTGGAAAAAGATTAGACCAGGCACTTGCAGAGTTGTTCCCCGACTACTCCCGGTCAAGGCTAAAAAGCTGGATAACTGATGGAAAAGTGACCGTTGATACTAAAGTTGTCGAAAAACCACGAGAAAAAGTGGTGGCCGGAACTTTAGTTGCTGTTGACGCTGAAATTGAAAGTGAAGAGCGGCACGAAGCGCAACCGGTAGAACTGGATATCGTTTATGAAGACGAGGATATACTGGTTATTAACAAACCGGCAGGGCTTGTTGTTCACCCCGGAGCCGGTGCACCAGACAGAACCTTATTAAACGGTTTGCTGCACTATGATCCACAACTCGACTTAGTGCCACGGGCGGGAATTATTCATCGTTTAGACAAAGATACCACCGGATTAATGGTGGTAGCGCGTAATGTACCGGCGCAGACTCAATTAGTGTCAATGATGCAGGCGCGGGAAATCACTCGTGAGTACGAGGCTGTTTGTAACGGCGTTATGACGGCGGGTGGTATGGTTGATGAACCTATTGGACGACATCCGACGAAGCGCACACATATGGCAGTTGTGCAGTCTGGGAAACCGGCGGTTACTCATTATCGTGTGTTGGACCGTTATAGGGCACATACGTTATTGCGTTTGCGCTTAGAGTCCGGTCGAACTCACCAGATCCGCGTACATATGGCGCATATTCGCCACCCGTTGGTCGGTGATTTAACTTATGGTGGCCGGCCGCGTCCGCCGAAGCAGGCCGAAGATCGTCTATTACAAACTTTGCGAGGATTTAACCGCCAGGCTTTGCATGCGGCATCGCTGGGCTTGCACCACCCCATTACCGGGGATTGGCTGGAGTTTAATGTTCCGCGCCCCACAGATTTTCAATATTTGATTGAAGAGTTGCGAATTGATAACGAACGCTTTAAATCGGCATGAAGCCATTTTAACGCCGGACTGGGAACTGCCGCCGAACGTTCATGCGGCAGTGACAACCAGAGAGTTTGGCAATTTAGCGGTTCATGTGGGAGACGACCCGGCTGCTGTTCTGCTACGTCGCCGACAACTGCAACGTTCACTCAAACTGCCAACCGCGGTTACCTGGTTGCAACAACAACATACGAATAGGGTTTTGCGTTGGCCTTTTAAGTCCGCTGTTGCGGATGCCGCTTACAGCAATTCACCTAAGAGCGTCTGCGCAGTTTTAACCGCAGACTGTCTGCCTATTCTTTGTTGTTCAGATGACGGAAAGGAAATTGCAGCAGTGCACGCAGGTTGGCGGGGGTTAGCCGACGGAGTATTACAAAATGCGTTGGCAAATTTTAAAACGCCAGCGGCTAACATTCGCATCTGGATAGGACCGTCTATCGGCGCTTCGGCTTTTGAAGTAGGTGATGACGTAAGAGATGCGTTCGTTGCACATCATTCATCTAATGCGGGATATTTTCTTTCTCAACCTAGCAATAAATGGTTGGCTGATCTAGCCTCAATTGCAGCGGACGAATGTTTGCGTTCGGGTGTCAAAGGTATTACCAAAAGCGGCGAATGTACGGTCGGCAATAACACAAGCTGGTATTCGTGGCGTAAAGAAAAAGCTGTAGCAAGATTTGCGTCAATTATTTGGCGAAATTAATTTTAGTCACTTGAAAATGCGCAAAAAGTACCCACATTTAACTTAACGAAAGAATTAAGTGAGGAAGTACCGATGCGACACGATAAATTTACCAGTAAGTTTCAGATGGCAATTGCTGATGCTCAGTCAATTGCTCTGGGACGTGACCATCAATTCATAGAACCCGTACATTTAATGCAGGCACTGTTGGATCAAAACGGTGGCTCAGTTCGCCCTTTATTTACTATGCTGAGCGTGGATATCCCCCAGTTCAGAGCAAACCTGTCGAAAGCTCTGGATGCGTTACCTCAGGTTGAGGGTACAGGCGGTGACGTTCAGCTGTCACAGAACACAGCTCAACTTTTAAACCTGTGCGATAAATACGCGCAGAAACGAAATGATTCGTACATTTCGTCCGAACTGTTTTTGCTGGCTGCAACGGAAGATAAAGGTAAGCTGGGGGATATTTTTCGTCAGCAGGGCATAAAACGTGATGCGCTGGAAAAAGCCATTAACGATATTCGCGATGGTGAAAAAGTGGATGACCCTAATGCCGAAGATAAGCGTCAGGCGCTGGATAAGTACACCATTGATTTAACCGAACGTGCTGAGCAGGGCAAGCTTGACCCTGTTATTGGTCGTGATGAAGAAATTCGCCGGACTATTCAGGTATTGCAGCGCCGTACTAAAAACAACCCGGTTCTTATTGGTGAGCCGGGTGTTGGTAAAACCGCAATTGTAGAAGGACTGGCACAGCGCATCGTCAACGGTGAAGTGCCTGAAGGCTTAAAGCATAAACGAGTATTGTCTCTGGATTTAGGTGCTTTATTAGCGGGTGCTAAATTTCGCGGTGAGTTTGAAGAGCGGCTCAAAGCTGTATTAACCGAGCTTTCTAAAGAAGAAGGCCGCATCATTTTGTTCATTGACGAGATGCACACCATGGTTGGTGCTGGTAAAGCGGACGGTGCGATGGATGCCGGTAACATGTTGAAGCCGGCCTTGGCGCGTGGCGAACTGCACTGTGTCGGCGCTACTACGCTGGATGAATACCGTCAGTATATTGAAAAAGATGCAGCACTTGAACGACGCTTCCAGAAAGTTCTGGTGGAAGAGCCGAACGTGGAAGACACCATTGCTATTTTACGTGGTTTGAAAGAGCGCTACGAACTACACCATTCGGTAGAAATTACAGACCCGGCCATTGTAGCGGCGGCGTCTTTATCGCATCGCTATATCAGTGACCGTAAACTGCCGGATAAGGCCATCGACTTAATTGACGAGGCAGCATCAAGTATTCGTATGCAAATTGACTCTAAGCCGGAAGATTTGGATCGTCTGGAACGCCGGATTATTCAGTTGAAGCTTGAACGTCAGGCGTTACAGAAAGAAAAAGATGATGCCAGCAAGAAACGCCTGGAAATTCTGCACGACGAGCTTGATGAACAAGAACGTAAATACGAAGAACTGGAAGAGGTCTGGAATACAGAGAAAGCGGCCGTACAAGGTACCCAACATATTAAAGCTCAGTTAGAACAGGCTCGTACCGATATGGATATTGCTCGTCGCGCCGGTGACTTAAATCGTATGTCTGAACTTCAGTATGGTCGTATTCCTGAACTCGAACGCCAGCTGGATTTAGCCTTGCAGGCTGAAATGCAGGATATGAGCTTGCTCAAAAATCGCGTTACCGAAGAAGAAATTGCTGACGTATTGTCACGCTGGACTGGGATTCCGGTTAACAGAATGCTCGAAGGCGAGCGCGAAAAGCTGTTGCAGATGGAAGAGCAAATCCACAGTCGGGTAGTGGGTCAAAATGAAGCCGTAGATGCGGTTTCCAATGCCATTCGCCGTTCACGCGCGGGGCTTGGGGATCCAAACCGTCCTATTGGTTCATTCTTATTCCTTGGTCCAACCGGTGTGGGTAAAACAGAATTATCTAAGGCTTTAGCGAACTTCATGTTTGATACTGACCATGCGATGGTACGTATTGATATGTCCGAGTTCATGGAGAAGCACTCGGTTGCTCGTCTGGTTGGTGCGCCTCCTGGCTATGTTGGTTATGAAGAAGGTGGTTACTTAACCGAAGCCGTGCGGCGTAAACCCTATTCGGTAATTTTGCTCGACGAAATTGAGAAGGCTCACCCAGATGTCTTTAATATCTTATTGCAGGTATTGGACGATGGCCGCTTAACCGATGGGCAAGGGCGCACGGTCGATTTCAAAAACACCGTTATTATTATGACCTCTAACCTTGGCTCCGATTTAATTCAGGAGCATGCCAAAGAGCATACTTATGAGCAGATGAAGGCTGAGGTAATGGAAGTGCTGGCGCATCATTTCCGTCCGGAGTTCATTAACCGTGTGGATGAAACCGTTGTTTTCCATCCTCTTGGAGAAAGTGAAATTCGCTCTATTGCGCAGTTCCAGTTGCAGCTTCTTTATAAGCGCCTGGAAGAAAAAGAGTATCAGCTTGAGTTGGATGATGACGCTTTATCTCACCTTGCAAGAACTGGGTTCGATCCTGTGTTCGGGGCGCGGCCTCTGAAACGTGCAATTCAGCATGAACTGGAAAACCCGTTAGCGCAAAAAATCTTGTCAGGGGAACTTGAGCCTGCTAAACCGATCAAAGTAAGTGTTGAAAATGAGCGGTTAGTGATCACGCAATAACGACACAGGGCTTCGGGCATTTCCTGTTCGAAGCCCTAATGTGATAACCTGACTACTTTCATATTAGTGACTAAAGAGTGTTTTATACATGAGTAATGACAGCTCAAATGCCAGTGGTAAGAGCCGCGGTATCTATTTATTGCCAAACTTGTTTACAACTGCAGGCCTGTTTTCGGGCTTCTATGCCATAGTTGCGTCAATGAACGATCGCTTTATTGAGGCGGCTGTAGCAATTTTTATCGCAATGGTTTTTGATGGGCTGGACGGTCGGGTTGCAAGAATGACCAATACAGAGAGCGATTTCGGTGCTGAATTCGACAGTATGGCTGATATTGTATCCTTTGGTATGGCACCTGCTTTGGTCATGTACAACTATGCCTTGGCTGATCTCGGAAAAATTGGCTGGTTAGCGGCATTTATTTTTGTGGCTGGTGGTGCATTACGCCTGGCGCGCTTTAATACAAACTTAGGTTCTTCCGATAAAAAGTTCTTTCAGGGACTGGCGATACCCAGCGCTGCAGCAATCGTTGCCGGTTTAGTCTGGGTTGGTTCTGAATACGGTGTTGAAGGAAGCGATATAGCTGGCTTCGCTGCTGTTGTTACCATTTGTGCCGGCCTATTGATGGTAACCAATTTCCGTTACCACTCTTTTAAAGACGTTGACTGGAAAGGTAAAGTTTCATTTTTAGTCATACTGGTCATTGTACTGGCTTTCGTGATTGTTGCGACACAACCATCATTAGTGCTGTTCTCTATATTCTTTTTATATGCTTTGTCAGGCCCGGTATTAACTATAAAGAATGTGAAGAAATTGAAGTTGGGCCATGTTGTTGGTGATGACGACGACGATGACGCAGACTTTAATGACAATAAAGAGACCAAAAAAGAAGCAGAAAAGACAGAGAAAGAAGATTAAAACACCAAATTGGTGAAGTTCTGAGCAAACGATCAATGTGGTCCGAAAAAGATCTTGAAAGGCTCAGAGAGATCACTATAATTCGCCGCCGTTGTCATGAGTTATCCGGAAGGGAATCAGGCAACGGCGTTTTGTTTCAACCGGGCTGAAAAAAGCCGCTAAAAAGTGGTTGACGAAACGACTGGGAAGTGTAGAATACGCCTCCCTGCTTCGAAAGAAGCAACGCTCTTTAACAATTATATCAAGCCAAGCAAACTGTGTGGGCACTTGCAGAAGTAAGCAAACAGAAATATTTGTA